>NZ_QODK01000004.1:0-300000 GCF_003324485.1 Cohaesibacter intestini | reverse complement strand
AGACACCCCCGCCCGCAGGCGTGCCATCTTCCGGGTCAAAATATTCAGCAAAGCCGCCGCCTTCAATCAGCCGCGCACAATCGGAGCGAATCCGCTCGGCCTCTGACCGATAGCCAGCATCCTCAAGCCCGATGCCAATCAGTGTATTGACAATCACCCAGACCGGACCGCGCCAATAGCGCTTGGGATTATAATGTGGGCTGGTCGGATCAAGGCTCGCCACTGCATGGGGGGAAGCGATCAGGAAGCGCTCCAGATGTGGCAGCATGCGCTTGTCATCAATCCCCGCATACCAGCACAGAAACGCCGCCGACGTGACATTGCCCGCAAACAGTCCGGTACGCAGATCCTTGGCATCATAGCAGCCAATATCCTCGTTCCAGAGGCTCTTCACGCCCTCTTCGAGCGCCACGATCCAGCCATCAATCTCGGACACGTCGCGGCCCAGTTGCTCACCCATCCATTTCAAATCGCGGTTGGCCCGCAACAGGGTGAAGGTGAGGGTCGGGTCTGCCACACGGAACAGGCCATCATCCAGAATCCGCTGTTCGTCCCAACCATTGTCACGAGCGAAATAGAGGATCGACAGATAGACGTCATAATCCCGCTTGGTTGGGCGCATCTCCGGATTGACGTGAGACGTGTCGCGCCTTGTATAGTCACCGACATTGCTGGCATCGACATTGGCCATTGCCGCATCCCAGTCGGCGGCATTGTCGCGCCCCGATTCCCACGGATGGGTTACACAGATTGCCCCGCTTTCGCCGCGATGACGCATGAACCAGCCATGCCATGCAACAAATTTGTCAAACAGAGCCTCAAGCTTCTCCTTGCCAAACGCGATGTCCTTTTCAAACAAGGCCCGCGTGAAGGTCGCTGCCACCGGTGGCTGGCTGATGCCCGACGAGGACACAGCATTGCCCGAACACTTGTCCGTGCCCCAGACGTCGGGACCGGGAAAATAGCCATCGTCTTTCTGGTGAAACAGGATATGAGGCACCATACCATTCTGCCACTGGCCAGAGAAAAGCGTTTCGATTTCCTGCCATGCACGCGGCAGATCGAATTCGGCAAAGCCATAGGCCGCAAAGGCACTGTCCCAGTTCCATTGATAAGGGTAGAGCCCTTCGGTTGGAACCGTATAGCCGCCGCGATCATTGCCACGCAGAATGGCAATGGCCTGATCGGAGAGGGAAAGTGTCGTCATCATCTTATCCTTTAACAGAGCCTGCGGTCAGGCCTTTGGTCATGAAGCGTTCAAGGCCGAGAAACAGCACCATGATGGGGAGCGTGGCGATCACCGCACCTGCCATCAAATGCTGGCGCGGCACTTCTGACGAGTTGAGCATGGAGACGCCCCGCGTCAGAGTGAATTTGGAAGGGTCATCAAGCAGCATGAAGGCGAGCAGAAACTCGTTCCACGCAATCATGAAGACATAAAGCGACACCGAGGCAAGGGCTGGCAGAGACAGAGGCAGAGTGATTTTGAGGATCACCCCAAGACGGCTGAGACCGTCCATCAGGCCTGCCTCCTCCACCTCGGCCGGAAGACCGCGGAAATAGCCTTGCAGCATGTAAAGCGCCACCGGAATGGTCGTCACCGGATAGATTAAAAGCAGACCAAACAACGAATTACGCAGACCGAACATCGAGAAGCCGACATAGATCGGCAGCGCCAGCACGATCATCGGCACCATATAGATCAGCAGGATCGAACGGGACATCATGGCCTGCCCACGAAAGCGCAGCCGCGCCACCGCATAGGCCCCCGGCACACTGAAGAGCAGCGTCACCAGCACCGTCATGATGGAGATCAGTATCGAGGTGAACAGATAGCTGGCGAAATTATAGTCGGTGAACAACTCGGAATAGGAGCGGAACAGATCCCAGCCCTTGTCCCACTCAATAGAGAAATCGAGCGGATTGAGCAGCAAAGCCTGCTGGCCCTTGAGGGACGTCATCACCATCACATAGAAGGGCACAATCACGACCGCAGTGAAGAAGACATAGCCAAAACCGGTAAGGAAGCGAACGATGGCATCCTCGAATTGGTGCCGATTGAGCGCGGCGGCTGGCAGATGCCCCAGCATGACCCGAAGCGGCAAATACAAACCGGCTGCCAGCACCAACAGGCCCAACCCTTGTGCCACCGGGCTCTGATCAAGCGGTATGGCAAAGGGCTGCATCAGGCTCGTTGCCAGAATGACGATCAGAGCAAGCCCGACACCCAGCAGGCGATGCCCGACATAAAGCGCAATGCCACCGATCGCCACCCCTTGCAGCAAGGACACCAGCCAGATAGGCCGCACCGGCAGGCCAGTGGAGAAGGCCAGCAGAATGGTCAGGCAGACAATGATGGTGAGGCTCCACAAGGCGCCCAGCACCGGAGCAACAAACAATCCGTGTTTCATAGTCCTTCCTCCCGGCTCATGAAACGGAAGAAGAAGAAGGAGAAGGCCAACAGACAGGCAAAGATCACCACGGCGACGGCTGCACCCGCGCCAATGTTGGAAATCGCAAAGGCCTGCTCATAGACATTCACCGTCAGGGTTCGCGTCCCCGCATTGCCGCCGGTGAGCAGAAAAATGTCGTCGAACTTGTTGAACGTCCAGATGAAACGCAGCAGGAACAGGACCGACAGAATGCCCATCAATTGCGGCAGGGAGAGATAGTAGAATTTCTGGAAAGGTGAGGCCCCATCCATATCCGCGGCCTCATACATATCCGTATCGATCGATTGCATGCGCGCAAGAATGAACAGGAACGACAGCGGGAAATAGCGCCAGATCTCGAAAATCGTCACCGAAATCAGCGCCAAAGGACGGTCGCCAAAGAAGTTGATCGGCGCAGAGATCAGCTCCATCTGCACCAGAAGCGCATTGAAGGACCCGGAGAAAGGATCAAGCAGGGTCACCCAGGTGAAGGCCACCGCAATCACCGGAGCCACATAGGGGAACAGAAACAGACCGCGCAGAATCCCCTGCCCCTGGAAGCTTTTGTTGAGAATAAGCGCTGCCATCATGCCAACGATCAAGGCCCCCACCGTGCCGACCACCGTGTAGAAGGTGGTCACCCACAGCACTTCAACAAATTCGGAGCTGTCAAAGACCGCACGGAAATTCTCGAAGGTGAATTCAAGACTGAACAGATCAGACGAGGCATCCCCTTCCATCACAGGCACACTGTCGCGGATGTTGATGCCACTATCCAGGAAGGCCTGTTCGGCAATCACCTCGATTTGCAGCTTCTCGCGATAGCCCGGCTTCCAGTCGCCGAAATTACAGGACAAGCGCCCTGCAGCGATGGCGCATCGCTCATCAAGCTCTACCGGCACAAGTCCGTCCGGCCAGTCATCCACCATCGTGACATTGGCAATCGGCTTTTCGCGCGAAGAGTTTTTCAGACGGAACTCAACGATCGATGCATCCCCGGTGGCCTTTGGCTTGCCTTTGAGACGCTCATAGACATCGGGTGTCGTGGGACGCAAATCGCCCAAATTGATCGGCTTGGCGCTGATCCAGAAAATCGCCAGCAAAGGCAGGATAATCACCAGAGCCACGCTGATCAGCGTGGGCAGCAACAATCCCCAGGCAAGGCGCGCTTCGCGCTTGGCCAGTGGCCCGGCGCTGGGTGGCGTGGATACAGGATCCCGCGTCCGGCGTCCGCTGGGACCGGCTTGAGGTTCGGACATCGACATGAGAATGCGCTCCATTGTCATGCCGGGCAGACCGCGCCGCCCGGCATGGAAGGATCAGGATGAGGCTGGCTTACTTGATTTTGGCCAGTTCTTCATTCAGAGCTGCCACCGCTTCGTCAGCCGAGATGGCATCATCGGTGAACTTGCGCACGATCTGGTTAAACACCTGAGCGTTGATCATCTTGGAGGCAAGCGCCAACTGGCCTTCCTTGACGCCCCAACGCTGGGCCACATCCAGACCACCAACGATTTCGCCAATCATCTCGGAAGGATACAGATCACCCAGCGGTTTTTTGCGATCCACACCGACAGGCAACTTGGCCCATGCTTCGGTGAATTTGGTTGGATTGCCCTTGTCACCACGGCGGGTCGGGAATTTGCCTTCCGGCGCGATGCTAAGGGTTTTGGTATAGCCTTCATTCATCGAATAGGAGACGAATTTCTGAGCCGCTTCGATATCCGCATCAGACGTGATGCCGAAATAGCGAGAGTCACCCCAGGCAGCCCCGCCTTTGTTGGATGGTCCGGCAAAGTTGGTGACGATACCGGTTTTTGAAGCCAGTTCCGGGCTGGTTGGATCATCATTGATGGTTGGAGGAGCGGAATCGCGCAGACCCGCCAGCTCGTCAAGAATGAATGGCGACCAGATGATCATCGCAGCCTTGCCAGCGAAATAAAGTTCGCGGGACTGTTTCCAGTAAAGCTCACCCGGAGGAGAGGCCTTGACGATGGCCTTGTAGAATTCGAGCACTTCCTTGGTTTTCGCCGGATCAAGTGCCTTGAAGCCATTGTCATCCACTGGCGACACACCATTGGCAAGGAAGACATGCTCGAGCACCTGGCTCATGAAATTCTCGTCAACCTTGGTCGCGGCAACGAAGCCGTACATTTCCGGCGGATTATGAAGGGCCTTCAGTGCAGCTTCCACGTCTGCAAAGGTGGACGGGGCCTTGAGGCCCTTGGCATCGAACAGATCCTTGCGATAGACAATCATCTGCGTCCAGCCATCGACCGGCACAGAGGCGTACCCATTGTCGGTCGCTGCCATGCTCAAGGCACCGGGTGCAAAGGTATCTTTGCCCAACTGATCAACCACCTCGGTCGCAGCATCCGAATCCAGAATGCCCGCTTCCACCCACGGCAGCGCATATTGCAGCGGATGATAGATAACGTCAGGCAGATCACCGGCCGCAAAAGCAGCGGTGGCGCGGGTGCCAAGGTCTTTTTCCGTTACCGGAATGACTTCGACCTTGATGCCCGTTTTGGCTTCAAAGTCTTTGGCCATTTCCTGCTGTTTGGCCAGACGAGGGGTCTGTTCTTCCGTGGTCCAGAGCCGGATGCCATCGGCCGACGCAGTGACCATGGAGAAGCCGAGCGCCAGAGCGGACCCGAGCAGCAGGCCTGTCAGTTTTTTGCTGGTGCTAGAAAATTGCATTGTCGAACCTCCCAATTCAACGGTTTTGAAATATCGGAACTTTGGTCCGATGCAAGCTGATGACTGGATTAGCCGACTGCATCAGACCTTGACGAAAAGCGGTTTGCCAATCGCCCGGACCAGCCAGACGACCGCCAAACAGCCAGTTAAGGTGAGACCGGCGGGCCGTCAGAGGCTCGCTCGATCAATTTTGCTTCGCCCAGCTGGCGGAGAGTTTCAGGCGCAGCCCCACGGATGCGCTTGATCAGCAAATCGGCAAGGCGTCTTCCTGCCTCGCGATTGTCAACGGAAAAACTGGTCAGCGGCGGCGAGGCAAACTCGCCTTCCGAAATACCGTCATAGGCCATGACCGACAGGTCCCGTCCAATGTCGAGATTGGCCGCCTTGGCCGCCTGATAAAGCCCAAGGGCGGCAAGATCGACCGCACAGATGATCGCCGTCGGGCGGATGGGTTGCGACAGCAAGGCAACTCCCTCGCGCAACCCGTCTTCCTTGGTGACGGCATTGGACCGCATCAATGCCCGATCCACCGGCAGCCCAACCTTTTCCAGACCGGCCAGATAGCCCTGAAGCCGCAGCCGGGCATACATGTAATAGTCGAGCCCATTGATAAAACCGATGCGTCGATGACCAAGCCCGTAAAGGCGCTCGACGGCCTGCTCCATTGCCAGTTCGCCGCGAATATCAAACCAGCCACAGTCTTTGTCGTCGCCAGTGCGGCCAAACATAATGAAGGGGATATCGTGGGACCGCAGATAATCAACGCGCGGATCATGCTCACGGGTTCGCGGCAGGATGAAGCCATCCACCTTGCGCTCGCCACTCAAACGTTCGATGGTCTCCAGAACGGCTTCGGAATTTTCCGCCGTCGCCACTGTCAGTGTCCAGTTTTCCTCACTGGCCCGCCGCGAAATACCGTCAATGAAATTGGCGAGGAAGGGACGGTGGCTGCCATGCCCCCCCACATTGAGCACCATCCCCAATGACTGGATGAGCCCTGTACGGATCGCCTGCGCCTGCGCCAAGGGCTTGTAACCCAGCTGGGCGGCTGCCTTGGCCACTCTCAGACGGGTGAGCTCGGCAATATCATTATAGCCATTCAAGGCCCGCGACACCGTGCTCTTGGACATACCCAAATGGTCGGCGACGTCATTGATCGTCACGCGCGGCTTGCCCGAGCGCCTGTAGCCGTTCCGCCGAATAGCCTCTTGGATATCTTCAACTTTACTCACGATGTCCTCCACGAGAAAATGCTGATTTACGAAACCGGTTTCGGCAACAGCCAGAGTCCAAGAAACCGTCATTTTTGTCCAGTCAAAGAAGATTTATTTCCCAATTGGCGAAATCGGTTTCTGAGACTGGTTGAGAAGGCCTGCATCGCTGGTTTGCAAAATGTTACGAAGAATCAGCTTTTTAACACAGATCTGCCACCTCACCGGTTGCCCATGCAGAACAATCGGATTGCGTGTTTTTATTGACGTCACACGCCCATACCTACCTGTGGACTTTATCGTTTTGAGGGGTCAGTGGTGTCTCAAAAATGAATATCTGGCGTTGTAGCCATGCTCTCATCGCAACAACTCAGGTCCCTGAAATGACAACCGCATTTGGCATTATGTGTCATTGGGTCCAACACCACCTCTTGAATAAGTTTATACTTGATCATATTTATCAAACTACAATCTATCAAGCATCACCCCGCTTTACCATTCCTCACAAGAGCATCCGATGATCCCGTTGCTTCCCCCTGCTCTGACGGCGCTGCTGACCATCGCACCCCTGTCCCTGCTGGGCCTTCCCGCCCCATCTGGCCTGCAGATAGCCCCCTTTTGGCTTGTCTGGACAGGCGCAGCCTTGTGCATACCGGCCGGACTTCTCATCGCCCTTGTCGGCAAGATACAGTTCCATCGCAATGACAGCGAAATCCACCCTTTCCGTACACCGCGCAATCTGGTCACCGGCGGTTTGTTTCGCATCAGTCGCAACCCGATGTATCTGGGCTTTCTGCTGCATCTCACGGGCATCGCCTTGCTCGTCAATCTCTGGCCCGCCCTGTTGGCACCTCTTGCCTTTTTCGCGGCAGCCAATCTCTGGTACATCCCACACGAAGAACAAGCCGCGATAGACAGTTTCGGCGAGGCCTACATAACCTATTGCAACAATGTCAGGAGGTGGCTCTGATGGCACGCCCACGCATCGACGCCGACCGCGTCAAGGAACAGATCATCGAGATTGCCCGTGAACTGGTCATCGAATCCGGTGGCAAGCGTCTCGTCCTGTCCGACATCGCCGACCGAATGGGGGTCTCCCAACCCTATATCTATACCCACTTCAAGAACAAACAGGCCTTGTTCGCCGTTTTGGCCGAGCGCTGGTTCACCGAGCTGGAAGAAGCGGGCCAAGCCATCTGTGCCACCGAGCGTGCATGGCAATGCAAACTGCGCGATCTGATCCAGACCTTCCTGACCATCAAGAAGGCAGAATATGAAAGAGACCCGGCTTTGTTTGTTGCCTGTCTGGAATTGGCGTCGCCCCATCGTGACATTATCGAACGCCATGTCGCCCACCTGCACAGTTTGGTGCGGCAAATACTGACCGAGATCGTCCCACCGTCCCAGCTCAACACCATGGCCCATATGGTACTGGATGCCACATCGGCCTTTCGCGTTCCCTATGAAATTGCTCGTGCCCCCGAGCGTGCAACGCCAGAACGAGCCGAAGAGGTGATCGCCGCTCTGATCCACTATCTCGAAAGCTGCTTTGCAGAAAATCTCACCACAAGCGATATCCTGTCCGATCCGTCAAATGCAGACGCGCACCCTGCCTCCAATCAGGCATCCCGGACGCAGAAGACGGTTATTCTCCCGGTCTAAGCTTTGCCGCACCAACAAGACCCCCTGTTTAATGGAAATCCCGGCTTGGAAACAGCTTCTTGGCCTGCTCACGCGGATGCCGCGCCCGCGCCACACTGCGCGACCGCGCCAAGGCTTTGGAGGGCTTGACCCGTGGCGCCTCATCGGCCTGAGGATTGGTGATGCCCACCGCATCATCCAGCGGGTGACCAAGCTCTGACAGGCGGTGAGACAAATCCTCCACCCGCTCAGCAATCAAATGAACGACAATGCCCTCTTTCTGCAAATAGCCATGCACCCGCAGCAACCGCCCGGCAATCACCGCCCGGCGGAAGGCTTTGTAGACTTTCGGCCAGACCACCACATTCGACACTCCGGTTTCATCCTCCAGAGTGACAAAAATCACTCCTGACGCCGTCCCCGGCCTTTGCCGCGTCACCACCAGCCCACAGACGCTGACCTTCTTTTGCGTGCAAGTCAGCAACTCCCCATGGCAGGTCAGATCCGGCATTGAAGGACGCAGCAATTCCATCGGGTGGGCCCTCAGCGACAGGCGGGTGGCGACATAATCCTCCACCACTTCCTCTCCCAGATGCATTGAGGGCAGCACCACTTTCGGCTCGGTGATGCATTCCCCATCAATCGGATCATTGAACAAAGGCAAGGGCTTGAGGCCCGACAAGGCCTTGACCTGCCAGAGCGCCTCGCGCCGATCCATTTCCATACTAACAAAGGCATCGGCCTCTGCCAGCCGCTCCAAGGCCGCCGAGGACAGACCCGCCCGCTGCCACAAGCTCTGCGGATCGGGATAGCCATTGCCTCGCGCAGCCTCGATCCAGACCGCATCCTCCTGCGAAAACCCCTTGATCTGGCGAAAACCGAGCCGCAAGGCCCATGCCCCGTCGCCGCGCCGCTCCAACCCATTGTCCCAGCCGCTGTGATTGACGCAAATGGGTCGCACCTCGATCCCATGCTCGCGCGCATCGCGCACAATCTGCGCCGGAGCATAAAAACCCATCGGCTGGGAATTGAGCAAGGCGCAGGCAAAGATCGCCGGATGATGGCATTTCAGCCAGGCCGAGACATAGGCCAGCATGGCAAAGGCCGCCGCATGGCTTTCGGGAAAGCCATATTCGCCAAAACCCTCAATCTGGGAAAAACAGCGCTCGGCAAAGTCCCGGTCATAGCCCCGCGCCATCATCCCGCCCATGAAGCGCTCACGGAAGGAATGGATCGTCCCCATCCGCCGGAAAGTCGCCAGCGAGCGCCGCAGCCGGTCGGCCTCTTCGGCCGAAAAGCCTGCCGCCACAATGGCGATCTGCATCGCCTGTTCCTGAAACAATGGCACCCCGAGGGTCTTGCCGAGCACCGCTTCCAGCTCCGCCGACGGATAATGCACCGGCTCACGCCCCTGCCGCCGATTGATGTAAGGGTGCACCATGCCGCCCTGAATGGGACCGGGCCGGACAATCGCCACCTCGATCACCAAATCATAAAAGCGCCGCGGACGCATCCGCGGCAGGAAATTCATCTGCGCCCGGCTTTCCACCTGAAACACCCCCACCGCATCGGCAACGCACAGCATGTCATAGGTTGCCTTATCCTCCTGCGGCACCGTGCCGATGACAAAATCCAGCCCCTCATGGCTGCGCAACAGATCAAAGCTCTTGCGGATGCAGGTCAGCATGCCAAGGCTCAGAATATCGACCTTCAAAATACCCAGCGCATCAATGTCATCCTTGTCCCATTCGATGATGGTGCGGTCTTCCATCGCCGCATTCTCGATCGGGCAAAGGTCATCCAGCCGCCCCTTGGTGATGATAAAGCCGCCCACATGCTGGGACAGATGGCGCGGAAAGCCGACAATCTCGGCAATCAACCGCAAGGTCTGCATCAGCCGCCGATCGCCGGGTTCCAGCCCCAGCTCCCGCATCCGCCCCATATCGACGCCCTCATTTGACCAGCCCCAGATCTGGCCGGACAGAGCCGCTGTCACATCCTGCGACAGCCCCATCACCTTGCCGACCTCGCGGATCGCCGAGCGCGAGCGGAAATGAATGACCGTGGCGCAAAGCCCCGCCCGGTGGCGACCATATTTCTGATAAATATGCTGGATCACCTCTTCGCGCCGCTCATGCTCGAAATCGACGTCAATATCCGGCGGCTCGCCGCGATGCTCCGAGACAAAGCGCTCAAACACCATGGTGATGGTTTCCGGCGCCACATCGGTGATGCCCAGCGCATAGCACAAAATGGAATTGGCCGCCGACCCACGCCCCTGACACAGAATGTCCTGTCCCTTGGCAAAGGCAACAATGTCATGCACCGTCAGAAAATAGGCAGCAAAGCCGAGCTTTTCGACCAGCGCCAGCTCCTTGTCGGCCAGCTTTTGCGATTGCTCTGGCACCCCTTGCGGATAGCGCCGCTTGAGACCTTGCCGGGTCAGGCGTTCAAGCCGCGCCTGCGGCCCCTCGTCCCCCGCCACCTCATCGGGATATTGATAGCTCAATTCGCTGAGACAAAAATTGCAACGCCGGGCAATTTCATTGGCCCGCCTGAGCGCCGCCGGATGCCGCCGATAAAGCCGCACCATATCCGCCGCCCCCTTTAACCGTCGCTCCGCATTGGGCAGGGCGCGCGCGCCGATTTCATCGATGGTGATATGCTCGCGCATGCAGGTCAGCACATCAGCCAGTTGCCGCCTTTTGCCGTGATGCATCAACACATCCCCCACCGCCACCATCGGCGCGGCCAGCCGATAGGCAAGGCTTGAGCAAGCATCAAAATAGAGCTGATCCGAGCCATTATAGGCAGGCGCCGCGCCTAAAAAGACCGAGCCGGGAAAGCGCTGCACCGCCGCCTTGATGTGCGCCACCACATCCCCATGGCCAAGCCCTTGCTGCGGCAGGGCAATCAACATCATCCCCGAACAGCCGCCCAGCATGTCCCCATGCAGCAAATGGCACGCGCCCTTGCCCGCCCGCCTTTTGCCAAGGGTCAGCAAGCGGGTCAGCCGCTCGTAAGCGGCCCGATCCGTCGGCAGCGCCACCCAGTCAAGACTGCTATCTTCCAGCACCAACCGTGCCCCAACAATCAGCCGGGGCAGTTTCACGCCTTCGGGCCGGGTCAAAGGCTGCTGATGGGGAGTGTCTAGCACCGCGCGGCTCGAGGGATTGATCCGCTGGCTCGAGCGCACCTTGATCGCCTCGTTGCTTTCGCGCTGCAATTCTTTCAGCGCAGAATAAGCCCGCACCACCCCGGCCAGTGAATTGCGGTCGGTGATGGCGATCGCCTCTAATCCCAGTTCAGCGGTCCGTGTCACCAATTCCTCCGGATGCGAAGCGCCCTTGAGGAAGGTGAAATTGGACATCACGCAAAGCTCGGAATAGAGCTGCGGTCGCAATTGCTCGAATTGCTGCGCAGAAACCGCACCGGGCTGAGGTCCGGGATGCGGGCCGCTGGCCGGTGTTCCTTGGGCTGACTTTCCTTGCGCCGCTGTGCCAGCGTTCTTGCTCTGCACCTGATCATCTGGGGCGCTCATGCAAATTCCCCCTGCACGAACCAGCTCGACAAATGGGTCAGCCGATTTTGCGGCGTATGAAACAGCCACAAGCGCCAGCCCTGCCGGGTTTCCACCCACCAATAGTCCCTCAAACCCGACCGCCAAAGTGGATCATCCCACCACCATTCCGGTGCAATCCGTTCCGGCCCACGGGCTCGACTGACTGCCAGCTGCATCCGCCGCCAACGGAAATGGGCCGGAGGCTCTCGCCGGGCGATGTGCTCGTCTGATGAAAGGGGCAAGACAATCGGCTCGGGCGGAAACAGCCGCACAGGGCGCGGTAAGCCAGAAACAGGGCCAGAGACTGGGCCAGAAACAGGAGCTGCTTTGGATCCAGCTTTGGGCCATTCATCCACCGCCATGCTCCACGCGGCAGGCTGCAGCGAAAAGCTGCGCTCGGGCACATGGCTGTCGGCGGGCAAAAAGCGCAACACATTGTCCAGCCCGATCCGACTGCCAAGCCGGGTGATCAGATCATCAAGCGGCTGGGAGACTGCCTTGTTCTTCGCTCCTGCGTCCATCTGAGAAACGAGTGCAGCAGGCACCGTCTGCTCGGCCGCCATCGGCTCGACGGCCAGCGCTTCCAGCCGCACCATGTCGATGCCAAAGCCTGCATCCACCTCGCCAACCCCGCGTTCGAACAAAGGCAGGATCCGCTCGGCCTCCCGCATCGGGCGCGCGAGGCGCAATTCCACCTGACTGGCCGCCATATCGAGCCGCCGCATGGTCAATTGCAACACCCGCGCGCCAGCGCCGCGCTGGTCCAGCTTGTCGCAAAGCCGGTCCAGCAATTTCCCCGCCACCGCCATCACATCCTCGGTCAGGCCAATCGGCTCGGGTAAACTCATCCGCACCCCATAATGGGCCGGTTCCGACAGGGGCGAGATCGCTTCCTCCCGATGCCCCAAGGCCTGATCGAGCCGCATCAAAGGCTCAAGGCCAAAGCGCCGGGTCAGTGTCGCGCGCGGCAAGGCATAAAGCTCTTCGATGCTGCGCACCCCCAGCCGCAACAGCCCGGTCACCAGCTTGTCCTCAAGCCGCAAGGCCGCCACTGGCAAGGCCCCGAGCGCCGACAAGCTTTGACCCGGCGCCACCAGCCGCTCGGACAACGGCCGGTCTTGCGCATAATGAGCCAGCGCCCACGCCCCGCCGCGTGTCTCCGCCAGCCCCATTTGCACCGACAGGCCCGCATGGCCCAGCCGCTCCTCAAGCCGCTCAAGCAAAGCCAACTCGCCACCAAACAAATGGGTCGATCCGGTGACATCCATCACCAGGCCATCCTCCCCTTCCAGCCCGACCCAAGGGCAATAGCGCCCCGCCCAACAGGCCAGCAACAGAAGAAACTGATGATCGGCGTCCTGATCCGCCGGCATGGTCTGCAAGTTTGGACACAGGGCGCGGGCATCGGCCAGTCCCATGCCCCGCTCCAACCCCTCCTGCTCGGCCAGCCCATTGAGGCAATAAAGGCGCTCGGTGTTATTCTGCTGCCACGTGAGCGCAAAAGGCATCATCGCCGGTTGGTGCCGCATAATGCGGTCGCTCGCCAGCCTCGGAAACCACAATGACACGACGCGTCTCTGCATCCCAGATGATATCCCAACTTCCCAATGTTCCTGATTTGTTCTTTATAATCTGCCAGCGTTGCAGAGTCGAGTCACCAGACCGCCCTGCAGAGGATGACAGGGAGGAGTCCGCAGGAGTCTGCCGAAAAAGCGGTGCACAATGCCAGCGGCTTTCCGCTGCATTGGTCCCCATCCCCTCGCCAATCAACAGGATACCCGTCGCCCGCCCCTCTTCAGCAGCCAGCTGCAGCCGTCGCCCGGCGGTGAAGGAAACCGGTTGCGCCATTTCCGCCACCACAGCCGCCACCGCACCGGAGCGCAAGGCCTCTTCGGCACAGGCCTGCATCGATTTGTGGTCGGGCACCCGTACCAAAAGCAGATGCTCCGGGTCACAAAAGGCAGCCAGCCCGTGCGGATTGAGCTGATCGCTGCGCCATCCCTCAACCAGCCACAAAACAGCCCGTGCCTGATACCCGGTCTTGCGATCGGGGCAACGGGCCATACCGGCAGCGATCGCCGCAAAAACCACCCCCCCATGGCCGACCACTTCATGCACCCGCCCCTGTTTCAGCGGAAAAGCATCCGCCAAAGACTGGGAAAGAGACTGAGACATGAGAAACCCCTCCTTGATAAGCACCAGTGAAAGCCCGGAGGATGCATCAACAAAAGCAACGCCAAAACCGGGCAAAAAGGAACATAAAGAGAACGTATCACAAAAAGTCAATCCCGTCAGCCTTTTGCATCGTCATAATTATTTTGCATTCCGAAAAATATATCCATGCATTTTATGCATAGGTGTGTCGCACAATCATCTCTTCCGAAAAATTCGAAAAATGGCAGAATAGAGCCAACAACAGACAGAAAACACACACAGCAACCACAGCATCCGATCCAATCAGCCCCGGAATTTAGACATCAAACCAGCTGAAAAGATCATACAGAATGCAGCGCAAATTCGGGCCAAGGCAGGCTCGAAACAGCATGATGAGGTAAGCCATGTTCGACAAAAACAGCACGCCCTTTTCTTTCGCCCTCAACATCTTCAAAAATGTAGGCAAATCCGAGCCACGCATCCATCCGGACCGCCGCGACTGGGAATCCATGACATTCTATCGCCGTGGCGAAGAATGACCATCTGACCGCAAGAATGGCGGAAATCTGGGGATCGAGTGGAAAATCTGGGGATTGGACAGGCCTGTTCAAAGGTATAACTTCCCCGGCTAAGACGAAAGTATTAAAGTTGCTTTCGTAAGTGAGCCAACGAAGCCTCTCCCCAGAGGCACCGTCATCTGCGACGGGGGGCCGCCGAAACGCATACTGCCTCTCCCCGATAACGTATGCAATCGGACCCGCCCGGATGACCCTCATGCCCTGCACCCGATCACTTGGGAGCAGGGCATTATTTTTTTGTGCCTCACCCAACAATCCACCCATAAACTCTGGCCCTTTGCTGTGGCCACTTCTATAGTCTGCCCAAATTCGATGACAGAAAATCACGCCAAAGGGAGAGAAGCAGATGGCAGAGCAGCAGAAGGACAACCAATCCTTGAGAGATCTGGCTCTGGCGTTATTTCAGGTGGGTGTGGATGCGGCCAATCCGGCCCATGGGCTGGCACGCGCCTTTGAAAAGCACCCTCTGCTACCGCTTGAAACCGGCCGTTACCTGATCATTGCGCTGGGCAAGGCCGCCAACGCCATGGCGGAGACCTGCCTCAAGGCCCTGCCCGACGGCACGCCCTTTGAGGCCTTGGTGGTCACCAATTATGAAAATGCCAAGGCGATTGATGGGGCCTCCTGCTTTGCCACCGGACACCCGGTCCCAGATGCCAATGGCCTTGCCGCCGGTCAGGCCATCATCGCTCTGCTAGAAGGCGCAACGGCTAAAGATCAGGTGATCGTGCTGATCAGCGGCGGCGGCTCCGCCCTTGTCCCTGCTCCGATTGACGGGATCAGCCTTGAGGACAAGATCGCCGTCAACAAGCTGCTGCTGGCCAATGGCTACGCCATCCATGAAATGAACCTCGTCCGCCAGACCTTGTCGCAGCTCAAAGGTGGCGGTCTCAGCCAATTGGCCCACCCGGCCAAGGTGCAAAGCTATATTCTCTCAGACGTAGTCGGCGATGATCTGAGCACCATCGCCTCCGGCCCGACCAGCCCGCCGCTGGGAACTGCCAAGGACGCCATGGCCCTGTTCGCAGACAAGGGCTTGCTTGATGCCTTGCCCGGCGCGGTACGAACGGCCCTTGAAACCAAAGCCAGCAGCGAGCAAGACAGCCCCCCCGCCGATCTGTCCAACAGCAGCAACAGCCTGATCGGTTCGAACGCCATCAGCCTTGAAGCCATTCTCGAAGCCCTGCCAATGGGCTGGCGTGGACTGATCCTCGATGATTTGCTCGAGGGCGATGTCGAAGAGGTCGCGCCCATGCTGCGTGACGCAGTGGCCGAAGCCCCAAATGGTCACAAGACAGCCTATATCTGGGGCGGAGAGACCACAGTCACCCTGAAAGGTGATGGCAAGGGGGGCCGCAATCAGGAACTGGCAGCCCGCTTTGCTCTGGCCGCAGAGGCCGAACCAATCACCGGGTGTTGGGTGTTCCTGTCCGGTGGCACCGATGGCCGCGATGGCCCGACCGACAGTGCCGGAGGGCTGGTTGATCCGGATAGCCTTGCAAGAATGCGAGATGCAGATACAGACCCTGCGGCCCTGCTGGCCAACAATGACAGCTACAAGGCATTGCAAGCCTCAAGCGATCATATCGAGATCGGCGCGACCGGTACCAACGTCGCTGACATCCAGATCTGTCTCATCGATCGCAGCTAACGGAATCAAGAGGCAAGACAATGACGAGCAAAGACACCAAGCCGCTCGAGATTCTCGTTGATGCGGATGCCTGCCCGGTGAAGGAAGAGATTTACAAGGTTGCCGAGCGGCATCAGGTGCCGGTCACGCTGGTCGCCAACAGCTTCATGCGCATCCCCCGTGACCAGCCGGTCACCTTCATCAAGGTTGAGGATGGCCCGGATGTCGCCGATGATCGCATTGCCGACGCGGCGCACGGCAACAGCGTGGTGATCACCGCCGATATCTTGCTGGCCCAGCGCTGCATAGACAAGGGTGCGCCAGTGATTGGCACCAACGGCAAACCCTTCACCGACAGCAGCATCGGCTCGGCTGTCGCCATGCGCAATTTGATGGCCGATTTGCGCGAGCAGGGAGAAGTGGGTGGCGGCCCGCCGCCTTTTTCCAAAGCCGACCGCTCGCGCTTTCTTTCAAGCCTGCATGAGACGCTGGAGCGCCTCAAGCGCAGCTGAGATGATGAATGGAGCCCCGCGCTCTACCAAGCGGCCTTATAGATCGCCAAGGCTGCGACCTCATCCACTGGGCGCGGATTGTTGACCAACAGGCGGGTCTGCTTCATGGCTTCTGACGCCAGATGTGGTAGATCACTGCGCTCGATCCCCACCTGACGCAATTGGGTTTTCAGCCCCAATTCCGAGCAGAGATCGGCCATCCGGGCAACGAACTGGGCCGTCCGGCGATCCGGCGCAACCAGCCGCAGATCCGGGAAGACCAGCGGGGCCAACTTCCCATAGGCTTCATCACAAACGGCTGCATTGAAGGCCATCACATGGGGCAGAACCAGCGCATTCGATAGCCCGTGCGGCACATGATAAAGCCCGCCGATTGGGTAGGCCAGCGCATGCACCGCCGCCACAGGACTGTTGGCAAAGGCCTGACCTGCAATCAGCGACCCCAACAGCATGTTGCTGCGAACCTGGAGATTGCTGCCATCGCGTACTGCTGCCACGATATTGGCCCCGAGCAACTCAAGCGCCCCCTTGGCGAGGCCCTTTGAAATCGGATTGTTGTTGAGAGACTTGGAGCTATAGGCCTCAATGGCATGCACCATCGCATCCACCCCGGTCGCTGCCGTCACTTCAGCAGGCAACCCAAGGGTCAGCTCCGCATCCAGCACCGCCCAATCAGGGATCAGTTGCTGCGTCACCACCCCTTTCTTCTCCCCTTCACCAACGGTGATGATGGAAATCGGCGTGACTTCCGACCCTGTTCCGGCAGTGGTGGGAATGAGGATCAACGGCAGGCGGTTACCCTTGGCCTGATCGACGCCATACAGATCCTCCAGAGCCTCGCCGCCGCCAACCAACAGAGCGACAAGCTTGGCCACATCAAGAGATGAGCCACCACCAAAGCCGATGATCGCCTCCACCTGATGGTCCAGCGCATGGGCTTTTGCCGCTTCCACGATGCAGGCGGGCGGATCCGCCACCACTTCATCGAACACAGCAACCTTGACGCCTGCCTTTTCCAAAGACGCGATAAAGGGGGCAAGCAGCCCGGCTGCCACCAGCCCCTTGTCCGTCACGATCAGGATCGAACGGCCAAACTGGGCGGCAATCTCCGGGCCAAGCTTTGCTGACACCCCAGCCTCCGCACGGATGCAGGGCGTGGTTCGAAAGGTAAAAGCAGACATGATTCCTCCAACTCAAATCTGCGACAGGGATACTCCCACTCTCCCGTCACAAACAAGCCCCGGATAATCACTAAGCCGAAACAGCAGATCCATAAACGCGCTTTGCTGTTCACAACTTGCGCAAGGCAGGCCCACCACGCCCCTTACGGGTGATAGTGATGATCACCACCGCGCGAAACCACCATTTGCCGTGAGATCGCCCGATTGCGTGACAAGCTCATCACAAAGCTGATCACGAACAGGGTGGACATGACCAGCACGATGGTGGGCGCCGAGGCACTATCGAGAAAGAAGCTGAGATAGACCCCAACAATCGAACAGCCCACAGCCACCACCACCGCAACGATCAGCATGGCATTGAAGGTGCGGGTCAGCAAGAAGGCAATCGCACCGGGTGCAATCAAATAGGCAATCGCCAAAATCAGCCCCACCGACGTCAAAGCGCCCACCACGGTGAGAGAAATCACCGCCAGCAATCCATAATGCAAAAACCGCGTCGGAAGACCTATGGCCATCGCATGTTGCGGATCAAAGGCATAGGCCAACAGGTCAAGCCGCTTGAGCAAAATGAACGCACAGGTCACCAGTCCGACAAGCAACGCAGTCATCAGCTCATGCCACTGCACTCCCAACATGTTGCCGTAGAGAATGTGATCGAGATGCACCTCTGTCTCAATTTTCAGATAGAGCACAATGCCAAAGGCAAACATGCCTGAAAAGACGATCCCGAGGATCGTGTCTTCCTTCACCCGGCTATTCTCTTTCAGCCAACCGGTAAAAACCGCACAAAACATCCCGGCACAAAAGGCCCCGATGACCAGCGGGATATTCAACAGATAGGCGATCACTACGCCGGGGAAGACGGCGTGGGAAATGGCATCCCCCATCAGGGACCAGCCCTTCAGCACCACATAACAGGACAAAAGCGCCATTGGTACGGCGACAATCACCGCCACCCAAAAGGCCGACTGCATGAAAGGAAACAGAAAAGGCATCAAGGCCATATCGAGAAAGTCGCTCATACCACCGTCTCCTTGGGCTTCAGTGCCTCGCGCGCCTTGCGGCGGGCGGCCAGCATGCCATGCTTGGGGGCCAGCAGAAAAACCACCAGAAAGATCAGCGTCTGCAGAACCACAATCACGCCGCCCGTCGCCCCATCCAGAAAGTAACTGATATAGGCACCAACAAAACAGGTAAGAGAACCAATCAGCACCGACACCAAAATCAGCCGTGGAAAGCGATCACACAGCAAATAGGCTGTCGCCCCCGGTGTCACCACCATAGCAATCACCAGAAAAGCCCCCACCGTCTGCAAGGCCGCCACCGTCGAAGCACTGAGCAAGGTGAAAAACAAAACCTTCAGCCAATCGGGATTGAGCCCGATGGACCGGGCATGGCTTTCATCAAAGAAGGCGACCATCAAATCTTTCCATTTGAGCAACAGGATCGTCAGGGTCACCCCGCCAATGATCAGCAACTGCAAACTGTCGCTTTTGGTGATCGCCAGAATATTGCCCAGTACGATGGTTTGAATGTTCACCGAGGTTGGTGACAGGGACACCATGAACAAGCCGAGCCCGAAAAAGGAGGTAAAGATCAGCCCGATGATCGTGTCTTCCTTCAGCTTGGTACGCTGATTGAGAAACAGCATGGTGGTCGCGGCCAACCCGCCGGCAATGAATGCGCCAATCGAGAAAGGCAGTCCAAGCATATAGGCCCCGGCGACACCGGGCACGATGGAGTGGGACAAGGCATCGCCAATCAGCGACCAGCCCTTGAGCATCAGATAGGAAGACAGAAAGGCACAAATGGCTCCGACCAGCGTGCTGATCAACATTGCATTGCGCATATAGTCATAGGCAAAGGGTTCAAGCAGTGTCTCCATGTCTCACCCCTTGCTGCCGGACACATGGCCAGCAGCATCGCCATCGGTCTCTTCGGCCTCGCCATAGAGCACCAGCGGCCGCTCATCATCGGTCAGCACGGTGACTTGACGCGTATCATCATCATCATGCAGCTCTTCGCCACCCAGAATGAAATGGCGCAGAACCCCGCCAAAGGCCTTTTCGAGATTGGCCTGAGTGAAAACATCGCTCGTCAGACCAGAGGCCAGCACCGTGCGATTGACCATGATGGTACGGTCGCAAAATTCCGGCACCGACCCCAGATTGTGGGTGGAGACCAGCATCACATGGCCTTCATCGCGCAAGGTTCGCAGAAGAGTGATAATCTGCTCTTCTGTCTTCACGTCGACCCCGGTGAACGGCTCGTCAAGCAGAATGACTTTGCCTTCCTGTGCCAGCGCTCGGGCGAGAAAAACCCGCTTCTTCTGACCGCCGGACAGTTCACCGATCTGGCGCTTGCGGAAATCCTGCATACTGACCCGTTCCAGCGCCTGCTGGACCATCGCATGATCATGTTTGGACGGAATGCGCAGCCAATTCATATGGCCATAGCGCCCCATCATCACCACATCCTCGACCAGCACGGGAAAGTTCCAGTCCACGTCTTCGGCCTGCGGTACATAGGCCACAAGATTATGCTTGAGAGCCTCCGCCCCCGGCATACCCAGAATGGTCACAGAGCCTTTGGCCAGTGGCACAAAGCCCATCAGCCCCTTGAACAGGGTGGACTTGCCCGACCCATTGACCCCGACCAGCGCTGCAATCGAGCCACGCGGGACGGTGAAATTGGCGTCATGCAGGGCCGTATGGCCATTGCGATAGGTCACAGTGATATCGCAGGCTTCCAGTCCGATTTCCGACATCTCACCCTGTCGGACAGGCGCATTTTTCATGGTCATGTTCGATAATCAACCAGAACACTCTCTTACCAAGATCACCTGACATGCGTGACAGGAGAGTGTCTTTTCGGGGTTACATTCACCGCGGCACTTGGGAGCATGCCGGGACAGGTCCTATTGCTTTGCCAGCCCATCCGCGATGGTCTGCGCGGTCACTTTCAACAGATCAAGATAGGTCGGAACCGGCCCGTCGGCTTCGGACAGGGAATCCACATAGAGAACGCCACCATACTTGATCCCGGTTTCCTCGGCCACCTGTTTGGCGGTCTTGTCAGATACCGTGCTTTCGGAAAAGATCACCGGTATGCCCTCGGCCCGGATTGTGTCGATCACCCGTTTCACCTGCTTGGGTGTACCCTGCTGATCCGCATTGATCGGCCAGAGGAAAAGCTCCTTGAGCCCAAAATCCCTTGCCAGATAACTGAAGGCGCCTTCACTGGTCACCAGCCATTTCTTATCGTCCGGAATCGCCGCCAGACTGTCCCGGATCGGATCAGAAATCGCCCGTATCTTGTCCTTGTAGACCTCAGCATTGCGATTGTAGATGTCGCCATGATCAGGATCATACTTAACCAGCGCCTTGCGGATATTCTCCACATAGATCAACGCGTCACTGAGCGACATCCAGGCATGTGGGTTCGGTTTGCCCTCATACGGCCCCGCATTGATTGACATCGGCTCGATACCCTCTGTCAGCACGACACTCGGCACATCGCGCAAATTCTGGAAAAAGCGCTCGAACCAAAGCTCCAGATTGAGACCATTCCACAAAATGAGGTCCGCCCCCTGACCGCGGATCAAGTCACGCGGGGTGGGCTGATAATTGTGGATTTCGGCACCCGGCTTGGTGATCGATTCCACCTCGGCAACATCCCCTGCAATGTTGCGCGCCATATCGGCAAAGACCGTAAAGGTCGTCACCACCTTGAATGTCTTCTCAGCAGCGAAGGCCGCCTGCATTGGCAACAGGGTGATCATCACCGCCACCACGGCCAATCTCTTCAAAAGCTTCATCAAACCATCTTTCCATAAGGCAAAGAACTGCAACAGGGACGAGCCTAACAGGCCCTTCCAATAATTACAACTGCTTTTAAGAAGCATTCGCAACTAGCAACAAAAAATCGCCATTTTCAGGACGTTTCCGAGAAACTCCCGATCGACCTTTGCGCCCAAATCGTACAGATGTAGCCCTTGCTTGGGGCATAAGTTGCAGTTTTATGAAAAGAGGCGCATCCTTTTGTCAAAAAGCGACCACAAAGCTGCCCTAACAGAACAAACGACCA
Organism: Cohaesibacter intestini; assembly: GCF_003324485.1. NCBI lineage: Bacteria > Pseudomonadati > Pseudomonadota > Alphaproteobacteria > Hyphomicrobiales > Cohaesibacteraceae > Cohaesibacter > Cohaesibacter intestini. The sequence goes on along the minus strand of NZ_QODK01000004.1, from coordinate 278,313 downwards.
TCCAGAAGCCACCTAAGAAGTGACCCCGAACCGATCATGAGCACAACAGACCAGACCTGCTATCCCGACGTGCAAAGACTCAAGCCCGTCAGGCTCCCCACGGTCAGACTGGGGTTGCTAATCCTGCTATTGGGTCTTCTTGGGGCAGACATGGGCAACAGCCTTTATCGAGCCAAACCCCTATTCAGCAGCTTTTTTACCCTTGTTACCCGTTCCTATGCCAACAGTATCGGGCTGATCGAAACACGCAAAGGCCATCTGTCCAATCATCCCGAGCTGGTTCAAACGGTCACTGACGGCCTAAAACCCTTTGATATTTTGCTGATCGCCGCCCCCTTCAAGGCGACAGCCATGACCACACCGGGCCATTATACCCATGTGGCGATCTGGCTTGGCGACGGGACCGATTGGCACCAACGTCAATGGGACGAAAATCCGCGTTACAAAAAGCTTCTCAACGCTGTTCGGGATGGACGATCCGTTGTCCAGTCGGACCGTTTTGGTGTTCGCATGGGCAGTCTTGATGAGCTACTCAATGCTGATGAAATCATTATTTTCAGGTCGGACAATTTGCAGAAGACCGATTTTTACTTTGACCGCATCGTGGAAAATATGGGAAAAGCCTATGACTACAATTTGGACGGGCTCAACCAGCAACAATTGATCTGCACTGAACTGGTCTCCAGCATCTTCCCTGATCTTCCGGTCGATATGACCAGATGGCTGGGACGCAGTTTCATTGTTCCTGATCAGATCAAGCAGGGTCTTGAGCAGGCAAGCAACTGGCACAGCTGGTTCTATGCCGATGCCCAGACCGAGGAGAGCGCCCGCCTCGACGAGTGAGAGTATCGACCGACATGCAAAGTCTTGGTCTGAACAAGGCGGCTCCCAAAATTGCCTCCAATGCCCCGTTGATTGCCATTATCGCACTGGCTGTCACCCTGCTGACCACCTATTTGATGGTCACACAGACGCGCTTCACCGGTGACATCACCGACAATCTGGCCAATGATAGCGAGAGCTATCGCAGCTTTGTGGCACTGGAAAACCGCTTTCGCGCCTTCTCGCAGGACGAACTGCTGCTGATCAAGAGCGCGGATCTCTCCAACCCCGAGACCTATCAGGCATTTCAGACTTTCCTGCTCGATCTGCAATTTGCCAGTCAGGTTGAAGCGGCCTTCTCCATCTTTTCCCTGCCGGATGTCTCACGGGCAACGCAAACCGCTTCACAGGACAGCGACGAGCTGGCAGAGCCATCCTTTTTCCTCACCAGCCCGCAAATCCGCACCAAACCGATTACCGAGCGGCTTGACGCTCTCCGACAACAGGTACCACTCGCAGACAAAATGCTCAGCGAAGACCTGACCGTAACGCTCATTTCCCTGATGACCGGCTCTGCCGAAGAGGGCAAATCCGCCAAACTGACCCCGGAAAGTCTTGCCGAAATCAAGGCACTCGCCGCCCCCTATCAGCAAGCCTTCACCCTGTCCTTTGTCGGCATCCCGGAAATCCAGCGCACCATCCGCGACACCCTGCATGGGGACCAGACCAAACTGACCATCGCCTCGATCCTGCTCTGCGTCGTGGTGGCCGGTGCCATTTTCCGGTCTTGGCGTGGCGCGCTGATCTGCTCGGTGCCTCCGGTCACCGGGGTGATCTGGTATTTCGGCTTTCTGGCGCTTTTCTCCATTCCGGTTGATTTCCTCACCACCATCGTGCCGACCATGGTCATTGTCGTCGCCTTTGCCGATGGGGTGCATCTCTATATGTCGATCCAGCGCAAAAGGTCTGACGGCCTGCCGCGCAAGGACGCCATCGCCTATGCCATCTCCACCACGGGCCCGGCCTGTTTCCTTGCCAGCCTGACCACCTCGCTCGCCTTTATCGGCATTGGCCTTGGCGGCGCAACCACCATGGAGCGCTTGTCCTTCACCGGTGCGGTCGGCATCATGCTGGCCTTCCTGTCCGTCATTCTGATCGTGCCGACCTTGTCTCATTTCCTGCTCAAGAAGGGCAACACGGACACGGTCGCGACGCCTCCCTTTCTGCAAAGCCCCGGACGCCCGGCCATCTGGCTTGCCACCTTCCATCGCAAGACCATCCTCAGCGTCGCTTGTGCCCTGTCGGTCGGCTTGATTGCCATCCACATCATCCTGCCAGCCAGTTTCCGCGTGACAGACTATCTGTCTGAAGACCTGCAAATCCGCAAGGATGAAGTGCTGATCGAAAAAAAGCTCGGGGGCTCCGGCCAGCTCTATGCAATTCTCAAAGACCCGGATGGCCAGAAAGGCCTGAATGCGTCGGACCGGGAGACCTTTGAGGCCATTCTGACCTCTCTCAACAAACGCATCACCAAGCCCATCGACCCGGAACCGATTGTGGCGATGCTGCAACGGTTCGAAGGGGCTGACCTGCCAGAGGACAATGTGCTCCTCTCCCGCTTCATCAGCAAGGACGGGCTGGCCTATCTGGTACCGATTCCCCTTGGCACCATGCTGGCGGCAGAACAGATCAGCGCCTATGCCGATGGCTTGATCAACGGGCTGGAAGCCGATGGTTTGGAAGGTCATGTCACGTTGGCCGGGCTATCCCTGTTGACCGCCAAGGAAACGCCGAACCTGATTTCCGACCTTAGAACCGGTCTGATCGGCGCGATCATCATTGTCATTCTGGCCATCATGCTGCTGGTTCGCTCAATCCGCTTCGGCATTGCATTTCTGTTGCCAAACCTTATTCCCATCCTCACGGTCGAAGCCTATTTCTGGATCGTTGACAAGCCGCTGAACATGACGGCCGTCATCGCCCTGACCATTGCCTTTGGCATCGCGGTCGACAATTCGATCCACCTGCTCAATCAATATCGCCTCTGCCGCCATACCAATCCAGACGACAGCCACAGTCAGGCCATGGCCCGCGCGATTGGCGCCATCACACCCGCGGTTCTGGCCACCACCATGCTTCTGGTTGCCGGTCTGGGCATGACACAATTGAGCACCCTGCCGTCGGTTGCCCTGTTCGGCCAGCTGGTCATCACCGCCTTATTTGTGGCGCTTTTGGCTGATCTCTATATTCTCCCGAGTTTCCTGCTTGCCCTCGAAAAGCGGGCCGAAAACGGCCCGACTGAAGCGGGCAAAAGCAAAGATTAGGAAGACTGAAAGGAAGATAGAATGAGCCTCAACCGCACCATCCGGTTATTGCCCCTCATGCTTCTTGGCGCGTCCGCCTTTGTCACCGCCAGCCCGGCCTCTGCCAAGACCTTTCTGGAAGAGCTCCATGGCAGCTGGCGCGGCCTTGGCACCATCCACCACAAGGGCAGCAACCCCCATGATGATCCGATCGCCTGCCGTATCAAGGCCAAGTTCCGTGCCAACAGTGACACCCTGTCGCTCAGTGGCCGATGCGGATCGGTCTCTTTGACCTCAAGCTTCAGCTCCACCCTGACCGAAGATGCAAACGGCTATGTGTCTGGCACACCGATCCTGCAAACCGGCAGCATGGCCAAGATCGGTCTGGAAGGCAACGCCGAACCCAACCGGTTGCGCCTGAAAGGCACTGATGGCACCAACGAGGTTTTCATCAGCTTTTTCCTCACCGGAGACGGCAAGTTTCAAACCATCTCGGGGCGCAACAAAGGGCCCAAAGAAGTCAACGAGATCGTCATCAACTGGAAAAAGCAATAAGCCGCTTCGCCGCTAAACTTTGATTATGCAAAGGGACAGGGGCTCTCAAAATCCATCCACTCGCCTCTTGCAGGATGGATGAGCCCCAGTCGCTCCGCATGCAGCATCAGCCGATCCGCAGAAGCGAGCGCCTCGCCTGTCGCATAAAAGCGATCCCCCAAAATCACATGCCCCAAGCTGAGCATATGGACCCGCAATTGATGTGACCGTCCCGTATGGGGTATGAGGCGCACCAGACTGCTCGTCGCATCACGACTGAGCAATTGCCAATCGGTTTTGGCAGGCTTGCCTCGCTCAAAACAGACCATCTGTTTGGGTCGGTTCGGCCAATCGCAAATGAGCGGCAAATCTACGTTGCCCGCCTCTTCGGCCAGATGCCCCCAGACCCGCGCAACATAGCTTTTCTGAGTTTTGCGTTTCTCGAATTGCCGGCCCAGATTGCGGTGGCTGTCGGCATTCATCGCCAAAACCATGATGCCCGATGTATCCATATCAAGCCGATGGACAATCCGCGCGTCGCCCAACTGCTGCTGGGCGCGATATTCCAGACAATCCCAATGATCCGGATCCTTGCCCGGCACGCTCAACAGCCCGGTCGGCTTGTCGACCAGCGCAATATGCTCGTCCGCATAGAGCACCGACAGATAAGGCTCCTGTGGTGGCAGATAATTGACCAGCGGCGGGGTCAGACTGGGCGGATGGGCTGTTTCACTCATGGCTGTTCTATGCCCCAAAGCCCGCGGCAGGGCAAGCCAGAACAAAAGCCAAATAGAAACAACAATAGAAAAGGCGACCCACGGGGCCGCCCTCTTTGATCATACGCATCCCTCACATATGCAGCGGATGCCCCAGCGCCCCGAAGGCAGCTTCCAGCAAGCCTTCCCCTTGGGTCGGATGGGCATGGATGGTGCCAGCAATATCTTCAAGCCGCGCCCCCATTTCCAGCGCCAACCCGAAGCTTGCGGCCAGCTCAGCCACGCCCTTGCCAACCGCCTGAATGCCAAGCACCAGATGATTGTCCTTGCGAGCCACCACCCGGACAAAGCCGCTTTCCGCAACGCTCGCCATCGCCTTGCCATTGGCGGCGAAGGGGAATTGCCCGATCACGATCTCATATCCTGCGGCCTCAGCCTCGTCCGGCGACAGACCAGCCGAGACCACTTCCGGGTCCGTGAAGCAAATGGCAGGGATCGCAGCCGGATCAAACCGCCTTGGCTTGCCCGCCAGAATGTCCGCCACCAGCTCCCCTTGAGCGATCGCCCGATGGGCCAGCATCGGCTCGCCGGTGACATCACCAATCGCATAAATGTCGGTCATCGAGGTTTGGCATTTATCATTGATCGCGATAAAGCCGTCCCGCATGGTCAGATAAAGGTTATCCGCCCCCCAGCCCTCAAGCCGGGGCTTGCGCCCCACTGTCACCAAAATCTTGTCCGCAGGCAGAGTCACCTCACTTCCATCTTTGAGGCCCACCACCAGACCGGAGCCATCCTCGCTCAGCTGCTTGGCCGCAGCCCCTATTGTCACGGTGACACCGAGACTCTTGAGCGATTGCAGCACCACCTTGCCGATTTCCCGGTCATAATGGGGCAGGATATGGTCGGCAAATTCCACCACATGCACCTCTGAGCCAAATTTGGCAAAGGCGGTGCCCAGCTCAAGCCCGATATAACCGCCACCGACCACCACCAGCTTGTCCGGCACATGGGTCAGGGCCAAAGCTTCAGTCGAGGAGATCACCTTGCCGCCAAAGGGCAAAGACGGCAAAGCACTCGCCACCGATCCGGTCGCCAGAATGACATGCTCCGCATGGATCAGCACCGGCCCATCCTTGCCGCTCACCTCGCAGGTCTTGCCATCCAGCATCCGACCCCAGCCAATGATTTGCTCAACCCCGGCCTTTTTCAGCAAGCCTTCCACGCCCTTGTTGAGGCGTTCCACAATGCCATCTTTCCAGCCAATCGTCTTGGAGAGGTCGATCTCGACAGAGCCACCCCCAAGGCTGATGCCAAAGACATTGTCCTGCTCGCACCCTTTGACCTTCTGGAACTGCGCCGCCGCATGGATCAGCGCCTTGGATGGAATGCAGCCGACATTGAGGCAAGTGCCGCCGGCCTTTTCGCCCTCGACAATCACCACCTTCAAGCCCGCCTGCCCGGCCCGAATGGCGGCTGTATAGCCCCCCGGCCCGGCCCCTAGCACCAGGACATCGCAGGATTTCGATCCTTTTTTCCGATTCATCCTCTGGCCCTCCTATTCGACAAACAGCAATGCCGGATGTTCCAGCAGGCTCTTGATTTTCTGGATGAAGACCGCCGCATCCCAACCATCGATGATCCGGTGATCGAAGCTGGAAGAGAGATTCATGATCTGTCGCGGCTGGAATTCCCTGTCGATATAGATCGGACGGATCACCACCTTGTTGACGCCGATGATCGCCACTTCCGGGCTATTAATGACCGGGGTCGAGACAATCCCGCCCATCGCCCCAAGGCTCGAAATGGTGATGGTCGAGCCGGTCAACTCGTCCCTTGTGATCGAACCATCGCGGGCCGCATCCGCCAGACGGCGGATTTCATCGGCCATGTCCCGCACCCCGCGCGCCTCAGCATGGCGCACCACAGGGACCATCAGGCCAGCATCGGTCTGGGTCGCCATGCCGATATGCACCGCCTCATATTGGCGCACCAGATTTTGCTCATCGTCATAATGGGACGAGATTTTCGGCACCTCGCGCGCCGCCACGACCATGGCCCGCATCAGGAAGGGCAGAATGGTCAGCTTAGGCTGATCGCTCTTGCGGGTCTCATTCATGTGACGACGCAGCTTTTCCAAATCCGTGACGTCAATTTCCTCGACATAAGTGATGTGCGGAATGCGGCTTTTGGAATCCTGCATCCGCTCGGCAATCTTGCGACGAAGACCAATCACCCGCCATTCTTCCACGCCATTCTTGAGCGGCACAACGGCCTCGCTCACTTGCACTGGCAAGCGCACCCCACCCGCAATATAAGCGTCGAGATCCTCATGCAATATGCGCCCGGCCGGACCTGTCCCTTGCACAAAGGCCAGACGGACCCCCGCATCCATTGCCCGCCGCCGCACACTTGGGGAGGCCAGCGGCTTCTCACCCACAGGCCGCGGCAGACCAGTCGGAGCCAAAGCCTGAAAGGTCGGTGCCACGGCAGCAACCTCTGGCTGGACGTCCGGTGTTTCGTCCTTGCTGGCGTCTTGAGAGACGTCCTGAGCGACATCTGGGGCAGCGTCTGACAGATCTTCGGCTTTGTCGTCTGCGTGTTCTTCCCCGTCACCATCCACTTCCAGCGCGATGATTTCAGCCCCAACGGCAGTGGTCTCACCCAACTCCCCATGCAGCGCCAAAATCGTCCCGGTCACCGGAGACGGGATCTCCACCGTCGCCTTGTCGGTCATGACGGCGGCAAGAATGTCATCTTCCTGCACAAAATCGCCGACCGACACATTCCATTCCACGATTTCCGCTTCCGTGATGCCTTCGCCGACATCGGGCATCTTGATGCTATACCGGCCCATCAGATTTCCTCCATCATGGCAACAAGCACCTTGCCGACCCGCTTCGGTCCGGGGAAATAATCCCATTCCTGCGCATGCGGATAAGGCGTATCCCAGCCGGTCACCCGGGCAATCGGCGCTTCGAGATGATAGAAACAGCGTTCCTGCACCTGAGCGGCCAGTTCGGCCCCAAAGCCGCTGGTCAGCGTCGCTTCATGCACGATCATACAGCGACCGGTTTTCTGAACGGACGTGACGATGGTTTCAATGTCGAGTGGCACCAAACTGCGTAGATCGATGATCTCCGCATCAATCCCTGTTGCGGCAACAGCGGCTTCGGCCACATAAACCATCGTGCCATAGGCGAGAATGGTCACCGCCGCCCCTTCGCGGCGGATCGCCGCCTTGCCAATCGGCACAATATAATGGCCCTGCGGCACATCCCCCCAAGGGTGCCCCGCCCAGCTTTTCGACGGGCGATCATGATGGCCATCAAACGGGCCATTATAAAGCCGCTTGGGTTCGAAAAAGACCACCGGATCATCATCCTCGATCGCCGCAATCAACAGCCCTTTGGCGTCATAGGGATTGGACGGAATGATGGTTTTCAGCCCCGAGACATGGGTGAACAAAGCTTCCGGGCTCTGGCTGTGGGTCTGGCCACCAAAAATACCGCCACCGCAGGGCGTACGAATGGTGATTGGCGCGGTGAAATCCCCCGCCGAGCGATAGCGCAGCCGTGCGGCTTCCGAGACAATCTGGTCATAGGCCGGATAGATATAATCGGCAAATTGCACCTCGACACAGGGTCTGAGGCCATAAGTCGCCATGCCGATCCCCACCCCGACAATGCCGCTTTCATTGATCGGCGCATCAAACACCCGATCCTTGCCATATTTTTCCTGCAAACCGGCGGTGCAGCGGAACACGCCACCGAAATAGCCGACATCCTCGCCAAAGACCACCACATCCCGGTCCTGCGCCATTTTGATGTCCAGCGCATCGCGGATGGCTTCCACCATATTCATTTCAGCCATGGCTCACACTCCCAGCTTCTGGCGCTGCTCGCGCAAATGGGGCGGCATGTCTTTATAGACATCGTCGAAAATGTCCCGCGCGGTCGAACCGCCACCCATCACGCCGAAGGATTCGGCCTTTTTGGTCGCCGCTTTCACTTCCTGCGCATATTCAGCCTCGGCCTGCACATGACGGTCCTCGCTCCAGAGCCCCCTTTTAATGAGATGATTCTTCAGCCGCAGGACCGGATCTCCCAACGGCCAGGCGTCCGATTCCTTGCGTGGCCGATAGCGGGCCGGATCATCCGAGGTAGAATGCGGAGCAACCCGATAGGTCACCCATTCAATCAGCGTCGGGCCAAGATTGCGCCGCGCCCGTTCAATCGCCCAGCGCGAGACATTGTAAACCGCGATCCAGTCATTGCCATCAACCCGCAGGGACGGAATACCAAAGCCATGGGCCCGCTCGGCAAAGGTCGCCGAATCCCCCCCGGCAATGCCTTGGAAGGAGGAAATGGCCCACTGATTGTTGACCACATTCAGAACCACAGGCGGCTTATAGACCGAGGCATTGACCAAAGCAGCGTGGAAGTCGCTCTCTGCCGTCGAGCCATCACCAATCCATGCAGTGGCGATTTTGGTATCGCCCTTGATGGCCGAGGCCATCGCCCAGCCCACCGCATGGACATATTGAGTGCCCAGATTGCCCGAGATGGAGAAGAAGCCATGCTTTTTCGAACTATACATCACCGGCAACTGACGCCCGCGCAATGGATCATTGGCGTTGGACAGGATCTGGCTGATCATATCGACCAGCGGATAATCCTGACACAGCAACAGCCCCTGCTGACGATAGGTCGGGAAATTCATGTCACCCGGCGCAAGAGCCAGCTGTTGCCCGATGGCAATTGCTTCCTCGCCGGTGCATTTCATGTAAAAGGAGGTTTTGCCCTGCCGTTGCAGGGTCATCATCCGCTCGTCAAAAGCACGGGTGCGGATCATGCTGCGCAGAGCATGCAGGATCGTCTCGTCCTCGACCGGATCAGCCCATTCGCCGACCGCATCCCCATCCCGGTTCAACACCCGGATCATGGTGCGGGCCAGATCGCGAATATCCTGATGATCCACATCCACCGGCGGCTTGCGCACGGTGCCCGCCCTTGGCACATCCAGATAGGAAAAGTCCGGCTCGTCACCGGGACGCCCCATCGGTTCAGGCACGTTGAAAGACAGAGGTCCATGTTCGGACATCTTGAAATCCTCCCTCATTGAAACATGGCCGCCCCCTTGCCTCTCCGCGCAGACACCAGAGAAGACAGGAGACCGGGATACGCACCGTCAGACCTCCACCTGAACGGCACTTGCATTGACAACACCCCCTTGCTTTTTCTTTTAGGGGCCTTGCATTCATGCCAACGCGCTTATGTCAGCACTGTTGTCCTATCTTCGCACAAATGGCCAAAACAGACATTCCTATTTTTTCTCAACACCAAAAGAAACAAAATAAAATTCACCTAACAACGCCAATAATCTGGAATATTAATACCAATAGCATCAATTTTCTAGTTCAGGCATTCCAAATCATCTCAGCGCCAAATTTTCCCCCGACCGCCTCGAACCTCCTCACCCATCCACCGCGTGCGATCAGTGGGTTTTTACCCCTAGAAAGAACAACACTTCTAAAGACCGGGCAATTTAGACAAAGTCAAAACAAGGTATGTGAGTCTCTTTGAAGTCATTTCGCACATGCAGCAAAATACAAAAGGCAATTATACTTTCATAGTAAGACTAGAGACAACTTTTTCTCTAGACCAGCACCGAATGGACTCAAATCCAGCAAAGAAAAGTCCTTTCGAGACTAAAGGATGATGGAATTATACGAAACATTAATTGAAACCATCTCGCCACTCATTTTACATCGTGACACGCCAGAAGGTGCCTTCACCTGTCTGGTTTCTTTCGCAAACATTGCTCAGGTGCGCGCGATGGCAAAGGATGTGGGAGCAAAAGAGGAATGGCCCCCGACAACAAAACATCCGCCTTCAAACAAACCGAGTTTCCAGGAAAATGGACCGCAAGCCCGGTTCATCACCATGGGGGGAATAAATGGCCGAGAATAATGACTCCGGTGCCTATTGGAAAGCCAACCTAAACCTGATCACGGTCTGCCTGATCATCTGGTTCGTGGTTTCGTTCGGCTTTGGTCTTCTTCTGCGTCCTGCATTGTCTGGCATCTCTGTCGGTGGAACCGATCTGGGATTCTGGTTCGCTCAGCAGGGATCTATCTATGTGTTCCTTGGACTCATCTTCTTCTATGCGGTGCGCATGAATGCCATCGACAAGAAGTTTGGCGTTGAAGAATAAGAACAGGACGTTGGAGCTAGATTATGGATCTTAAAACTCTTACCTACATCGTTGTGGGCGCGTCCTTTGCGCTTTACATCGGCATTGCCTTCTGGGCCCGCGCCAGTTCAACCGGCGAATTCTATGCAGCCGGTCGCGGCATTCACCCTGTTGCCAACGGCATGGCAACCGCCGCTGACTGGATGTCGGCAGCCTCCTTTATTTCCATGGCAGGCCTGATCGCCTTTAACGGCTATGGCGCATCGGTCTTCCTGATGGGCTGGACCGGTGGCTATGTGCTGCTCGCCATGCTGCTGGCCCCATATCTGCGCAAATTCGGCAAATTCACCGTGCCAGAATTCATCGGTGACCGCTTCTATTCATCCACCGCACGCATCGTGGCTGTTATCTGCCTGATCATCTGCTCGATCACCTATGTTATCGGCCAGATGAAGGGCGTTGGTGTTGCCTTCTCGCGCTTCCTGGAAGTGGAAGCCTCCACCGGCCTGATCATCGGCACGGCCATCGTATTCCTGTATGCAGTGCAGGGCGGCATGAAAGGCATCACCTACACCCAGATCGCTCAATATTGCGTTCTGATCCTTGCCTACACCATTCCCGCCATCTTCATCTCGATGGAACTGACCGGCAACTTCCTGCCACAGCTCGGCCTGTTCGGCGATCACGCCGCCTCCGGCACACCGTTGCTGACCAAGCTTGATCAGGTGGTCACCGACCTTGGTTTCAAGGAATATACGGCCTATACCAGCAACCCGCTCAACATGTTCATGTATACCATGTCCCTGATGATCGGCACCGCTGGCCTGCCACACGTCATCATCCGCTTCTTCACCGTGCCGAAAGTCTCTGACGCACGCTGGACTGCGGGCTGGTCACTGGTCTTCATTGCGATCCTCTACACCACCGCTCCCGGCGTTGGCGCCATGGCTCGCCTCAATCTGATGGACACCATCCAGACCGGCACCATTGGTGCGGAAGATGGCAACCTTCAGTATGAGAACCGTCCTGACTGGTTCAAGAACTGGGAAACCACTGGTCTGCTGAAGTTCGAAGACAAAAATGGCGACGGCCGCATCCAATATTACAACGACAAATCCGAAACCTTTGCTGCAAAGGCTGAGGAATTTGGCTGGAAGGGCAACGAGCTGAGCGTGGACCGTGACATCATGGTTCTGGCCAACCCGGAAATCGCCAAACTGCCAAACTGGGTGATTGCGCTGGTTGCTGCCGGTGGTCTTGCTGCCGCGCTGTCAACTGCAGCCGGTCTGTTGATGGCTATTTCGTCTGCCGTCTCTCACGACTTGCTCAAAGGCACCTTTACTCCGGATATTTCCGAGAAAAAGGAATTGCTCTATGCACGTATATCCATGGCGGTTGCCATCGTGATTGCTGCCTATCTTGGTCTCAATCCTCCAGGCTTTGCGGCACAGGTTGTGGCACTGGCCTTCGGTCTGGCTGCATCCTCGATCTTCCCGGCTCTGATGATGGGTATCTTCTCCAAACGCGTGAACTCCAAGGGTGCAATCCTTGGCATGGTCGCCGGTATCCTCTCCACCCTGCTCTACATCTTCATGTATAAGGGCTGGTTCTTCATCCCGGGCACCAACATGCTGGCAAACACCACTGCCAACCATTTCCTAGGCATTGCTCCGGAAGCCTTTGGTGCCATCGGCGCGATCATCAACTTCGCCGTCGCTTATGTTGTTTCTTCGGCCACCGAAGAGCCACCACAGGAAATTCAGGAACTGGTGGAAAGCATCCGCGTTCCAAAAGGTGCTGGCGCGGCAATCGACCACTAAGACCATCGTCACGAGGCTCCTTCCAGATCCTCGTGACCTTGATCAAGGACATGTTGAAAGATCCCGCCGACCCTACTATCGGCGGGATCTTTTTTACGTCCCCTGTGGAGACCATTCTGATCAGGGGCAAAATTCGGTGATTCAACGCGTTCGTGGGGAGGCTTGTCATGGCCACGCGTGACTTTGCAGACTTTGCAGCACATCGACATCCATTCGACCTTCTGGAAATGAGCCGATTGGAAGAGATCGGGGCTATGACCTCGTTCATTGGCGTCAAGGCTGGCGAGACCATTGTCGATGTCGGCCAGCGCATGACCGGCCTTTATGTCATTCATTCCGGTGCGGTGGACCTGATCACCCCGGAAAACAATCTGCTGCTGCATCTCAATGTCGGCAATTGCTTTGGTGAACGGGCGCTCCTGTCCAACGGAGAGGCCCCCAACAAGGCGGTCGCATCCGAAGACACCACCCTGTTCGTCATTCCCAAGGCCGAATTCAATCGGCTGGTGCAAGGCAACAAAGCCTTTCACGGCTTTTTCGACAGCTCGATCATCAAACGGCAGGCGAAGCCGCAAGGGATGGATCAGACCACCAACCTGATCTCCATCACCGTTGGGGAACTGATGACCCCGGACCCAATCACCATCACGCCAGAGGCCACAGTCACCCAAGCGGCGAAAGCCATGGCGGAACGCCGGATTTCTTGCATATTGGTCACCGAAGAGGACAGATTGATCGGCATTCTCACCTCGGGCGACCTCACCGACCGGGTGGTGGCTGCGGGCAGGCCGCTCGACACACCGGTTCGCGCCGTGATGACCCCGGATCCCTTCACCCTTGGCCCTGACGCGCTCGGTTTTGATGCCATGACCTCGATGATGGAGCGTTCCCACACCCATTTGCCGATTGTCTCGGGCGGCACTTTGGTGGGCATCCTGACCAACACCAATCTGGTGCGCCAGCAGGCGGTCTCCGCCCCCTATCTGATCCGCGACATCCAGCATCAGGACGACTTTGAAGGCCTCAATTCCATTGTCGTCAAAGTGCCGCAAATGCTGGCTCAGTTGGTCGGCAGCGGCGTGGATGCCCACCATATCGGTCGCATCGTCACCAATGTCACCGACACGCTAACCCGCCGCCTCATTCAGATGGCCGAAGGCACATTCGGCCCCGCCCCCATCCCCTATCTCTGGCTGGCCTGCGGTTCGCAAGGGCGACAGGAACAAACCGGCATATCCGATCAGGACAATTGCCTGATGCTCGACGACAGCTATGACGCGACCGAGCACGGACCCTATTTCAAGCACCTCGCCCAATATGTCTCGGACGGCCTTGATGCCTGTGGCTTTTACTATTGCCCCGGTGACATGATGGCCACCAACCCGCGCTGGTGCCAGCCAAGCTCGGTCTGGCGCCGTTACTTTGATCAATGGATCGACAAGCCCGACCCAACGGCCCAGATGCTGGCCAGCGTTATGTTCGATTTGCGCCCGATTGTTGGCCAAGAGGATCTGTTTGCCGGCATGTTCCAGGAGACAATGGAAAAAGCCAAGAAGAACAGCATCTTTCGTGCACACATGATCTCCAACTCCCTGTCCCACACCCCGCCGCTCAGCTTTTTCCGTGGCTTTGCGCTGATCAAGAAGGGCGAGCATAAGGATACGGTCGACCTCAAACACAATGGCGTCGTGCCGATTGTCGATCTTGCCCGTGCCTACGCCATTCAGGGTGCCATCACCGCCGCCAACACCCGCGAGCGGCTGATCATTGGCCGCGATCAGGGCACCATCAACAAGACCAGTGCGCAAGACCTGATCGACGCCTATGACCTGATCGCCGACATGCGCCTTGAGCATCAGGCCCGGCAAATCCGCGAGGGCCGCGCCCCGGACAATTATCTGGCCCCGGCCAGCCTATCCGATCTGGAACGCAACCATCTCAAGGATGCCTTCCTGATCATCAAGACCCTGCAATCGGCCCTTGGCCAAAGCCAGAGCGCCTTTTCCTGATCCATATCGGGGTCGGACCTTGCCAAACAAGCAGCCCGCCCCCGACGAAATGCGGTCTTACCAAGGCCCGCCAACCATTGTATCTGTCGATCAAAGTAGTTTCAGGATCTTAGCGCCTGAAAGAGCAGTCAAATTCGAGTATATCGCACCCTTGTGTCGGGTTGCGCGGGAGAGAGTGAAGCCATGTTGTTCATCTTGCTTGGAACCTTTGTTGCCGGGGTCGGCGCGGCGGGCTTCATCATCCTGTTCTACAAGATCATCCTCAAGCGCCCGCGCCCGAAGGCAGCCGTGCCATTGGCCGCAGGCTCCGCAATGATCCTGCTGCAAATTGTCCTTGATTATGGCTGGTATGCCCGCGCCACCGCCGACTTTGATGACAATGTCGTCATCCTGCGCACCGCCGAGGGCACCAGCATGCTCCAGCCCCTGTCCTTCATCGTGCCCCGCACCGACCGCTTCCTTGCCATCGACAAGGCAACCATCAAGAAAAATGACGACTATCCCGGCATTCGGCTTGCCACTTTGTTTCAGGCAGAGAAAGACGGCCCGACCACGACCATTCTGCAAATGATCGATTGCATTGGCGGCAAACGCGCCGACTGGTCCGCCAACGAACCCTTGACAGAGGATGCCATTGGCAAGGCCAACTGGTTCGACATTGACGGCACCGATCCGCTTTTTGACGCGGTCTGCAACCAGCCCTGACAAAGGTTCTCTCGCCCGATGGCACCACCTTGCTGAGCAGAAAGGCCAATAGCACGAAAAGGCAAAAACAGACATACTTTCAATGAAAAAGAGAAAGCGGTCAGTCGTCAGTCTTCATACACGATAGCCCCGCTCTAAACTTCATGTCATCTTCGGTCTCTGGGAGGAATACCATTTTGGCTCATTCAGTTTTGGTTGTCGATGATGAACCATCTATGTCCTTCGTGCTTGAACATTTGATGAAAGCGCAAGGCTATCATGTCATGACCGCCCCCGACGGCAGCAGCGCCCTCAGCTCCACGCAAGAACATCATCCAGATCTGGTGTTGCTCGATCTTTCTCAGGATGATCGCAGTGCCTATGAGACCTGCCAGACAATCCGGGCCACGGCTCAGACGAGCGACACCAAGATCATCATGATCAGCGCCCGCAGCCGTGAAATCGAAATCGAAAAAGGTCTCGCGCTTGGAGCCGACACCTATCTCACCAAGCCTTTCGCACTTGAGGCTGTCGTCAAGGCGGTTGATGCCTTGCTGACCGAACCCGGCTCGAAAAATACGCATGACATGGCCTTCGGCTAAGTCAACCGACCCGCAAGCCCGACCGATCAACCTGAATTCAGCTCAAAGACCATTTTGTCAGATCCATAGTGTTTCCATGCCTTTACTCCAGCGGCTCAGCCTGCGCCTACGCATCTTTCTGTTCTTTGCGCTGATCGCCCTTGGCTCCAGCGCGCTGGTCATCATCGATCTTTATCTTGCTCTCCAGCGCATTGGATTTGACGCCCTGCCACATTTGGTTCTGTTCGGCGGACTTACCTGCTTTGGCATTCTGTTCCTCACTGGTTGGGTCTGGCAGAAATTCGATGTGAATGTTGCCAACCCGATTGAGATGATTGTCAAGGATGTCCGATCCCTCGTCCATGCTGGCGCAGGCCAGGGGCTTGATCAGGAAACCGGCAAATATCTCGGCTTTCTCAATCCGGCCATCCGGGAAATATCCGAAGCGCTGGTCGAGGCGCGCAACGAGACCGACCGCCAGATTGCCGTGGCAGTCAACAATGCCAACAAACAGAAACGCCGCCTTGAAAGCGTTCTGAAGGATCTCAGTCAGGGGGTACTGATCTGCAATCTTGACCACAAGATCCTGCTCTATAACCACCGGGCGCTGGAAATTCTCCACGTATCCGGCGATCTCGGCCTTGGTCGCTCACTCTTCAGCGTGGTCTCCGCCGCCCCGTTCCATCATGCCCTCGAGCGCCTCACCCGCCGTTTTTCTGAAGGCCGTCACAAACGCCACAAGGAAGGCCTTGGACAACTGGTCATCTGCGCCACGGCTGATGGACGCCACACCTTGCAAGGGCGCATGTCGCTGCTGCTCAACGAACAGGAAACCAGCGCCACCGGCTTCATGATTACCTTCGACAATGTCACCCGTCAGTTGGCCGAAAATGTCGAGCGCGACCGCCTCTTGCACAATGCGCTGGTGAATTTGCGTGACCCGGCAGCCAATCTGCAAGCCACAGCGGAAATGCTGACTGGCGACTTTCATCTCGACAGCCAAACCCGCCATGCGCTTGAACAGATGATCGCCCGCGAAGCCGCAGCTTTGGCCAAACGCATCACCGCCCTTGACGACACCGCCCACGCCATGCTCGCCAATGCATGGCCGATGAGTGATGTCTATTCCTCCTCCCTGTTCAACTCGGTCCTGCGCCGCAACAGTGCCGAAAGCCTCAAGATCACCTGCGAGTTCATCGGAGAGCCAATCTGGCTCCACTGTGATTCTGTGACCATCGTTGAACTGGTGGAATTTGTCCTGCGCAAGGTGGCAGAGACCACCGGGCTCAAGGCCTTCCAGCTTCAGGCCACCGAGACCGGACGCAAGGTCTATATCGATCTCCACTGGCATGGAGACGAGGTTCCAAGCGTTGCCCAGATCAATTCCTGGCTCGATGAACCACTGGATCGCGATCTGGGTGAGATAACCGGCCGTGATGTGCTCGACCGCCACAAAACCGACTTCTGGTGCACCCGCGTGCCACAAGGCACCATCCATCTGCGTCTGCCTCTGGCTCCCGCCCGCGATCACCACACCGATGAGGCACGCGAGGAAACGCAAATCCTGCCAGAGCGGCTGGAATTCTATGATTTCGATCTGATGGAGCGCACCAACCTTGGCTCACTCGAGGATACGCCCTTGCGTGAGCTGGACTTTGTCGTCTTTGACACCGAAACGACGGGCCTTGATCCATCCGGTGGCGACGAGATCATCTCGATTGCCGGGGTGCGTATCGTCAATGGTCGCATTCTTTCGGGCGAGTTTTTCGACCAGTATGTCTATCCGGGTCGGACCATTCCACCCGCCACCACCAAGATCCACCACATCACCGACGCCATGGTCGCCAACGCCCCGCGCATTGACGCGGTCTTGCCGAAATTCCAGTCTTTTGTCTCTGATGCCGTTCTGGTGGCCCACAATGCAGCCTTCGACATGAAATTCCTCAGTCTCAAGGAGGAAAGCACGGGAATCAAATTCACCAATCCTGTGCTCGATACGGTGCTGCTCGCCGCCCATCTACAGGGACAAAATGCCAGCCTTACCCTTGATGCTCTGGCAGAACAGTTCGGCATTGAAATCCTGCCCGACATGCGCCACACCGCTTTGGGCGACACCATGGCCACGGCGGAAGTCTTTCTGCGTCTCGTCGATCTGTTGGAAGCCTCCGGCATCACCACCTTGCGACAAGCGGTCGAGGCAGAAAACAAGATCGCCGCAATCCGCCGCCAGCAGGCGCGTTACTGAGCCCGCCGGACAAGGGCCAGCAACCGCCCGTCAATCGCGGCCAGCCCGCAACCGATCAAACCCATCCCGACAAAATGCAGCAGCTCCAGCCGTTCACCAAGCACCACAGCGCCCAGCAGAATGGCAGAGACCGGAATGAGGAAGGTAACCAGCAACAAATTGGTTGCCCCCGCCCGTTCCAATATTCCAAAATAGAGAATATAGGCAAAGGCGGTCGACACCAGTGCCAGTGCCACCAGAGCCCCAATCACCCCCATGGAGGGCACCGACAGGCTTTGCGGTGTATCGAACAACCACACCATTGGCAGCAAGATCACACTTGAGGCACTCACCTGCCCCGCAGCGGTCATCACCGGCTCAACACCCAGTGCCTTAAAGCGCCGCCCGAAAACCCCGGCAAAAGCATAGGACAAGGCCGCCCCCAAAACGGCCAGTTGCGCCCAGACTCCTTGACCGATGCCTGACAGGGCATCGCCGCCAATCATGATCACCACCCCGACAAAGCCAATCACCACACCAAACCCTTTGCGCAAGGTCATCCGTTCATCGGTGAGCAACAGCCCCGCGACCAGAATGGTAAAAAGGGGTGTTGAGGCATTCAGGATCGACGCCAATCCCGACGCGATGGTCTTCTGTCCCCAGACAATCAGCGCGAAGGGGATGACATTGTTGAGCAGGCCCATCATCAAAAATGCGCGCCAGACGGCAAAGCTGCGCGGCACCGCTCGCCCGGTCAGCAGGATCACACCCCACAGGGCGATTGCGGCCAATAGAACCCTTGTGAAAACGATAGTCAGTGTCGGCAACTGGGTAACCGCAACCTCGACAAAAAAGAAAGATCCACCCCAGACCAGGGACAACATCAGCAACATGGCCCATTCCCTCGGCCCCATCGACTGTTGAATGTCGCTCGAAGCGCCCATTGTTTGCTTTTTGATGGCCATTATATATCCCCGTTCCTCACAAGAGACCTCTGAATATCAACCAGATCCTCTTTGCAGCCACCCATTTCTTGCGCAAGACACACGAATCGGCGACTTTCCCCGCCCGACCCCTCCTTATCATCAGAGCAGAAACCGTATGACCGTCAGCATTGATCTCGGAACCATGAAACTGGGCCAGCCTGCCCTTATGGATCTGGAAGAGTTGCTGGCAACCCGTCTGCTGGTTCAGGGCAATTCCGGTTCGGGCAAATCCCACTTGTTGCGCCGCATTCTCGAACAAAGCGCCCCGTGGGTTCAGCAGGTCGTCATCGATCCGGAAGGGGACTTTGTCACCCTGGCCGAAAAATATGGCCATGCGGTTGTCGATGCCATCGGCACCGAGGATGACTTGTCAATGATCGCCGCCCGCGTGCGCCAGCACCGGATATCGGCGGTTTTGAACCTTGAGGGACTGGATGCCGACCGCCAGATGCGGGCCGCAGCCGCGTTCCTGAATGGCCTGTTCGATATCGAACGTGACTTCTGGTATCCGGTCGTCGTGGTGGTCGATGAGGCCCAGCTCTTTGCTCCCGCCGCTGGTGGTGAGGTGAGCGAAGAGGCCCGCCGCACCTCCCTGTCGGCCATGACCAACCTGATGTGCCGCGGCCGAAAACGCGGTCTTGCGGGGATCATCGCCACCCAGCGTCTGGCCAAGCTGGCCAAAAACGTTGCCGCCGAAGCCTCGAACTTCCTGATGGGCCGCACCTTTCTCGATATCGACATGGCCCGTGCTGCCGACCTACTCGGCCTTGAGCGCCGTCAGGCCGAAACCTTCCGCAATCTTGATCGCGGCCAGTTTGTTGCCCTCGGCCCGGCCCTCTATCGCCGCTCGGAAACGGTCAAGATCGGCGCGGTCGAAACCTCGGCCCGTTCCACCAGCCCCAAATTGATGCCGTTGCCTGAAGTGAATCGGGAGGCCATGGACGACCTATTGTTCAAGCCAAGCGGCGAGGATGAGCCGCGCCGCGCGATCGCCCCTCCAACCCAAACCACCGCGCAAGTGCTCCAGCAGTTGGCCCATATGCGCCTTGATCAGCAATTTGAAGGGGAAACCGAACCGCAGCTCGACCTCGACCCCGGCCTCAGCGCCGAGGAGCGCGAGGAGATCCTGCACCAGATCCTGACCGATCTGCTGGAAGATCCGGACGCCGCCTATCAGCCGGTCTCGGTGCTCTATCAGGATTTTCAGGTCCGCTGTCGTATCGAAAAGCGTCTCAAGCGCACCCCTGAATTGCAGGAATTCCGACAGCTTCTGGCCGTTGCTCGGGCAGGCGTCGATGACAAGGAAGACACCCTGGATGAGGACCAGTGGAAACAGGCGAGCCTGATCGCAGACCAATTGCCCGAAGACATGCGCGGCGTCTATTTGCTGCTGGCCAAGGCAGCCTTGGGCAAGAAGCCCTGCCCGACCAATCTGGAGCTTGCCACCGCCTACGGCACCCGGTCGCCGTCCCGTGCCCGCTTCCTGCTTACCTACATGGAAGAACGCGACTATCTGGTCTGCGCCAACGACCTGCGCGGCAACCGCATTGTCACCCTCAAGGATCTGGGCGTACAGACCGAGCCGGGCAATCCGGACTAAAGGGCGCGACCTGTGCATCAGCTTTGTTATGGGATGACGCGCAGGATAACACTCGAGTTTGCACTGGTGATCAGCTCACTTTGACCGATCTTGTCATTGAGTGCCGTCAAGGCTGCCACGTCAGGAACTGCGCATCTGACCAGAGCGTCGATGTCACCTGACAAGGACACCACCTCCTGCACCCCATTCAGAGACGCAATCCAGTTCAGAGCCGGCTCACATGGGCGAACCGCAATTTTGACAAACAAGGCGGCACGGATCAGATCCCCTTCAGCATCGGAAATCACAACGCGGTAGCCACCGATGATACCGGAGGTTTCGAGCTTTGACAGGCGATCCTGCACCGCTGTTCGGGACAACCCGATCCGACGTCCGATTTCAGCGGCACTTGTCCGTGCGTTGCCTTCCAGAACCGCCAGTATCCGTTTATCCATCTGATCCAACGTCATTTCCCTCCAATAGCAGGCCAATTACGTCGCAACGCAAGTGTCCGTTCGCCCATGTCGGCGGTAATATCCCACCAGTCACGACTTAGATCAACGGCCAGAGCGAGGAGAACCTATGCAGAAAATCACGGCGAATGAATTCACCGGTCAGAAGGCTTGGGAGGCGCTGGATATCGAGCGCATTGAAGACGCCACAATACGGCTTCATTGGACCGACTCCCCCTACAAATGGCACGTGAATGACGGCCCTGAAGTGTTTGTTGTTCTGGATGGAGAGGTCGACATGCATGTACGCGAGAAGGGGATGGAATCCGTTTTGCGCTTGAAGCCCGGAGATATCTTTCATGCCCAGGATGGCGATGAACATGTGGCGCATCCGGACGGGCCTGTTCGGGTGCTGGTGATTGAAAAAGCTGGCAGTGTCTGAAAATCTCCACCGTCAGGGAAGGTACAAAGGGATCCCAGATAAGGATTATCCTGCCATCTCGTCAGCCCTGAAATTGACCTGCCTGTGACAGAGAGAGCTTCCATTTTGGGCAATGTCATCTCGCAGATTTGTACCTATCCATGAACAAAGTTATCCAGATGCACAATGTGCGCATTGTCAATCATGAGGCTTAGAAAGAGAACAGTAATTTCAGGGATTTAATCACCAAAACTTGACTCCGTTCCATCTTGTAAAAATCGGCTGAAAACGGCCAATGAAATCGAATTCATTATTCTATTGAAATCGATTTCATCTGTGTCATTCTAATAACAGCAAAGATGCATAGGGAGAAAGCTGATGAAGTTGAAAAATGCACTTTTGGCCGTTGCTGCGATGGTCGTGACCATTCCGGCGGCCAGCGCGGAGGAATTTGTGATTGGCCTGTCCAATGGATGGGTAGGGTCTGAATGGCGCACTCAAATGATTGAGGAAGCTCAGGCCGCAGCAGAAAAATGGAAAGAACGTGGCGTTGACGTCAAGGTTGTCGTCCAGAGCGCCAATGTGGATGTGCCTGGTCAGATTGCCCATGTGCGCAATTTCATCAATCAGGGCGTCGATGCCATCATCATCAACCCCAACAGCCCAACAGCCTTTGATCCGGTATTCAGCCAGGCCAAGGAAGAAGGCATTTTGGTGATCTCGACAGACGCCGAAGTCTCCTCTCAGGATGCGATCTATGTGGGGATCGACCAGACCAACTGGGCAGCAATCAGCGCCAAATGGCTGGCTGAAAGCCTCGGTGGCAAAGGTCAGGTTGTGGCCATCAATGGCTTTGCGGGCCATCCGGCCAATGAAATGCGGATTGCTGGCTATCGCAGCGTGTTCGAACAATATCCGGACATCAAGATCGTCAACGAGGTCAATGCCAACTGGGACCAGGCGCAAGGCCAACAGGCCATGCAGAACCTGCTGGCAACCTATCCCGACATTGACGGCGTATGGGTACAGGACGGCATGGCGGCTGGCGCCTGGCGGTCACTGATGGATGCCAAGAAAGCTGGCGAAATCTCGGCAACCGGCGAAATCCGCAAGGACTTCATCGACTTGTGGGTTGGCAACAACTTCAAGTCTGGCGCCTCTGTGAACCCTCCAGGCGTGATGGCCAGTGCGTTGAACGTGTCCGTCTTCATGTTGCAGGGACGTGAACTCAAAGAGCCAGCCACCGCTGGCCAGTATAAGAATGCAATGTATCTGCCTATCCCGTTCATTGGCAGCGACAATGTCGGCGAGATCGCCAAGGAACTGGCTGACAAGCCGGGCTTCTATTCCTATACCAGCTCCCTCACGATCGAGGAAGCAGAGGCTTACTTCAAGTAAAAAGTGAGCCGTTGGCGCCGCAGGTCAGGGGACGGCTTGCGGTGCCGATCTTAGGTATGGAAAGAGGGACACCAAAGCATGTGTCGATTGAAACTCCAGCAGATCGTCAAGCGATATGGAGCCACGACAGCGTTGGCCTGCGGCGATCTTTTGCTGGAACGCGGTGAAATTCACGTCTTGATCGGAGCCAATGGCTCGGGCAAATCCACGCTCTGCAAGGTGATTGCAGGCAGTGTCAAGCCGGACGGCGGCCTGTTCGAGTTGGATGGTCATCCCGTTTCGCTGAACAGCCCACAGGATGCGCGCGCTGCAGGTGTCTGCCTGTTCTATCAGGAGCTGAGCCTGTCCGGCCATCTCTCGGTGGCCGAGAATATTTGCCTTTATGCCCTGCCCAGCAAAGCTGGCATTTTGGTCGATAGCGCCCAGCTGACGCAGAAAGCCTCGCGTTATGTCGAGAAGTTTGCAACGGTTGCAGGGGACGATTTCTCTGTTGATGTACCGCTTGCCAAGCTGCGCCCGGATCAGAAGCAGCTGGTCGAGATCATGAAAACGCTGGCGAGTGAAGCCGAGATTCTGATTTTCGATGAGCCGACCTCAGCCTTGGACAGAGCACAGGTCGAGTGCTTCTTCTCCATATTGAGGGATTTGCGTGCTGAAGGACGCTCGATCATTTTCATTTCCCACCGCATGGATGAGATTTTCGAGATTGGCGACCGCATCTCCGTCATCCGAGATGGGACAACGATCTCGTCCCACAAGGTCGATGAGACAGATCAGGCTGCGGTTATCAGGGACATGATTGGTGAGCAGGCGACCCAACCCGCCTCGGCGGCGGTGCCTGCAACAGCCGTGACAAACAAGGACAAACACGTTCGTCTTTCCGCCAGCGACGTGACGGGCGGCCGTCTCAAGGGCATTTCCTTTGATCTGGCCGAAGGGGAAATTCTCGGCCTTGGGGGATTGCATGGCCAAGGGCAATCACAATTGCTGCGCACGATATTCGGCGCTGAAAAAATGATGTCCGGTCAATTAATGTCTGGAGATACGATCTACAAAAACACCACCCCCCGATCTGCCATTCGCAATGGCTTTGCTTATGTGTCAGGCGACAGGGTGCGCGATGGTGTGATCACCGGGCGTTCGATCCGGGAAAATGTCGCGCCGATCCATTTCCTCAAAAGCCGCAAACTGCTGGCCATGCCCTCCTCGCTTGGAGAGGTGGTCGAACCGGCCTTGGCTGCACTGAGCACCAAATATGCCAGCTTGTCCCATTCCATCGGGTCCTTGTCGGGCGGCAATCAGCAAAAGGCAGTGATTGCGCGCTGGCTAACCAATCCCCCGGACATCCTGTTGCTCGATGATCCAACCAAAGGCATCGACCTTGGAGCCAAGAACGAGCTTTTCGCTCTTGTGCGCAGGTTGGCGGATGAGGGTATGGCGATCATTCTCTATTCATCTGAAGATGCAGAGCTCCTCACCCACTCAGACCGCATTCTGGTCTTTAACAATGGTTCTGTGACAAGAGAATTGACCGGGGAAGACCGAACCCGCTTCAATCTCTATCAGGCAGCCTATGCAGGAGCGGAGTGATGCAGACCCAATCCAGTAAGTTTGATGCAGCAGCCATGCTGCGCCGTTTCCCTTTTCTGCCCGCACTGGGCATCCTGCTGCTGTTGATCGTGCTCAATGGCATTGCCGAGCCGAACAGCCTGACAATCCGCGCCATGAAAGGGGTGGTCAGCACCTATCTGGCTCTGGTTTTCCTCTCAGTTGCCCAGACATTCGTGGTCTATGGCTCCGATATCGATCTCTCGGTCGGGGCAATCCTGTCGCTGGTCAATGTCAGCATGATTGTCATCATGAACCAGCTAGGCGGCGGGCCTTTCGCTGTGCTGCTTGCCTGCTTCCTCGGTATCTTCATCGGGGCCCTGTGCGGCCTGTTCAACGGCCTGATGGTGGCCGGGCTGCGCCTTCAGCCCATCGTGGCGACCTTTGCGACATCGATCCTGATTTCCGGCATCGCCCTTTGGGTTTTGCCAGTGGCCGGACTGCCCGCACCATCTGCCTTCTGGAAAATCTACGGCGGCCGCAGCTTTGGTATTCCAAATGTCTTTTTCTTTCTGACACTGCTTGTTGGTCTGCTGGTGGTGATTGCCAAAACAAAGCTTGTCACCAAGCTGCTGGCCGTTGGAAATGGTCAATTGTCGGCCTATCAGTCCGGTCTGCCAGTTACCAGAATCCGCATCTCCGGCTATGTGATCTGCGGAATTTTCTCCGCCTTCGCCGCAATGTGCATCACGGGCGATACTGCGAGCGGGGATCCATTGGTCGGCGGCGCCATGACCCTTTCAAGTGTGGCTGCCGTTGTTCTTGGTGGCACAGCCCTGTCCGGCGGGGCAGGCTCGGCGTTCGGCTCGGCCATCGGTGCCCTGATCATTGGCCTGATCAGTTCTCTGGTCTTTTATGCAGGCACCCCGTCCGAATGGCAAAATCTGGTACAAGGGGCCACCATTCTGGCCGTTCTCATGTTGGGTGTTCTGGCCTCAAGGAGGATAAACAAATGAGCATCCTTCAAACCAGCACCTCAAATACGAGCAACAGCATGATCACATTCGTCAAAAACCCGCTGATCGTCGCTTTGATCCTGATCGGCCTATTGCTTGCCATCGGTGAAACCCTGTCGCCCGGATTTGCCTCACCGGAACAGATCCTGCGCCTGTCAATTGTTGCAGCCCTTCTGGGCATCGTTGCAGCAGGCCAGAATCTGGTTATTCTGGGAGGCCGCGAAGGCATCGATCTGTCGGTCGGCGGCGTTGTGTCTCTGGCTGCGGTTCTGGCCGGCAATGTGATGGATGGCAGCAATGCCAACATTGTGGCCTCGATTCTGGTCTGTCTTGCCGCCGGCGGCTTCATCGGATTGCTCAACGGCGTCGGCGTCACCATTTTCGGCATTCCACCGCTGGTCATGACCCTTGGCATGCTTGGCGTCTTGCAGGGACTGTTGGTCGTGATCCGCAATGGCATCCCCTCCGGCCTTGCCGCTCCTGCTTTGGCCAATTTTGTCTCGCAGCCCTTCCTTCTTGGCTTACCGGGACTGATCTGGCTTTGGATTGCGGTCGGGATCCTGATGGCCTTCATGCTGATGCGCACAGCCTTTGGCTATCGCATCTATGCCATTGGCTCCAATGAGAATGCGGCCTTTATGGCGGGTGTTCCAGTCAAGGCGATCCGCATCACACTGTTTGTCCTGTCTGGCATGTTCGCAGCCGTGGCCGGGATTTGCATTCTGGGCTATTCGGGTTCTTCCTTTGCCAATGTCGGGGATCGTTATATGCTCTCTTCCATCATTGCTGTCGTATTGGGCGGCACGGCCCTTGCCGGGGGGACGGGTGCCTATACAGGGACCATGGCCGGGGCGTTTCTTCTGGTCTTGATGCAGTCCATTCTCACCACATTGAATATGGGAGAAGCGGGGCGTCAGATCATCTTCGGTGCAACCTTGCTGATCCTGCTTCTATTCTATGGCCGCAGCAAAGCATTGAGAGGGTGACGTGAGTTCGAAAACAAGGATCAAGGATATCGCGACCGAGGCTGGTGTGTCTCCTGCAACGGTATCCCGCGCCCTCACCGGCTCGGGACTGGTGGCAGAGCCAACCCTGTCTCACATCAAGGCCGTCGCGAATGCCTTGGGATATCGCCCCAATATCAGTGCGCGCAATCTGCGCACACAAAAGACCATGTCGATCCTTGTGGTGGTTCGTGATATCGGCAATCCTTTCTATCTGAATGTTTTCAAGGGTGCAGAGAGCGTTGCCCGTGCAGCCGGTTACTCGTTGCTGATGGGCAATACCGAGAATGATCTCAAGCGGGAGGAAGACTATTTCCAGATGCTGGCAGATGGCCATGCCGACGGCATGATCCTGATGACCGGCAAAATGCCGCAAAATGGCGATCTCTCCGAGGACATCTCGCAAAAAGTCGTGATTGCGTTGGAAATGATCGATGATACCAACCTGTCCCATGTAGTCATCGACAATGAAAAGGCCTCGATGGACGCGGTTGATCATCTCGTCGCACTTGGACATCGGAGAATTGCCCATATCACCGGGCCGATCCCCGCCGAAGGCATGAGCGTGCGCCGCTTGTCTGGCTTCAAGAAGGCCGTGGCGCATCATCAACTGCCCGTCCCCGATGACTATATTCAACGTGGCACCTTCTCCTATCTGAGTGGAGAAGAAGCTGCATACCGATTGCTGGACCTGCCGGTCCCTCCCACAGCGATCTATGCCGCCAACGACGAGATGGCTTTCGGGGTGATCCGCGCGGCAAACAGCCGTGGCCTGACGGTTCCTCAGGACCTGTCCGTCTTTGGCTTTGACGACATTTATCTGGCTGAAGCTTTCGTCCCGGCCCTCACCACCATCAACCAGCCCTGCCTGGAGGTCGGGCGTGCTGCAATGACCCGGCTTCTTGATCATTTGTCCGGGCAATGCAAGGCAATCGATCCGATTGTCGTGCCGACCAGATTGGTCGTGCGGGAATCCACAGCGCCGCCAAAGGACAGCGCCATGACGGCCAGCTAGATCAACCCACCCGTTGCGCAGCTTCGGGTGGGGAAACACCAATCCAAGACTGATCCAACGACGCGCATTCGGCAGTGATTTTCGAGTGACGGCCAAGTGCGTCCAAATTCAAGGGAGAACCATCATGGCAACACCAAAAGAGACCCTCAATATCGGGATTGTCGGCACCGGCTTTATCGCGGAATTTCACCTCAAATCCATGATCGGCGTGCGCAATGTCAAGGTCGCAGGCGTCTATAGCCGCAACGGGGAAAACCGGCAACGCATAGCCGATCTTGCGCAAGAGCTGGCCTTGGGACCTTGCACACCGTTCGAAACGTTGGATGCCATGCTGGAATGCGACAAGATTGATGCCATCTGGATCCTGTCACCCAACCACACCCGCCTCGACATTATGCGTCAAATCCATCTTGCAGTGACCGAAAAACGCAGCAAGGTCTTCGCGGTCGCTTGCGAGAAGCCGCTGGCCCGGACCATTGCCGAGGCGCGCGAAATGCTGCGTCTGGTTGAAGATGCCGGACTGAACCACGGCTATCTGGAAAATCAGGTCTTCTGTACACCTGTCCTGCGCGGCAAGGAAATCATCTGGCGGCGGGCGGCCTCCACCACAGGACGGCCCTATCTGGCGCGCGCCGCCGAGGAGCATTCCGGCCCGCACAATGCCTGGTTCTGGCAGGGCGACAAACAGGGCGGTGGTGTCTTGTCGGACATGATGTGTCACTCTGTCGAAGTGGCCCGCCATCTTCTCACCGACCCGAGCAAACCACGCAACTCCCTCAAGGTGAAGTCTGTCAACGGCACCGTGGCCAACCTCAAATGGACGCGCCCCAACTATGCCAAGCAGCTTTCGGATCGCTATGCAGGCAAAGTCGATTACATCAATCGTCCCTCGGAAGATTTTGCCCGCGGTACGATCACACTGGAAGACGAGGATGGCAACGAGTTGATGATCGAGGCGACCACGTCTTGGGCATATGTCGGTGCGGGCTTGCGCATCCAGCTCGAGCTGCTGGGGCCAGAATATTCCATGGAGTTCAACTCCCTCGCGACCGGTCTGAAAATCTTCATGTCGCGGGAAGTCTCCGGTGAAGAAGGGGAGGATCTGGTCGAGAAACAAATGGCAGAGCAGGGTCTGATGCCGGTGCTTGAAGATGAGGCGGGTGTCTATGGATATACCGATGAAAACCGTCACATGGTCGAAGCGTTCCGCAAGGGCGAGCGTCCGTCTGAGACATTCGAAGATGGGCTGGCTGTTGTCCAGATGCTGATCGGTCTTTATCGCTCGGCAGAAATCGGTCAAACCGTTTCCTTCCCTGCCGATGATCTGGAGACCTATGTGCCTGTCGTGGCGCGCATTCCATCCTGACCTGTTGCAAAGGAACGCGGCGCCATCTGGCACCGCGTTCCATCAAGGAGAACTCACCCATGACCATCATGGCCCAGGAAATCGCATCCATCCCGGACGTCGTGGCGAAGCAAATCAGGCAGACCCTTCCGCTCTATCTTGAACAAGGGGAACAGTTGGGCAGACTGGATCCCCCCTGCCTGATCACATGCGCGCGGGGAAGCTCTGACCATGCCACGCTTTACTTCAAATATCTGGTTGAAAGCCAGTTGGGCGTGCCGGTCTGCTCCATGGGGCCCTCGATTGCCTCAATCTATGATCAGGGTCTTGCCACAAAAAAGGCAGTCTTTCTGGCTGTCTCCCAGTCCGGGGGCAGCAAGGATATTGCTGCGCTTTGCAACAAAGCCACCGAATCCGGTCTGACAACCATCGCGCAGGTCAATGAGAAGCAGTCATTGCTGGGCAGCACAGCAAAGCGCGTTCTGCCCTTGCAGGCAGGCAAGGAACAGGCAGTTGCAGCCACAAAAAGCTTTGTTTGTTCGCTCGTGGCACTGGCATCAATTTATGCGGGCTGGCGCAAAGACAAGGCATTCATCGATGCGTTGACGGCACTGCCTGACGCGCTCGAACGATCCCTGGCATGTGACTGGCAATCGGAGCTGGAGGCGCTGACCGCCGTGAAGGGCCTATTCGTGATTTCCCGCGGGCCGGGTTACGCCATTGCACAGGAAGCCGCACTCAAATTCAAGGAAACCTGCGGATTGCACGCCGAAGCCTTCAGCGCGGCGGAAGTGCGCCATGGCCCCATTGCACTGGCACAAAGCAACTTTGCGGCCCTTTGTTTCGCCAGTCGGGACAAGGCTGGCCCCGGCATTGAGGAGACGGTCGGACATTTGCGAGATGCAGGCATTCAGACCTTGCAGACCGGTTTTGATCAGGTCGACAATGCCACCTTGCCGGTCGCCTCGGCATCCCATATCCTGCTGGATCCGATCTGCCATATCACCAGCTTCTACAAGGCAGTTGAACAACTGACCGTGCGCCTTGGCACCAACCCCGATGCGCCCGCCCATCTTTCGAAAGTCACGGTGACTCTATGACCAGCCTTCTATGTGATCTGGGTGGCACCAATTGCCGCCTTGCCCTTGTTTCTGCCAATGGCAAGGAACTGGAGAGAATTGACAGCGTCCCCAATGACCGATTTGCCTCTTTTGTGGATCTGGTATCGGCCTATCTGGCCCAGTGGAAGTTGTCCAGCCTAGACACAATGGTGATTGCTCTGGCTGCCCCCATTGAAGGAGACTGCATATGGCTGACCAATCGGGACTGGAAACTGGACAAGACCGAGCTTGCAGAATGTTTCGATGCCCCTCATATCCATTTCATCAATGATTTTGAAGCATTGGGATATGCCTTGCGTCTCTCTGACCGGCTTCAGTCAAGCCCCATCGTTGTGCCTACAGAACCACGCCATCATAGCCCGAAGCTGGTTTTGGGAGCGGGAACGGGCTTTAATTGTGCGCTTCTGACTGGTGGGGAAGAGGTCGTTTGTTGTGAAGCAGGTCACAGCTCACTGGTCACTGAGACCCCCTTTGACCGGCGCCTTCAGGACACATTCATCTCGCGCTATGGGCGTTGTTCCACCGAGCGTGTTTTATCGGGCAAGGGCATGTTCGAACTCTACACAGCCGTGTGTGAAGACATGGGCTCTCCTGCGCTCTTGACAAATAGTCATGACATCGTCGACGTCGGACTGGCTGGCACCAATGCTGCGGCGACCAGGGCTTGCGAAGAATTTGCCCGTATTCTGGGACGATTGACCGGTGACCTCTCCCTTTTGATGCTTCCCTATTCTGGGGTTTTCCTGACCGGGGGCATCACGCGCGCCTTGGCGCCGATCCTGATGCAGCCGGAGGGGCCGTTTCTTCGGGCCTTCAAAAGCAAGGGGCGCATGGCAGAGCATATGGAGAATTTTCCGATTCACCTGCTGCAGGACGACCATGTGGCGCTCTTTGGCTGCCTTTCCTTCTTTCAGTCTGCCACTTTGGGTGTTCGAGCGTGACCGCCATCACTGCCCGCCACCCCCGTTCAAGCGCCGAAAATGGCGCTTGACCTTATTCCTGCAACGTCTCGACTGGCCCTGAGAGCAAATCTTCGACAAAGAAGGCCGCCAGCTGCGCCCGATTGGAAACCCCGGCCTTGGCATAGATCCGGGTCAATTGTGCGCGAACGGTGCCTTTGGCAGCACTGCGAAGAGTAGCGATTTCCGCAGCATCCAGCCCCTTGAGGGCAAACAAAGCCACTTCCCGCTCCGCAGGCGTCAAGGCCCAAAGCTCGAATTGCCGAGTGACCACGCTGGACAGATGCCCTCGGGCAACGTCGAGGGCACGGTTTGTGTCTGCAAGCTGCGCCATCAGATTGCGCAACAGAAGAATGCCGGAGACAAGCCCAGCAAGCAGCATCAGGGACGCAAAGAACTCCATCGCAGTCTCGACGGTCTCGGCACCTCGAAAGGTATCGCCGATCGCATCGGCCAGATAGAAAATGGCCGCAATCCCCTGCAGAATGATCAACAGGGTCAACGCGGCCGTTTTGCCTTTCGAGGAAATCGTCACAGTCACTTTCTGTCTCCAAGAAGCATGGGTTTGACAAGGTTGCGTCGCATCACGCGCCCTTCCACAAACACCCCTACCACATGCAGAGCAGCAAGGAACATAAGCAGATTGGCGGTCACCTCATGCACAAAGCCTGCAGCATGCTTGATCGCCATGTAGATTTCGCTGTCAACATCCAGAGCATTCTGCGCAAGCAGCGACCAGTCTCCGGCCTCAACAGCCGCCTGCTCCGCCGCAACCTGCATGGGAGAACCGGCATCGGTCATGATCAACCCGGTCGCAATCACGATACCCAATGAGGCCCACAGAGCATAGACCATCAACGCCCCTGCGGGATTATGCGAGGGATAGTCACGCGGCCGAATTCCCTGAATCAAATCAATGACATACAGTACGGCAGCCCGCGGATCAGGCAGGAACGAGACAAAGCGAGCCTCGGAAGGTCCGATCAGGCCCCACACCAATCGCACGGCAAGGATTCCAAGCACCGCCCAACCAATCCAGACATGGAGCGCCTTGCCGGGATCGCTGATCAGGCCATTGACAATGACACAGGCCGCTATGGCCCAATGGGTCAACCGCACCAGCGGATCCCAAAGAGCGGGCGACGCGACGTCGCCCTCATTCTTTTCACGACACGATGACATCAGTCGTCTGCCTTGATTTTGGTGACATTGCCGGATTTTGGATCAATATAGATTTCCCAACGTTTGTTGGAAGCGTCATGGCATTTGGCTTCGATCTTGCCCCCTTCTGCTTCGAACTTGCTGACTGTGCAGCCAGCGGAGGCAAGGGCGGTGCGCGCCGCATCAGGGGAGGTGCCGACATGATCACCAACGACAGGCATGGCATGAGCAGCAAATGGAAGAGCGATAGCGGCGGCAGCAAACAGAATGGTTTTCTTCATCAAGGAATGTCCTTCTAAACAGAGTGAGGTTGCCCGGTCCAAACCGGATGACCCCAAAATGAAGCGTCCCCTCCCTCTGGTCGATTGCACAAAAGCTGCTTTGCCGCTCCGTAAGCACCTGCTTATGCCTTTACGAGACATGCGTATGGGCTTTTGGGGTGCGTGTCGGCCGCTTGCGCGCCGGTCGCATGCGCCCTCACGGCCGGGCCTTCCACATACACACACGCCGCCCTCTTGCCATCTGTGTTGACCTCCCTCACCGTGCCCTCAGGCGCCGCCTGTCGTTGATTCGGTTGTTTCGCGGCAGGGACCCAGAAGCGTGTGAGGCTCGAAGATGACACAAAGCACGGATGATCTGCTTACCAAAGGCGCGAAAGCGCAGGCCAACGGGCAGTGGCAGGCAGCTGAACAGGCCTTCGCTGAAGTACTGAACAGCGAGCCGGATCACCCCATCGCCAATCATCATATGGGTAGCCTCGCGGTCGCGGTCGGCAAACCCGCCGAAGCGATCCAGTTTTTTGGCGCTGCGCTCAAACAGCGCCCCGACCTGCCCCAATATTGGATCAGCTATATCGACACGCTGATTGCACTGAGCATGTTCCCCGAGGCAACTGCGGTGCTTGAACAAGCCAAACTGCACGGAGTGATGAACAAGGATCTCGCCAAACTGGAAGCCCTGATCACCAGCGACACAGATCAGTCAGCCACAGCAGACCTGCCACATGCCGCCGCTGTCCAACTGGGCCAATTGCTGGAGCGAAAACAGTTTGCCGAAGCTCTTGAGGCCACTGAAAAACTATTACCCCATTTTCCCAGCTCGATTTTGTTGCACAATGTGCGCGGCAGCGCCCTTGCCCGCCTCGATCAGCATCAAGCGGCCATTGCAAGCTTTCAGCAATCACTGGCTCTCAATCCTGATGAGGCCTCGACCCATTATAATCGCGCGCTCGCCTTGCTTGAGATGGGTGATCTCGACGCCGCCCGCAGCGGTTTCCATGATACGCTGCAGCACAATCCGCGCCATATCGGCGCCCATCACAAGCTGAGCCCGATCAAGACATTTACCGCAGAGGATTGGCAAGTCCAAGCCATGCGCGCCTTGCTTGAGGAAGGCGACCTGTCCGACGAAGGCCGCTTTTGCCTGTCCTTCGCCCTGTCCAAGGCCTATGAAGATCTCGGCCAGCTGGACGTCGCCGTCACCTATCTGCATCAGGGCAACGACATCCGAAGCCGGATGCTGGACTATTCAATAGAAACGGACCGGGCACTGTTTGCCAATATCAAGCAATACCATACCGATTTCATCAAACAACTGGATCTACCGACACCTGCTCCCACTGAAACGGTGCCAATCTTCATTGTCGGCATGCCGCGCTCTGGCACCTCTCTGGTTGAGCAGATTGTCTCGTCCCACTCTACGGTCGGTGCGGCAGGAGAGCTCGATCAATTCGGCACGTTGGGCAATGCACTGGTCAGCGAGCGAAGCCTTCTGACATCTGAAACCATCGATGGTTTCCGGAGTATTTTCGATCAGGTTTTGCAGGAACTCACCAAGGGTGAGGCCTTTGTAACCGACAAGATGCCGCAGAATTTCCGCTTTCTCAATCTGATCCGGATCTTCTATCCCGAAGCCAAAATCGTCCATGTCGAGCGCGACCCGATCGCCACCTGCTGGTCGAACTACAAGCACACATTCGGCAATCAAGGCCTTGGCTATTGTTACAATATCAAGGACCTGATCGCCTATTACGGTCTTTATCGCGACCTGATGGAGGTCTGGCACGCGGAATATCCCGGCCAGATTTACCGCCTCAATTATGACCAGCTGGTCGCCGATCAGGAAGCAGAAACCCACCGGTTGGCGGACTATCTGAACCTCAGCTGGGAAGATGGCCTTTTGTCGCCAGAGGAGAACCAGCGTGTCGTACGCACAGCCTCGCAACAACAGGTCCGTCAAAGCGTCTATCAGGACAGCTCACAACAATGGCGCAAGTTCGAACCCTACCTTGAAGGGGCCTTTGACCCCTTGCTGAGCGATAGCCCCTGATCATCACAAGCTCCAAACGAAAAAAGCCGGCTAGTTTGAGCCGGCTTTTCTACACCATCGTAACGTTCTCGATCACTCAGCAGCACTGATGCCGATCGAGGCAGGAATGGCCACTTCGGTGGTCGTGCTGGCAATCCAGCCGCCGCCCCAAAGCTGGGCTTCCTTCTCAACGCCATTATAGAAGACGCAAGCCTGACCGGGCGCCACCCCTTGCTCACCATCGAGCAATTCGACCTCGAACGAGCCGTCAGCCATTGCAAACAGCAAAGCTTCTTTCGGCGGCCGTGTCGAACGGACCTTGGCAAAGATCTCAAGCCCGGTATCAGGGATTTCGGCAATCGATTGCGGCCCAAGCCAATTGACTTCACGCAACTTCAGGCGACGGGTCACCAGCGCCTCGCGCGGGCCAACAATCACCTGCTTGCGCTCGGCATCGAGCTTGACAACATACAGCGGATCGCTGGACGAAATACCAAGCCCCCGACGCTGACCGACTGTGAAGCGGATGATGCCCTGATGCTCGCCCAGCACGCGGCCATCGATATGCACGATCTGCCCCGGCTCGGCAGCACCGGGATGCAGGCGCTCGATCACATCGGTATATTTGCCCGTCGGCACGAAACAGATATCCTGACTGTCCTGCTTGTCCGCAACCGCCAAACCAAGCTCACGGGCCAACTCACGGGCCTCCGGCTTTGGCATGCCACCCAATGGGAAGCGCAAAAAGTCGATCTGGTCCTGTGTTGTAGCAAACAGGAAATAGGTCTGATCCCTGTCTTCATCGGACGGGCGGAATAGCACCCGGCGGTTGCCCACAATCTTGGAAGAAATATAGTGCCCGGTCGCCATACAATCGGCGCCGAACTCCTTGGCGGTGGCCAGCAGATCCTCGAACTTGACCGTTTGATTGCAGGTCACACAGGGCACGGGTGTCTCCCCTGCCAGATAGCTTTCGGCAAAGCGGTCGATCACCGCTTCCTTGAAGCGGCTTTCATAATCCAGCACATAATGCGGAATGCCCAGATGCTCTGCCACCCGGCGCGCATCCTGAATATCCTGCCCGGCACAACAGGCACCGGCCCGGTGCATGGCCTTGCCATGATCATAGAGCTGCAGGGTCACGCCGATGACATCATACCCCTGATGCTTCAACAAAGCTGCGGTAACCGAGGAATCTACTCCGCCGGACATGGCAACGACAACACGGGTGTCTTCTGGGCGACCAGGCAAATCGAGACTGTTTAACATCAATCGATTCCATTCTTTCTTGTCTCCGGCAAACAGCTCTGGTCCTGCATGCATAACTGCCGGTATGTGTTTTGGCTCATATATAGCGTCTTTGGCTGATTTTGGAAGGGAAAAGGAGAATTTTCGTTGTCCATGCCCCCTGCATGACCCGGCAGTTTTTGCCAAGCCCCGGCAGTTTTTGACCTGCCAAGCGCGGAACTCTCACTAAGTAGAAACACAAGCCTTTGAATTAATAGACTAATTTTTCTGAAAATTTCTGGCACAATTCTTGAATACTTAGATCAGACACTGCGCAATGAGGACAGGTATGGTATCTCAGTATTCCGTCATTTCAGACCCGTTCACAGCTCCGACCAATCCGGCTGCGAACAAACAGTCTTCCCCAAAACAGGATGCATCCGCGTCCAGTTTCGAGAGCCATTTGCGCAATCAGGACCGGCGCGAGGCCTCCCTGCAACGCGAAGACCGGCAAGCATTCGAGCGCAATGAACGTGCTCAGGATGCGCGCGCACAGGATATCCGTGCACAGAATGATCGCGCCCACAATGAGCGGGCCGAGGCACGGCGTGCACGTGCGGATGAAGGGGTCCGGACTGCCGCGCAGGACACACGGCCAGATACCCGTCCAGATACCCGTCCAGACACGCGACCAAATGAAAAGGCCAGCACGGAAGCGCCAGCGCAAGACACCAGAACCGCCAACACGCGTCCAGACGCTTCGGATCAGCCACGGACAGAGGCCAATGAGGCACGCAAAACGGATGCGGCCCCATCAGGCACGGATCAATCACAGCCGCGCCCGACAGCGCAGTCCGACGAGACGCCCACATCAAATGACAAGCCTGACACTGATGCAGTGGTCAAAGAGCAGGCCGAAGGCTCACAGCCGGACCTCACATTGGCGGCCCAACCGGCAGCTGCTCAGACACCCAATGCTCCCGATGCTGGCCAATCTGCCGATGCACTGGCACAGGCGTTGAATGATGCAGCTAACGCCAACATTGCTGCTTCGGAGCAGACAGGGACAGGCGCAACAGGCCAGCAGACCACTGTGGCAAATGCGGCCCAGCCCGCAAGTCAGGATGCGGATCAGGCTTCTACCCAGACGGTGACCCAGAATGCGGCCCTCAACGCGCCCCTGAGTACATCTCAGAATGCGGCCCAAACCCCGACCATCGACCCGGTAACAACGCCGCAGCTCGCCTCTTCGCAGGCCTCCGAAGGGCAAGCACCGTCTGGCCTTGCCGATGGATTGACTGGTGAGAGCACGCCACAGCAACCGGCAAACGAAGAATCCGCAGCGAAAGCCGCCGAACTGGTTGCCACGACCAAAGCCGGTGCCTCTCCGACCACGCAAGACGCCAGCGCCCAGACAACAGGACAACAACCAGCGACCGAACAGGCTGACACCGAGGGAAAGGCAAATATCCAAGCCCAACCCGTGCTGGACGCAGATGGACAGCAGGTTACCCCAGCGCCAATCGATCCCGTACAGACCGAACTGGCACAGGCCCCTCTATCTGACGCCATCGCAGAACCGGTGAGCCAATCGGTCAGCAGCCATCAGGTCCAGACCGTCACGGGTGAAACCGTTTCGATCGACACTGCCCAGTCTCAACCACAGACGGAGACTGGCGAGGCATCGTCTGATCAATCAGCAGATGCTCTGGCCAAGATGGTGACCATACAGCAGCATGAAGACAGCCCGCAGGTCACCCAGCAACAGACACCATCGTCAACTCAGCCTCAGTCTGCACAGCAGGACGCTCCTGTCTCTGAGCGCACTGATCAGGCTGCCAGCACGACGAAGCAGTCAGCCACGCCGGAGGCTCAGCAAAGCCAGACTCAGGCTGCTCTCAACGCCATGACCCAAGGCCGCAAGGGCGCAGAGCAGGTCACCAACGACCCACAGCAAACGACGGCGTCCGATGACACGGCCAACGCCGATGCGGATGCCGGTGACGAACCCGCACGCCCGAAAACGGTCAATCCTCTGACCGTGGCATCGGTGGAAAGCGGCACACTGCGTCAGGCCCCGAAAGCCGATGCCTTCACCAAAATGATGGCAGGAATCGACAATCAGGCAGGTCTCAAGGATATGGCTATGCAGTCTGACCCGACATTGAAGGTCGACGGCATGACCCCGATACAGGGTGACGGCTCCACCGTGCGCCTGACCGGCATGGAAAACTTTGCCCGGACCGGCCATGTGCCGCAACAGGCGGCAGCTGCCAACGCACAGGCCATGGCCGCCCAGATTTCCAAATTCGCCATGCGTGGTGAAACCCGCTTCGAAATCCGCCTTGACCCGGCGGATCTGGGCAAGGTCGATGTCCGCCTGACCATTGGCTCGGATGGTCAGACCCGGGCACATCTGTTTGTCGAACGGCCCGAGACCCTCGACATGTTCATGCGTGACCAGCGGATGATGGAACGCAGCCTGCTGCAAAGCGGCCTTAATCTCGACAAACAAGGCCTCGAATTTTCGCTAATGGATCAGCAGGATAGTGGCCAACAGATGGCTCATGACCAGCAACAAGCCATGGAGCAGGAAAATTTCGGCTCAAGCACCAAGTCAGATGGGTTCGCCGAGGAACAGGCTACACCATCCCTCACCCACCCCACCCATTCAGGCAGCTATGTCGCGTCGACTGGCGTCAATCTGGTAATCTGACCGCGTCTCTGGAGTAACGATCATGACCACCATCGGTAACATCACATCGCAAGCCGTTTCCAACAGTGCGCAGGACAAAACGGGACTCGTACAGAATTACGAGACCTTTCTGACCCTGCTGACCACACAGTTGCAGAATCAGGATCCGATGGAACCGATGGATTCTTCGAAATTCACCGAGCAGTTGGTGCAGTTTTCCGCCATCGAACAGCA
Organism: Cohaesibacter intestini; assembly: GCF_003324485.1. NCBI lineage: Bacteria > Pseudomonadati > Pseudomonadota > Alphaproteobacteria > Hyphomicrobiales > Cohaesibacteraceae > Cohaesibacter > Cohaesibacter intestini. Next base: position 239,957 of record NZ_QODK01000004.1, on the reverse strand, counting down.
GATCAAGTCAAACGAGCAGCTTGAAAATCTGGCGAACATGATGACGTCGTCCAACGCACTGGGCGTCCTCAATTTCGTTGGCACGACCGTTACCGTTGATGGCTCACGTGGCAATCTGTCGAGTTATGGCAGTGTCGATTACAGTTTGGAGTCCGAGAGCGCCGGCTCTGCTGAAATCACCATCCGCAACGATGCGGGCGATATCGTCTACAATGAAGCCGACGTCTCGCTGACAGAAGGCCAACAAACCTTCAAGTGGGACGGCACAGACAGCTCCGGCAACCGGATGGCACCGGGCACCTATTGGATCCAGATCAACGCCAAGGATGCCGAAGGCGCCGCCATCTCGGTCGACACGGATATGACCGGCGTGGTCGACAATGTCGATCTGTCCTCAAGCCAACCCATGCTGATCATCAACGGCAAGTCGGTTCCCACCTCACAAATCAAATCCGTCGCCCGACCCACCGACAGCGGCACTGCCTGATCCGTTTTGCACACGACAAGTGATGCAATTTGCGGCTTGGCCCCAGTCTGGAGGCCTGAGGTAGGATTGTGTTAACCTTCTTTGCAGCCTGCCCCCGTTGGCGCAAAAGGAAAAAAATGAAGGCCAGGCTCTCAATCTGCAACAACTGCCTCAAATTGAAAAAAACTATTACCAAAGTGTATCCAGAGGCTTAGGCTTTTTTTAAAGGCATTGTCCTATGCTCTTCCATGATGAGGTCAGGTTGAGTGTGAGAGTACAATGACCGATCAAGTACGTGCGAGAGTAAAATATGTCATCGGCCCCGATGGGAGTCCTTTGACTGTGGCTGATCTTCCACCAGAAAATACGAGACGGTGGGTGATCAGGCGCAAAGCCGAAGTTGTTGCTGCCGTCCGCGGTGGACTGCTGAGCCTGGAAGAGGCCTGTGATAAATACACTTTGACCGTTGAGGAGTTTCTCAGTTGGCAAAGCTCTATTGATCAACATGGTCTGGCCGGTCTCCGTGCCACACGGATTCAGCAATATCGGTAACAGTTCCAGCCCGGGGCATTTCGGACTGGCAAACCTTGCGAAAAGGTCGAGGGGCTTCCCTCGACCTTTTTACGTGTGGCAAGGCATTCATTTCTGCCCCCCTCACCTCCCCCAAAGAAACGCGATGACACCCTGTTATAATTAACAAGGCAGCTGCCCCTCAAAGGCGTTCTAGCCATACATTCCCACAGGGTGACCCAATTCTTTTTCGACTGAATGGAAAAAAAAGACCGCTTTTGAGTCATTTTCATCGGTGCAATCTGCAGCATCAACCACTCGTTAACCAAATCCTTAACATCTTGTTAACCATCTCCTAGGAAAATATTGCCTAGTGATTTGGAGCGAACTCCCGAAATGATAGGGTGAGTGGTGTGAACGGCATTTTGGAATTCATCAAGGCATTGGGCCCGGCAAGACTTGCCGCTATGGGCGTTGTGACCGCTGTGCTGATTGGCTTCTTTGCCTTCATCATGATGCGCGTGACCGAGCCCGTGCTGTCGCCGCTCTATACCGACCTGTCATTCGAAGATTCCATCCAGATCACCAAATTGCTGGAATCCCAGAATGTAAATCACGAAGTGCGCAATGAAGGCGCAGTCATTCTGGCACCAAAGGAGCAGATCCTGCGCCTGCGCATGCAACTGGCTGAGAGCGGCCTGCCAACCGGTGGCAATGTCGGTTATGAAATCTTTGACAAGAGCGAAACTCTGGGCACCACCAGCTTCGTGCAGAATGTAAACCACCTGCGGGCGCTGGAAGGTGAGCTGTCCCGTTCGATCCGCACCATTCGCAATGTCCGCAGTTCCAGGGTCCATCTGGTGTTGCCCAAGCGTGCGCTGTTCAAGCGCGAGCAGAAACCGCCCTCCGCCTCCATTGCCGTCAAGCTGCAGGGCAATCTGAGCCCGGTTCAGATTCAGGCGATCCAGCATCTGGTCGCTTCGGCAGTAGAAGGCCTCAACCCCGAAAATGTCACCATCATCGACGGTCGTGGCCGTCTGTTGGCATCGGGCCGTGGCAATGATGACAATTATCTCTCCACCCGTCTTGAAGAGCGCCGCACCGAAATGGAAAGCCACTTGCGCACTCAGGTCGAAGACATTGTCTCCTCCATCGTCGGTCAGGGCCGGACCCGCATCGAGGTCGCCGCCGAGATGGATTTCAACAAAATCACCCAGACCTCCGACACCTTTGATCCCGATGGACAGGTGGTTCGCTCAACCCAGACCCGCAGCGAAACCGCCAAAAGTCAGGAAAAGGAAGGCAATGAAGGCGTGACCGTCGGCAACGAACTGCCCAACGCCAATGCCAACAATGCCAACGGCCCGGGTCGTCAGGAAGCCACCGACATCACCGAAGAGCTGGTCAATTACGAGATTTCGCGCAAAACCACCACGGAAGTGGTTCAGGGTGGCCGCATCAAGCGCCTGTCGGTCGCGGTTCTGGTGGACGGTGTTTATGAAAAGAATGCCAATGGTGAGCTGGAATATAAGCCGCGCACCCCAGAGCAACTGGAAAAGATTGCAACCCTCGTTCGCTCTGCGGTTGGCTACGACCAGACCCGTGGGGACAAGATCGAAGTCATCAACATGCAGTTCGCCGAAGGGCCGGAGCAAGTTTTCGACGATTCTGGCGACGAATTGTTTGCCTTCACCAAGGATGACTATATCCGCATGGTTGAACTTGGCACATTCTTCCTGATGACCCTGTTGATCTTGTTCTTCGTCCTGCGTCCAATGATGAAGCGGATGTTTGAAAAGCAGCAGGAAGAAGCAAGTCCGGACATTGTGATTGGCGCAGATGGCGTCCCGATGATTGTCGGTGAGAATGGGGAACTTGTCCCGGCCCCTGACGGGGAAGACACTCCGCACCCAACCATGCAGGCAATCGAGAATGCCCAGCTTCAAGGAGCCCTGCAGATGGACACCCTGCTCAAGGTTGGTGAACTGGTCAAAGAAAACCCTGAAGAAGCTGCCAAGATCGTGCGTCTATGGCTTCAGGATGCAGCGTGAGGTAGAAGATCATGTCAGCACTTACCAATGTAACGAACTCCCTTGCCAATGTCTCCTCAAGCAATGAAGAACGCGACCTTGATGGCGCGGAGAAAGCTGCCATTCTGCTGCTGGCGCTTGGAGATGAATTTGGCGGTCCGATCTGGGCGCGTCTTGATGACATCGAGATCAAGCAGGTCTCCATTGCCATGTCCAAGCTGGGCGGCATCACGCCCAACATGCTCGACAATCTGATCGTCGATTTCGTCGCCCGCCTGTCGTCCAAAGGCTCGGTCAACGGCAACTATGATTCCACCGAACGCCTGCTGCTCTCCTTCCTGCCGCATGAACGCGTCAATGTGATCATGGAGGAAATCCGAGGTCCGGCCGGTCGCAACATGTGGGAAAAACTGTCCAACGTTCAGGAAAACGTGCTCGCCAACTATCTCAAGAACGAGTATCCACAGACCGTTGCGGTGGTGCTCTCGAAAATCAAGCCAGACCATGCGGCCCGCGTCCTGTCGATCATGCCGGAGGATTTCGGCCTCGAAGTCATCAACCGCATGCTGTCGATGGAAGCCATTCAGAAGGAAATTCTCGAGAAAGTCGAACAGACCCTGCGTGTCGAATTCATGTCGAACCTGTCGACCACCCAACGCCGCGATGCGCACGAAGTGATGGCAGATATCTTCAACAATTTCGACCGTCAGACCGAAGCCCGCCTGTTGGCCGCTCTCGAAGAGGAAAACCGCGAGTCGGCAGAGAAGATCAAGCAGCTGATGTTCACCTTCGAAGATCTCTCCAAGCTCGACGCCGCTGGTGTTCAGGCTGTGCTGGCCAACATCGAGAAAGACGTTCTCGCTCTCGCCCTCAAGGGTGCCAACGAGACGATCCGCACACTCTTCTTCGACAATATGTCCCAGCGTGCTGGTGCCATGTTGCAGGAAGACATGGACACGATGGGTCCAGTCCGCCTGCGCGATGTCGACGAGGCACAGGGCACCATGGTCAACATGGCCAAGGATCTCGCCGCGCGCGGCGAAATCATGATTTCCAAAGGCAACAACGACGACGAGCTGGTTTACTAGGCCAACCGTCTGACCAAATCCAAACCCGACGATCAAACCGTTGATCCTTACTTGACCCGCCCCCAAAACCAAACAATGGGGCAAACTGGAACCCGCAAGATGCAACAGGCTGCTCGCTATCTGTTTGATCTGGATTTTTCCGCTCCACCGGAGCCGGAAATCGAGGAAGAGATCGAGGAAATCCCGCCCGAACCGATGATCACGGTTGCCGAGCATGAGCGCCTGCTTGCGGAGGCAGTGGCAGCGGCCCGCGCCGAAGGCGAGGCAGCTGCGCTTGAACAGCGCGAGCGTCTGGCAAGCGAGGAGAGCCTCAGCCTGCAGCGAACCATGTTTGACGAGATCGCAATGATCTACACCGAGGTCGGCACCCTGCTGCAACGGCTTGAGAAGGATGCTTCCAACCTTGCCTTCGCCTTTGCCTCGCGCTTTGCAGAACGTCTGGTCGCTCAGGAGCCGAAAACGGAAATTCTGGCTCTGCTGCATCAGGTCCTGGCTCCATTGCGAAAGGTTCCGCACATTTCCATTCGCCTGAATGATGAAATTGCCGACGAGATCAAGGAACTGGTGGACCAGCAGATGACGGAGCTGGGTTTCAGCGGCAAACTGACCATCATTCCGGATTCCACCATCCTGGCAGGTGACTGCGAAGTGGAATGGGCCGATGGCGGCATTGGTCGCAATCTGCGTTCGGCGATCCGTCAGGTCGACCAGTTGCTCGAAGATCATTTTGCCCACATTCCGGACGCAGAAGATGACATGCAAGGCGACGCAGACGCGGAAACCGAGGCAGCCGCAGACAGTGACATGCCAACGGCGTCAGAGCCTTCAGACCAGAATATCGACCAGAATTCCGAAATGAACGGGGAGGTCAGCCCTGAACCGATGCCGGTCGAAACATCGGGGCAACAGGACCAAGCCGAAGATTTCATCCCAAACCAAGAACCGATCCCGACTGACGCCAGTTCTGCGGATTCGCTCTCGACCGACCCGGAGCTGGATGATCCGTCCCAGATCAATCAACCAGATCAAGACCCAGAGATACCTGCCTCGACCGGCCAGATGCAGATGGAGATGAACAATGAGTGATAACGATCAAGATGATGGCCTCGCTCTGCAAGAACAGGATGGCCAGTCCCTCGCAGCCAATGGCGCGATGGATGTCGAGAATGTGCAGAAGAATGCAGCGGATCTGGAAGCCGTTTTCGATGTGCCGGTCCGTGTGTCGGCCATTCTAGGCCGGGCAAAAATGCCCGTCAGCGAATTGCTCAACCTTGATGTCGGCAACGTGCTGGAGCTTGATCGCAAGGTCGGGGAAGCCGTCGATATCTATGTGAATGCCCGCCTTGTTGCGCGTGGCGAAGTGGTGCTTGTCGAAGACAAACTCGGCGTCACCATGACCGAAATCATCAAATCAGAGAAGTGATTGGGAGAGAACCATGCGCCTTTTGATTGCCGGAACATTGAATGGTCAGCTTTCCCAGGCCACCAAGATTGCCCTTGACCGGGGGGCACAGGTGTCCCATGCCGAAACCACCGCCATGGCGCTCAGCCATTTGCGGGCCGGTCGCGGTGCAGATCTGATGATGGTTGATGTCCGGCTCGACATTGCCAGCCTGATTGCCGATCTGGAAAGCGAACGCATCACCCTGCCCGTCGTCGCCTGTGGCATCGAAAATGACGCTCGCGCCGCGGTCAATGCCATCCGGGCAGGTGCCAAGGAATATATCCCGCTGCCACCGGATCCGGCCATCATCGCTGCCGTTCTGGAAGCTGTCTCGCAGGATCAGGGGGCGCTGATCTATCGCGACCCGGCCATGGGAGCCGTTGTTCAGCTGGCCAACCAGATCGCCCCGAGTGACGCTTCGGTGTTGATCACCGGCGAAAGCGGCACCGGCAAGGAAGTTCTGGCCCGCCACCTGCACACCAACTCCCGCCGGGCTTCCGCTCCATTCGTCTCGGTCAACTGCGCCGCCATTCCTGACAATCTGCTCGAGTCCGAGCTGTTCGGTCACGAAAAAGGCGCCTTCACGGGTGCTGTCGCTCGCCGGATCGGTAAATTCGAGGAAGCCAATGGCGGCACCCTGTTGCTCGACGAGATTTCCGAGATGGATATCCGGCTGCAAGCCAAATTGCTACGTGCCATTCAGGAACGGACCATTGACCGGGTCGGCGGGTCAAAACCGGTATCGGTCGACATCCGCATCATTGCCACCTCCAACCGCAATCTGGCCGACGCAGTGCGTTCGGGCATCTTCCGCGAGGATTTGCTGTTCCGCCTCAATGTCATCAACCTGCAAATCCCTTCCTTGCGTGATCGCCCGCAGGATATCGACCTGTTGGCCGAGCATTTTGCCGACAAATATGCGCAAGCCAATGGCCTGCCACAGCGCCGGATGAGTGCGGAATGCTCCCGCCATTTGCATGCAAACCAGTGGGAAGGCAATGTCCGCGAGCTGGAAAACACCATGCACCGCGCGGTTCTGTTGGCAACCGGCACCGAAATCGGACCCGAAGCCCTGCGTATGCCGGACGGCAGCCGGATGGATCAGACCATCATCGGCATGGCCTCAGGTCCCGCAGCACAGGCCGTGATGGCAGCAGAAGGCGTGACCCGCAATCTCGTTGGTCGCACGGTCGCCGAAGTGGAACAGGAACTGATCCTTGACACCCTCGACCATTGCCTTGGTAACCGGACCCATGCCGCCAACATTCTGGGCATTTCCATCCGGACCCTGCGTAACAAATTGAAGCAATATTCCGAAGAAGGCGTCTCGATCCCGCAACCGGGTGAAGGGCGCATCGCCAGCTAAACGACAAGGTCGGATCTCACGGGAACGGGTCCGCCCCCCTCAACCAGACCAACAGGTCACTGACAGGACGACATCGGCATGAGCGAAGCAGACGCGACAATGGCTGACGCCCCCATCGCCCCGGCTCCAGCCCCTGATGGTGCTGCCCCGGAAGGGACAGCCCCGGCTGGCCCGTCTGTGCTTGCACAGCTGGGTGGCATTGTCACCTTCCTGCGTCAGGGGGATCTGGGCCTTGCCGTTGGTGTCATGACCATTCTGGTCGTGATGATCCTGCCGATGCCGGCAGCCTTCCTTGATATGTTCCTTGCCATCTCGATCATTTTCTCCGTCCTGATCCTGATGACGTCACTCTTCATTCGCGCGCCGCTGGAATTCTCCGCCTTCCCGACGGTTCTGCTGGTCGCCACCATGCTGCGGCTGTCCTTGAACCTTGCCTCGACCCGACTGATCCTGTCCTATGGCCATGAAGGGGGCGGTGCGGCTGGCAATGTCATCGAGGCCTTTGGCAATTTCGTCACCCGTGGCAACTTCATCATCGGTTTGATCGTCTTTGCGATTCTTGTAACCGTCAACTTCGTCGTCATCACCAAGGGTTCGGGCCGTATCGCCGAAGTCGCCGCCCGCTTCACTCTTGATGCGATGCCCGGCAAGCAGATGGCAATTGATGCCGACCTCTCCGCCGGCCTGATCACCGAAGAGCAAGCCAAGCAGCGCCGTAAGGATCTGTCTGACGAAAGCGCCTTCTTCGGGGCCATGGATGGTGCCTCAAAGTTCGTGCGTGGTGACGCCATTGCTGGACTGGTCATCACTTTCATCAACGTACTGGGTGGCATCATCATCGGCGTGGTGCAGAAGGAAATGGCCTTTGGCGATGCGGCACAGGCCTATACCCTGCTGACCATCGGTGACGGCCTCGTTTCCCAGATTCCGGCCCTGATCGTTTCCACCGCAGCCGGTATTCTCGTCTCCAAGGCTGGCGTCTCCGGCTCCGCTGACGCGGCAGTTATTCGCCAGTTGTCCGGCTATCCCAAGGCCCTTGGCATGTCGTCGGCAATTATGATCATCATGGCCTTCCTGCCCGGCATGCCGTTGATCCCCTTCTTCACACTCGGTGGTGCCGCTGGCTACTTTGCCTATAAGGCCACCAAGAAGCAGCAACGCGAAGCCCTTGAAAAGGTCATTCAGGAGAAGCAGGTAGAACTGGCCGAAGCAGCCCCACCTGCGGAAGAACCGATTAGTTCCGCTCTCAAAATGGACGAGCTGCGCCTTGAGCTGGGCTATGGCCTGATCAGCATGGCCAATGGCTCGGCTTCACAGGCCCTCACGGACCAGATCAAGGCGTTGCGTCGCCAGCTTGCCTCGGAAATGGGCTTCATCATGCCCGCAGTCCGCATCATGGACAATGTCCAGTTGCAGGCCAATGACTATGTCCTGAAGGTCAAGGAGGTCGAAGTCGGGCGTGGTGTGGTCTATCCGAACCAGTATATGACGATGGATCCGACCGGCCGCGACATTGCCCTGCCCGGCGTGAAGACCACCGAGCCGACCTTCGGCCTGCCTGCCACCTGGATCGACGGTTCCCTGCGTGAGGAAGCCGCCATTCTCGGCCTGACGGTTGTCGACCCGGCGACGGTCATCTCCACCCATCTGACCGAAATCATCAAGGCCAACATGGACGAGTTGCTCTCCTACGCGGTCGTACAGGGTCTGCTTGATGAGCTGCCGTCCGAACAGAAGAAGCTGGTCGATGACATCGTTCCGAGCCAGATCACGGTATCCGGCATCCAGCGTGTGCTCCAGACCCTGCTGGCGGAACGCATCTCGATCCGCGATCTGTCCTCGATCCTCGAAGGCATTGCAGATGCCTCTGGCTTCACCCGTTCAATTCAGACCATCAGCGAACATGTGCGCGCCCGTCTGTCGCTGCAAATCTGCGCCAGCCACCAAGCGCCGGGCGGCTATCTGCCGATCCTCAGCCTGTCGCCAGCATGGGAGCAGGAATTTGCCAGCGCGCTCATCGGCGACGGAGACGATCGACAGCTGGCCATGGCACCGACCAAATTGCAGGAATTCGTTGCCAGCGTTCGCGACGGCTTTGAAGATGCCGCCCAGATCGGTGAAATTCCTGTCCTGCTCACCTCTCCGGGCAATCGCCCCTTCGTGCGCTCGATCATAGAACGCTTCCGCGCTCACACCACGGTTCTGAGCCAGAATGAAATCCACACCCGGGTCCGGCTGAAGACTGTCGGCACGATCTAACCTCTGAGAACAAACCCAATCCAGTTTGCGACAGGGCCATCCCACTTCTGCTGCCAAGCCAAAGGGCAGCGGAGGTGGGGCGACCTTGACCAAAAGGCAACGGGATGAAAATCGTCCCATCAACGAAGCGCTTGTATCAAAGCCATTTCATTGGACCAGACTGCACATAATCGATTGACCCTGACGCCTGAAGAATTGTAGCTTCCGGGTAGATGTAAAAGCACAAAGCAACCAATCCGGGCAGATTTCTTCACCGCGCTTTGAAGGCATGCCCGAGCGAAGCCGGTTAGAGGAAGCGAATGTCCGTTTCGATTATTGGGGGTGGCCTGACCGGATGTCTGATCGCCCTGGAGCTGGCCGAAGCAGGGCACAAGGTCGTGCTGTTTGACAGGGCTTCTGAGTTAATGGCCCGGGCCTCTTTTGCCAATGAAGGGAAAATCCATCTCGGCTTTGTCTATGCCGCAGACACCAGCTTCCAGACAGCCCGCCGCATGATTGATGATGCCTTGCGCTTCAGACCGCTGCTCGAACGCTGGATCCCGTCTCGTGTCTTCGAGGCAATGATCTACGACCGCTTCGACTATTTCGTTCCGCACAGCTCGATGTTGTCCGTTAAAGCCATCAATGCCCATTTTGGCAAAGTGATCCAGTATCTTAACGTCCAAACAAACCGCAATGCTGCCTCCTATCTGGGCCGCAGGGATTTTGCACCGGTTTCTCCCTCAGCCCCGCCACACGACACACTTCAGGCCCTGTTTCACACACCCGAACAGGGCGTATGGCCAGCCTCCATCGCTGAGGAAATACGCCGTTGCGTCCACAGCCACCCAAGGGTTGACATTCGTCTGGACACGACTGTCACCAAAATCCGACCGCAAAAGCAACAATGGCATCTGGACCTCATGCCATCAGACAAGGCAGAGCAGACCACAGAAGGGCCGTTTGAGACGGTGATCAATTGTGCCTGGGCGGGACGCAGGCACCTCGATGCCGCATCAGGCCATCCGGACCATGCGCAATGGTTCTACCGCTACAAATTCGGTGTCGTGCTGTCCAATGCCCGAGCGGCATTTGGCGGTGCGCTTCCCCGCAACAGCACAGCGATGCTTGGCGCCTATGGCGACAGCGTCTATTGTGCGGCTCAAGACAGTCTTTATTGCAGTTGGTACCCGGTCGGTATGTGTTTCAGTTGCGCAGAACTGGTCAGCGATCAGCCTCCAAGGTTAGACGATCATGAAGCTGCGATCCTGAAGACCTGGCAAGGCTATGCCACCATTGACCCAACCTTCAAGACCCTGTTGGAAACACAGCCGATCTCCAAGGCCCGGATCGTCGGAGACTATATCGCCGCCAAAGCCAAAACGGACATTCAGGACCCGAACAGCCGCCTGCATGAGCGGCACGGATATGGTGCCATGCAGTTAGCGCCCGGTTACTGGAGCGTTGAAACCGGAAAATATACCTCTGCGGCCCGCTGTGCCGAGGACTGCGTCCGGGCAATTTTGGAGCGGGAACCATGTTCCGGTTTTTAAGGCCTCGCCCCCTCGTCTCGATCTGCATCCCCGCCTATGACGCCCAGCCCTTCATTGCCCGGGTGCTGGAGTCTGCGCTATCCCAGAGCGTGGACGATATCGAAATCATTGTCTCCAATGACGGTGCCCTTCCAACGCCGGATCTGCAGTCCTATCGAAAACACCCCAAGATCAGGGTGATCAATCAGCGCAAACGGCTGGGCTGGGTGGCCAATACCAACACCGTTCTGTCCAAGGCCAGAGGCCAGTATTTCATGGTCCTGCCCCACGACGACCTGTTGGCACCAACCTATCTGGAAGCATGCCTTTCTTGCCTTGAAAGCGAGCCTGACACCTTTGCAGCCTACAGCGACATCGAGTATCACGGCGGCATTATGGAGCCGTCCGAACTGCTGGGCACGCTTGACGAGCGAATCGGCCATATGATGGAAAATCTCTATAATGGATACAGCTTCCGAGCCCTGATGCGCCGACGGCCCGCCGACTGGCCTGCCCTTGCCCTGCGTCACAATCCGCCCACAGATTGCTGTGTCGACACCACCTGGATCCTCCAGCAAACCCTGTTGGGCGCGCTGCGTCGCGTGCGGCAACCCCTTTACTTCAAGACTTTACACGAAACCAACACCCACGCCAGTTGGGAGCAGATCCCCCCCGACATGCTGGTATCCGGCTGGTGGCAGCATTGTGAAACCCTCGGCATGTTGGCACGCGAACGAACGAACAATCATACGCTGATCGATGGACTGGTTGCGCATCGGCGCGACCCCCGGCGCGTTATCGAAACCCCTCTCTTTCTCAGAAATGCCTTCGACGCCCTATATCCGCAGGACCTGCACCTTCTGAACGAGAAAGGCGAGCAGGAACAACCCCGCTCGCCTTCACCCCTGTCATAGAATGCTGCTCTGCGCCGCACCACTCAATCGCGGATAACCATCACCGTGCAATGGGCGTTGCGCACCACGCGACCCAAATGCGGACCCATTTCAAAATCAGGGAAGTCCCCCTTGGCCGAAGCCATGACGATCATGTCAAAATGGTCAGCATGGGCCAGCTTGAGGATTTCGCGATAGGCGCTGCCTTCCTCGATATGGATGGCGATATCGCTTGTTCCCTGCTCCGCTAAAATGCCTTCGATGACCTTACGCACATGCGCCTTTGCCCCGTCACCATAATTGTCCGGCAGGTTTGGCAGCTTGATGATTTCGGGAATGACCGAAACAACATGAAGCTCGGCCCCGTAGAATTTCGCCTGCTCCTGAGCCATCGGCAGAGCCTTTTTCCAGGACCGGGAGTCGGTGTGATCAATCGGCAGCAGGATTTTTGTGACCATGGGTCTTGTCCTTGCATAAACTGGGATTGGAAAGGAGGAAGGGAGCCGTCAAGCCGGCTCCCCGGATTGCGATCACTCGCCCGAATTTTCTTCCGAGGCACCATTGGTTGCGAAATAGTCTCGCGTCAGTTTGAACACAACCGGGCTGAGCAGAGCCAGAGCGATCAGGTTCGGGATGGCCATCATCGCATTGAGCGTATCTGCCAGAAGCCAGATGAAACCAAGATCCGCCGTTGCGCCGAAATAAATCATCACGATCCAGGCAAGACGATAGACGATCAGGATGCGATGGCCCATCAGATAGCCAACGCATTTCTCGCCATAGAAGGACCAGCCCAGAATGGTGGTGAAGGCAAAGATCGAAAGCGACAGCGCAATCACGGTCCCCCCGATGCCCGGTAGCGTGGTTTCAAAAGCCAACGAGGTCAACGCCGCTCCGGATTCACCAGACGTCCACGCACCAGAAGAGATGATGGCAAGACCGGTGATCGAGCAAACAATGATGGTGTCGATGAAGGTGCCCAGCATGGCGACCAGACCTTGGTTGACCGGCCCTTTGGTGGCCGCCGCCGCATGGGCGATCGGGGCGGAGCCAAGACCGGCTTCGTTGGAGAAGACACCACGGGCCACACCAAAGCGGATGGCGGCCCAGACAGCAGCGCCCGCAAAGCCACCTTCTGCAGCCGAAGGGGTGAAGGCATGAGCAAAGACCAGACCAAGTGCTTCGCCGATATTACCGATATTGATCAGCAGAACCAGGAAGCCGGCAATGATATAGGCAACAGCCATGAACGGCACCAGCTTGCCAGCAACGGCCCCAATGCGGGAGATGCCCCCCAGAATAACCATGGCGGTCAGCAGCATCAGCACCACGCCGGTGACGGATGTATTGACACCAAAGTTGCTTTCCAACACCTGCGCCACACCATTGGCCTGCACACCATTACCAATGCCAAAGGCGGCAATCGCACCGAACAGGGCAAAGGCAAAGCCCAGCCAGCGCCAATTCTTGCCCAGACCATTCTTGATGTAATACATCGGGCCGCCGACAAAGTTGCCCAACTCGTCGGTTTCACGATATTTGACGGCGCAAACGGCCTCGGCATATTTGGTTGCCATGCCAATCAGGGCCGTCATCCACATCCAGAACAGAGCGCCGGGTCCACCCAGAAAGACAGCCGTCGCCACGCCGGCAATGTTGCCCGTGCCTATAGTGGCCGAAAGCGAGGTCATCAGAGCATTGAAAGGACTGATCTGCCCTTCCCCCTGCCCGGCGCGCCCCTTGAACAGCAGACTGAAGCCGGTGCCCAGCTTGAGGATCGGCATAAATTTCAGACCCACCTGCAAAAACAGGCCAACCCCTAGGATAAGAACCAGCATCAACGGTCCCCAGACGACTCCGTTGATGGAACTGACAAGAGCATTCAACGCTTCCATGAATTTGCCTTCCTTTGCAAAAGTGTCATGCCTCTACGCGTCTTGTCCTGACTTTCCAAATCGGAACAGACTCTTGGAGGAAAAAATCAAAAGGGATATAGCGCAGAAAACAACCAAGATGCACCGTATCCGAGCTGCATCGAATCGTCGCATTCGTACAAGTCCCCACTTGCATCCTCAAAATCCGTAACCGTCAGCCTCCGCAGACAATTCCACTGGAATGGCATGTCCCATAGCACGGAGACATGCGCCCCGATCTGGGATTGATTTGACGCCGATCCCCTTCTAGTCTTGGTGCCAGCCTTTCCATGTGCGGCTAGGGTTCCGTTGCCATTGGGCAAGCTGGTCCGAGCGCCGTTATGAGCCGGTGGCAGACACCCGAGGACGAAAAGACCAGAGGGGATGGACAGGGCGTGATGAAACACGTCTATATTTTGTCTGGAGTCTCAAATGTCCATCACTGGCTTTGCCCTCATTCTCACCGCCGCATTCTGTCACGCCACCTGGAATGTCTTGATCAAGCGGATCAATGGCGGGCCAGAATTGATCTGGCTCTTTTCCACGGTAACGGTCATCCTCTATTTTCCGCTTGCCCTCTGGATCCTGCTTGTCGAGCGTCCCCAGCTCGATGCCATGACTTTTTTGCTGATTCTCGGCAGCGCGACCTTTCATCTCGGCTATTTTCTGCTGTTGCAAACCGGGTATCGCAAGGGAGAATTGTCGCTGGTCTATCCAATAGCCCGCGCGACCGGCCCACTGCTCTCCACGACCTTTGCGATTCTGTTGCTGGATGAAAGCATCACTCCGCAAATGGCGGCCGGCGCCATCGCAATCGTGTTTGGCGTTCTTATGTTGACCGGGGGCTTCAGATCCGGTGCCCGTAATGTCAGCACGTCCCTCCTCTTCGGACTGGCTGCAGGGGTGCTGATCGGCAGCTATACCGCATGGGACGCCTATGCGGTGTCGGTCCATCTCGTCCCGCCCCTGCTGATCGACTATGGATCCAGCGCCGGGCGAATGGTGGTTCTGGCACCTGTGGCATCGCGCAGTCACGGCCTCATACGCCAGCACTGGCAACAGCACAAATGGGGTGTCATTGCCATCGCGGTCTTCAATCCTTTAGCCTATATTCTCGTACTCTATGCGCTCACCTTCACGCCGGTGGCTCTTGTCGCCCCGTTGCGCGAAATCAGCGTGTTGCTCACCGTGTTGGCGGGCAGCCTGTTGTTGGGAGAAGGCAATCTCAAGCATCGGCTCGTCTGGGCACTGGTGATCCTGATTGGCATGTCCATACTGGTCTCTGCCTGATCTCTTGCCGTTTGGTGCTGCCCTACTTCTTGATCATCACCGACGCGAGAACCGAGGCGGTGGTGGCGGTGCCATAGAACCATAGTCCCGGCAAGGCACTGGCCTCAGCCAACCCGCTGGTCTTGGCGGAAAAGACCACCAGAGCCACCAGCAATACATCCATCATCGACCATTTGCTCGCCAGCCCCAGCAGGATCACCGACCGGGACCGTTTGCCACGAAAGGCGGCAATATGCAGAAGGAGAATTTTGACAGCCGGAAACACCACAGAAAAGGCACAGACAATCACCGCCAGCAATTTCTCATGGTCGTACCACAGCCCAACAACGATGCTCATCAGTGACGGCGTTTCGGTGAAGAACAGCAATCGGTCGAGGGAAACCAGCGGCAGGGTCAGCCCGAGGGCGAAGGAAAAACTGGAAATTGCCAACAAAAGGGGCAAGAGAAAGGACATCTGATCCAACCCGACAAACAGCAAGCGCCCGAAACAGGCGTGGCCAAACAAGGCGCCTGCCCCCTCTAGCGCAGTTTACCGGGCAAGAGCAAGGGCCAACCCGAGGCAAACACATGGCCAAAGCCAAACAGGGAGCATCCCCGGAGGCCGCGCCATTGTGCGGAACGGATCGAAATGTCTGAAACAATGCTGCGTTGGCCTCGCGCGGGGTACACAGCTCCCTCGCGAAGATCGGATCATGGGGGGGCAGGTCACACCCCATCGTCATACCGCATCAGTCCCGCAGCTTCATACGAAGCGCAGATCTGATGCAGAAGACCAGGAACAATGATCGGCGCTTTGCGCGATGTGCCCATGGATGGGCGAGCATCATAATTAGCGGCGGCGCCGTCCGATTGTGCTGAAATCATCCAGCTCGTCCTGCTCGGCCTGTTCACGGGCAGCCATTTCACGCTGGTGGTCGCGCTCTTCGAGCTTCTCGACTTTCTTCAGCTCGCCGATTGCCTCGCGCAATTGGTCCTGTGCCCGCTCCAGCTGTTCATTAAGATCAGCAATGGAAACCTGCAGATTTTCCTTGCGCTGCAAGGCTGCCTTGGCAAAGGTCGGATAAGCGAAATGCCCGATATCATCGATGCCCGCTTTTTCTTCCTCAACCGCGATTTGTGCATCCAGATCACGGATCATTCCCTGAAATTCCGTGACCATCAACTCAATCTGTCCGACTTGACGACGCTTTTCATCAACCTGAAAACGTTTCAGACGGATTAGACTCTCGCGCGACTTCATTACTCAATACTCCTTAAAGCCCCGTATTGCCCTGTTCTGACCGCGCCCCAACGATGGCTTCCAGCCTTTGGTATCCCTCTTCCAAGCTGGTCGCCTCTCCCTTTCCTTGAGAGAGAAATGCTTCCAGAGGCTCATGAAGAGCGATGGCCAGATCCACACTTGGATCGCTTCCCTGCCTGTAGGCTCCCAATCGGATCAACTCTTCCATATCCGAATAGGTCGCCATAT
This sequence comes from Cohaesibacter intestini, assembly GCF_003324485.1. Classification (NCBI taxonomy): domain Bacteria; kingdom Pseudomonadati; phylum Pseudomonadota; class Alphaproteobacteria; order Hyphomicrobiales; family Cohaesibacteraceae; genus Cohaesibacter; species Cohaesibacter intestini. The sequence continues at coordinate 223,719 of NZ_QODK01000004.1, read as the reverse complement.
GCTGCCGGGCCTTCAACACACTGGGCCAGAAGGCCGGATCGGCAGCATTGGGAAGTGTACGCGAAACAGATTTCAAAATGTTTATCGCCGGGTACCTTCCCCTCTCGGCAATGGCCCGTTCCATGACGATATGTCCATCCAAAATACCCCGGACGGCATCAGCAACGGGTTCATTGTGGTTATCACCTTCCACCAAAACAGTAAAAAGACCTGTAACGGCTCCCTCATTTTTTTCGCCCGGACCGGCTCTTTCCAGAAGTTTTGGCAGTTCTGCGAAGACTGTGGGGGTATAGCCCTTAGAGGTGGGGGGTTCGCCGGCAGCCAAGCCAATCTCCCGCTGCGCCTGAGCAAAACGGGTGACCGAGTCCATCATACAAAGAACCTGTTTACCATCTTCGCGAAAATACTCGGCCAATGCCAAAGTAAGATAGGCAGCCTGCCGCCGCATCAAGGCCATTTCATCCGAAGTGGCCACCACGACGATGGAGCGTTTCAGCCCCTCCTCGCCCAGATCATCCTCGACAAACTCCTGCACCTCGCGCCCGCGTTCCCCGATCAGGCCAATCACATTGACCTCGGAACTGGCGTTGCGCGCCAACATCGAAAGCAGCACCGACTTGCCAACACCGGAACCAGCAAAGATGCCCATGCGCTGGCCCTGACAAAGGGTAATGAAGGTATTGAGCGCCCTGACCCCCAGATCCATCGGCCCGCCGACCCGGGTCCGCTTATGCGCGGCGGGTGGCTTGCGTCGCAGCGGCACAGCATGGTGGCCGCGGGGCAAGGGACCCTTACCATCAATCGGCTCCCCATGGGCATTGATCATCCGTCCCAACCACGCCTTGGTGGGCCGGATCACCGCAGGACCGTTGAGCACGGCTCGGCAGCCAAGACGAATGCCATCAAGCTCAGAGAAAGGCAAACACAGGGCCCGATCGGTCGAAAAGCCGACCACTTCGCACTTGGCAGGCTCCCGTCCATCCGCATGAATCGTCAGCATCGAGCCCACGCTCATTTCGAACAAGGGACCGGCCACCTCGACCAGATGCCCTTGAATCGACGTCACGCGGCCATAGGCGTGTCTGGGCGAGATGTCATCTACCTTACCGATAAGTTCCTGGACCATTGCTAAGCCTTTAATGATTCTACTGCATGGTAATGATTCGTTTACCCGATTGGTTAATTATTATCTCGAGGGATTTTGACCGGCAAATATTTCCCAGCTGGGTAATCGCTTGCGTAGCTGAGTCTCGTGAATCACTTAAGAACGTTTCTTAAAGTAAAACATTAAGAAAGCTGGTAGGAAAAGATTTCCTAGGAATCAACGAGATAGCATTTTTTTTGTAAAGTTACGAGACGAGGCTTGCACGATGGAATCAGGATTTGTTAACCATTATGGACTAGCCTTAACAACTGGGATGAAATTTGGTCCTAAGCAATCGCCAGAAAGGCAGGTTGCTCCGAGCCCAGGAAAGGCAAACAAAGGGGATTGGCATGCGAGTTTTGCTAATTGAGGACGATAGCGCCACAGCACAGAGCATCGAGTTGATGCTCAAGTCCGAGAGTTTCAATGTCTATACCACCGATCTTGGTGAGGAAGGCGTCGACCTCGGCAAATTGTACGACTACGACATTATTCTTCTGGATCTGAACTTGCCAGACATGAGCGGCTATGAAGTGCTCCGCACTTTGCGCGTCTCCAAGGTCAAGACTCCTATTCTCATCCTTTCTGGCCTGGCGGGCATTGAAGACAAGGTTCGTGGCCTTGGATTTGGCGCTGACGACTATATGACCAAGCCATTCCACAAGGATGAGCTGGTGGCACGTATCCATGCGATCGTCCGCCGCTCCAAGGGCCATGCCCAGTCGGTCATCAACACCGGCGAATTGACGGTCAATCTCGACACCAAAACTGTTGAAGTTCAGGGCCAGCGCGTCCACCTGACCGGCAAAGAATATCAGATGCTCGAACTGCTTTCCTTGCGCAAAGGCACCACGCTGACCAAGGAAATGTTCCTCAACCATCTTTATGGTGGCATGGACGAGCCTGAACTGAAAATCATCGACGTATTCATCTGCAAACTGCGCAAGAAGCTCGCAACCGCGACCGGCGGCCGCAACTATATCGAAACGGTATGGGGCCGCGGCTATGTTCTGCGCGAACCAGATGAAGATGGAATGCGAGAAAGCGCCTAACTTCGGACAGTCCCTGTCAGGAAGGGCGACCAAATCCCGCTCCTGACACGGCCCGAAACTGGCAATGCTCCCCTATTCCTTAAAAGCCGCCTTTGCAAAAGGGCGGCTTTTTTTTGCCTAACTCCCCTGACTCGACCTTATCGGCAGCCGCCATCTTCCCTCCTCGGCACAGATTGCAGAACGCCAAGCAAAAAACCGCTCCCTTGAGGGGAACGGCTTTTTGAATTCTTGTCAGATAGTGGCTTGGGTTACTTCCGACCGCCATTGATGCTTGAAAAGCGTGAGGCGGAAAAAGTCGATGCGCCCGCGCCCGGCGCAGCACCCGAAGACTGGGCTGAAAGGCTACCACCGGCAGCAAGCGCCCGCTGACCAAATCCACCGGCAGAGCCAGTCTGCGCACCAGCAGCATTGGTATAAAGGCCACGTTTACCAGGCACCGACTGGAAAGAGGTCGTCAATCCAACCACGGTTTCAGCTGCACCGAGCAATAGATAGCCATCATTTGGCATCTGCTTGGCGAGACGGTTCATGATATCGGTTTTGGTTGCCTGATCGAAATAGATCAACACGTTACGGCAGAAAATCACGTCAAACTGACCCATCGAGGCGAAGCTGTCGAGCAGATTGAAGTGACGATAGCTGACCATCGAACGGATCTCCGGAGAGATCTGCCACATTTCACCATGCTGCTTGAAATATTTAAGCAACAACTGCACCGGCAGCCCGCGCTGTACCTCAAACTGGGTATAGAAGCCAGCTTTGGCCTTCTCCAGCACTTCATGGGAAATATCGGTACCAATGATCTCGAAGCTCAAACCACCAAGCTTGGCAGCATTTTCCTTCAGGCACATGGCCAGAGAATAAGGCTCCTGCCCGGTTGATGCAGCCGCGCACCAGATCCGCACGCGGCCCCGCTGACGATTTTGCACCAAATGCGGAATGATCGTTTCGACGAAATGCTCAAAGGGTGTTTTGTCGCGAAAGAAGAAGGACTCGTTGGTGGTCATCGCCTCGACGACCGCCGTCTGCAAGGCGCGATCTCCTGAAGACCGCAGCTTAACGATCAAATCAGCAATGGTCCCAAGCCCGGCTTTGCGCGCGACAGGCATGAGACGGCTTTCAATCAGATATTGCTTGTCTTCAGAGAGCACAAGTCCGGACTTTTGTTTCAAAAAGCCCTGCAAGAAAGCATAGTCTTGTGGTGTCATTATCGCTCCCCTTTGAAAATTCGCAATACTTTGGAGCCAATCTGGTTGAGAGGCAGAACCGCCGCACAGACACCGGCATTCGCGGCCGCACCCGGCATACCCCAAACAACGCTGGTCGCCTGATCCTGAGCCAGAACACTGCCACCCGCATCGACAATAAACTGAGCACCTGCAGTGCCATCATGTCCCATACCGGTCAAAATCACTGCCAGAGTAGCCGACCCATAAACGGTGGCGGCGGTCTCGAACAATGGATCAACGGCAGGTTTACAAAAATTGACAGGCGGCTCATCGGTCAATTTGACGACCGCTTGCCCGGCCTGTTTGACAAGTTTCATGTGCTTGCCGCCCGGCGCCACATAGATATGCCCGTTCTGCACCACTTCGCCATCCTTGGCCTCAGCGGAAGGCATGCCGGAAGCACGCGCCAGATGGTCCGCCAAAATAGCGGTGAAAGTGGCGGGCATGTGCTGGGTGATCAGAATAGGGACGGACCGCATTTGCGGGCCAATTTCTTGCAGCAGCTTCTCGAGTGCCTGTGGCCCTCCCGTAGAGCTACCAATCAGCAAGGCACGCGGCCGCGCGGATCCAAGCTTGCGCAAGGCGATGCCATTGGCCCCAGCCACCGGCGCAGCAGCTCGAGGTGTCGCCGCAGCAGCAGACGGTCTTGGGCCTTCACTTGCAAGCGTTTTGCGACTTTGCAGTGCCCGTGCCCCCCCTGCCCTTGCGACAGGTGCGCCACCGCGGGACGCGCGGAAGGTCGGTGCAGTGCCGTCCTCGATGCCGCCAATCGCCTTGATCTTGTCGACCAACTCATTGCGGAAGCTCTTGGACGTTGTAATTTCACTGTTCGATTCCGGCTTGGGCACATAGTCGGTTGCCCCCAGCGACAGAGCGCGCAAGCTGATTTCGGCATTGCGGCGCGTCAATGTCGACGCCATGATGATTTTGGTGGAAGGACAGCCACGCAACAACAGTGGCAGAGCTGTCAGGCCGTCCATATCCGGCATTTCGATATCGAGAACGACGATGTCCGGTTTGCTCTTGGCAATATTTTCAACCGCGAGGCGACCATTGCGGTGCGATCCGACCAGTTCCAGAGCGGGATCTTCCTCGACCCAGCGACTGATCAATCCGCGAATAACCACAGAATCGTCAACAATCATCACCTTGATTTGACGCGATGCAGCCTTGGCAGCCGGAGCGGTTGCGGACATCAGACCCATGTTATTCAACTTTCATAAGGGACCAAAAAGCAGGATCAGATCAGTCCGACTTCCTGCAATTTTGCTTCAACGATTTCTCGATCAAACGGCTTCATGATATATTCGTTGGCACCCGCGCGGATGGCTTTGGCAATATGCGCAACGTCATTTTCCGTGGTACAGAAAATCACTTTCGGGTCAGAGCCGCGTTCGAGTTTGCGCAACTCGACCAGAAAATCCATGCCGTCCATGACAGGCATGTTCCAATCCAGCAGAACAGCATCAGGCATGTTGCCAGCGCAGCTATCCAGCGCCGCCCTGCCATCTTCTGCTTCCAAAATCTCGAAATCGAGATCTTCGAGAATCCGCCGCGCCACTTTGCGGATAACGCTGGAATCGTCGACAACCAGACACGTCTTCATATTCACTCTCCAGAGACACCTTTATCTCAGCAATTAAGCCGCGACAGTGGTGGTTGTAACCATTTCACCGAGCACCTTATCGACATCCAGAATAACCATCAGGTCATTTTCGAGCCGATGGACCCCGGCAGCGATGCTCGCCCAGCGTTGATCCAGATTGCTGGGAACAGCTTCGCGGCTATTCTCACTCAAATCCAGAACTTCACCGACAGAGTCGATGATCAGACCATAAGATTCTTCCTTGAACTCGATACCGATCGCCATCATGCTGGACTGTTTTTCCAGAGGACGAATCCCCAACCGCCTGCGCATGTCGATGGCCGTAACGATCCGCCCACGCAGGTTCAGAACCCCAGCGATTTCTGTCTGGGACAGCGGAACCCGTGTCACGGATTCCGGCACGAACACATCATGGACCCGGCTGATCGGCAGGCCGAACAATTGTTCGGAAATGTAGATGGTGACATACTGGATGGTTTCATCCATGTTTTCGACTTCAGCGTCGTTTACAAACTGCTCGGTCATGCTGCAGCTCCCAGTTCAATATGCTGTTCTTTCAGAGAAGCAATCAGACCCGGACGATCGAATTTCGCCACATAGTCGTTAAAGCCTGCCTGACGTCCCCGTTCGATCGCAGCTGGCGTGCAGAGCGATGACAGGGCGATGATCGGAATATCACGGGTTGCCGGTTGGCGACGGATAGCCTCGCAAAGCTCGAAGCCATTCATTTCCGGCATTTCGATATCGGAGACGACGATTTCGTAGCTCGGATCCCGTTCAAGTACGGCGAGGGTTTCCTTGCCACTCGCACAAATGGTCACTTCATAACCAGCTGCCTTGAAGACCGGGCCGAGCATATTGCGGAAGAAGCTCGAGTCGTCGACAAAGAGCAGTTTCTTGGCCACCACGTCCTCGATGCCCATTTCCTTGCGATGGAACCAGTCCTCGAAGGCCTGTGGCAGGAAGTGGCCGACATCGATGATCTCGGTCGCCTTGCCCTTGATGACGGCTGTACCCAAGATACCCGGAACTTCGGACGACACCTCGATATTGAGCTGCTCGTCGACAATATCGACGATCTCATCGACCACCAGGCCCATCGAACGACCGGCATCGGAGAAGACCAGCATCGGCTGGGATCCCTCGGTCCGGCGCTGAACGAAGTCGTTGACCTGAACCAGTGGCATCAGGGCACCACGATACTGCACCATGTCGCGACCATTGGAGAATTCGATCTTCTCGATTTCGAATTCCTCAAGACGCGTGACGAGCGACAGCGGAACCGCCTTTGGTTCTGCGGAGCCGGCACGGAAGATCAACAGCGAAACGGTGTTCTTCTCTTCCGGCAGGGCTTCCTTCTCAGCCTGTTCTTTGTTGGTTTCCATATCGGTTCCAACATGGCTGCCAAAGGCCTGTGCGACGCCATTCGGATCGAGGATCATGATCACCGACCCGTCACCCAGAATGGTGTTGCCGGAGAACATGGTCAGGTGCCGCAGCATGGAGGCCATCGGCTTGACGACGATTTCCTCGGTATGGAAGACCGCATCAACCACGACGCCGAAGGTCTGTGCACCGACCTGCATGACAACGATAAAGCCATTGTCATCCAGCTTGAGCTCTTCTTCGGATTTCTCTTCGATCCCGAGCAGATTGCTCAGATGAATGAGCGGCAGCAGCTTGTTGCGCAAGCGCAGAACCGGCGTATCCTTGATCCGCTCGATCTTGTGCTCGGAATTGTTCTGGACACGCACCAACTCAACAACGGACAGCTGAGGGATTGCGAACCGATCGCCGGACGCTTCGACCAGCAAGGTCGAAACAATGGCCAGCGTCAGCGGGATCTTGATCGAGAAGATCGACCCCTTGCCAGGCACCGACTTCAGGTCAACCGAGCCACCGATCACTTCGATATTGTTGCGCACGACATCCATGCCAACGCCGCGACCTGAGACATTGGTCACCTTCTCGGCGGTGGAGAAGCCAGCAGCAAAGATGAATTTGTTGATCTGCTGTTCGGACATCTTGTCGAGCTCGGCTTCGGTCGCCAGCTCGTTCTTGAGGATCTTTTCTTTCACCTTCTCGGTGTTGATACCACGACCATCATCTTCGATATCGATGATGATATGGCCACCTTCGTGATAAGCGGACAGCTTGATGGTGCCTTTGACAGGCTTGCCCATCGCGACACGCTCGTCGGAGGTTTCAAGACCATGGTCAGCGGAGTTGCGCACCATGTGGGTGAGCGGATCCTTGATCAGTTCCAGAACTTGACGGTCTAGTTCGGTATCCTGACCGACCATCACCAGATCGATATCCTTGTGCAGGTCGTTGGCCAGATCGCGTACGATACGCGGCAGCTTCTGCCAGGCATTGCCGATCGGCTGCATCCGGGTCTTCATGACCCCTTCCTGCAATTCCACGGTCACATTGGACAGACGCTGCAGAGGCACCTTGAACTCGGAATCTTCGTGGCGACGGACAATTTCCAGCAACTGGTTGCGGGTCAGCACCAGCTCGGACACCATCGTCATCAGATGCTCCAGCGTCTCCACATTGACGCGGATCGACTGATTGGCAACAGACTTGGTTTCCTTGTCAGCAGCCTTCGGCTCTTGCTTCTTCTTGGCAGCAACCGGCTTTTCAGGTGCCTTGGCAGCAGGCATCTTACCATGACGCTTCATCGAAGCGGCATCAGCAACGGCTTCTTCTGCGGCTTCCTTGGCGCTTTGGGCGACGTCAAAACCATCAGGGCCGTCTGCTTCGCGGAAAGCCCGCTCCAAGTCATCCAGCGACACCTCGCCCGCTTTCAACTCGCGCTCAAGCACCTGATAGACTTCAACCGGCGCATTGTCCTTGCCTTCTTCAGCTGCTGACGCTTCAACAGGAGTTGTATCGCTTACGGCGTCTTCCGCTGGCTCAGCGGCATCCACTGCAGTGGACTGGCCGACATATTTGCCAACCCCTGCCAGTCGATCCAACTGATCGATCAGATCCTCATCCGAGCCATCCGGTTCCGCCTCGTTCGCTTCAAGCTCGCTCATGATTTCTTTAATACGATCCAGCGACAACAAGATCACCGACACGGATTCTCCCGTAACCGGCGCGCCGTCCCTGAACTTGCCCATCAACGTCTCTGCGGCATGTGCCAGGCTTTCCAACCGCGGCAGTCCGAGGAACCCGCAGGTTCCCTTGATGGTATGCACAAGTCGGAAAATATTATCGAGAATCTGAGCATTGTTCGGTTCTTGCTCGAACTTCACCAGCTCAACGTCTACGACGTCAAGGCTCTCGTTCGTTTCCTCGATAAATTCGCGTAACAGATCATCCATGGCCTAAAACCCTGATTTTTGGCGGAAACCAGCCCTTAAATACAGCTATTCCGCCTCAGTGTCGGCCTAAACTGTTAATTTAGACTGAAACAAATCACTTAATTTCATAAACTTTAGAGATACGCCTATAACCTGTTGGTATTTCACCATAAAGCACGGAAAAATAATAAGAAAAAGGGCCAGACTATGCTGACCCTTTAACCATCTTAAGGCGTATTTTACTGCGAAATTCTACCCGCTAACCAATCGTTTCAGATGGCTGAGCCACCCCGATCATTTCATCAGGGCTGGGAATGTGAACGGGTTTGGCCTCAATGGTAATCACGTCATCTTTCCAATCAAATGACAGATCCATTTTGCTTTCGCGGGCGAGCAGGCCGGTATAGTAAGGCTGGATTGAATGGGAATCGATGCCCTGATCATCCGCAGGACGACCACGCAGCAGACGATCCAGCTGCGCGGGAATGCGCGCATGCTTGCCTTCGCACACCAGACGGAAGGTCGGATAGCGAGCATCCCCTTCCAAAGACACGTTAATCACCCCGCCCCGTGGAATGGTGGACCCACCGATCAGGACCAGATTCAGCAAGAGTTTGACCAAATTCTTTGGCATCAGGACACGGGTGCCTTGCCATTCCAGATCTGCTTTCTCGCCTGCCATGAAATTGCGGGCAACGCTTTCCGCATCTCCAGTATCAATTTCGGCCCCGGCGGATCCGGCAGCACCAAAGGCCAGACGGGCAAATTGCAGCTTTGCCGAGGCCGTTCTGGTGCTCTTAACGATTAGTTCCATGGCGAAGGTTCGCATTTCCTCGCCATTGTCTTCCTCAAGCACTTCCAGACCATTGGCGATTGCACCAACCGGATTGATAATATCATGGCAAACGCGGCTACAAAGCAGCGCGGCAAGGTCCATGGAAGAAAGCGTGTCGATACCAGTCATTGCATCCTCGAAAGCTGTCACACCCTTCACCACTTTTGCCGTCTCTGATCATCTGGACAGAAGACAGACCGCAAGCGACTTGCGCTTCAAAGGGCGCATCGATCCGCAACCGGCGCGAATCAGACCAAAATTCCTTTTATGAGGATTACCTTCAAGCAGGTCCCCTGCCAAGACCGGACTTGCCGCAACCGAGGAGTTTCACGGGAAAGATGGCCGGTCCACAGGCCAGTCGTGCTGCACTGCACCTTGTCTAGCGCGACAAGGTGCCTTCCAGCACGGTCCAGACCTCGTCAGATTTGCGAATATGGGCCTCAACCGCTTCGGCCCAGGCCGCACGGGATGTGTGGGTGTAGAACAGAAACAGGCGGTCTCCGTAAAGCGCCCAGACCGTGGGATTGCACCCCGCCGCATATCCGCGTGCCATGGCCAGGGCGCCATGTCCCCCATAAGCGGGCGCATACACGTCCGGGTCAGCCTTGAAGACTTCAAGATTGGCGCGCGTTTCGAACAGCCAACTCACCCCATTCCAGACAAATTCATACTCTCGTTTGCCACGCTTGGCGGCATGATCTGTGAAATAGGCCACCGGATCATATCCGTAAATGGCATAGCCGGAGAAGGAGTCTGTTACCACGCGCCGCGATTGCGCCGTGGCCATGGCTTCCGTGGCCCAAAACCCTGTCAGCAGGCACAAGCTCATGACGGTCAGGCCGATAAAACCCCTTGCATCGCAGAACATATTCCTAGCGGTCTTCATCGTCCTGTCCATTCTGCCATCACACAAACGGATTTCCCCTCCATCTTTCACCCAAGCCCCATGAGTGGCTTGACTGGTACGGAGCGGGCAAAACCCGAAATGACCATCATTTCTTCACAATCCAGACTAATCTGGTGGCCATAATCATTTCGTTAATAATTAAGCGAGATCCCACCCGTATGGTAAACAAAAGCTTGCCGCGCCTCAGAGCCGACAGGCATAGAAACGATCGCTCCTGCTGCCCGTTCTGGAACCAACACCGGTTTGGCACATTGTTGTGAGGGTCACACTCTTTAGATGCGATGATTCAAAGGAAAAGATGCAATGCCTCATAAGACTTTGCCCCTGATGGCTCATTTCTGGCGCACCACACTGTTGCTGGTCGCCCTTCTCACCGTCACGATTACAACGCCAATGCAGGCCCGGGCGCAAAGCGCGCCAAACGATAATCATTACTCAGCCGATGAAATCGTCAATGCAGGCCACGTCTTTTTCGGCGGCGTCACCGGTGAGCTGGCCTCGCTGGTCGAGAAGGCCATTTCCCGCTTCGGCCTGCCTAACGGCTACATACTGGGTGAAGAAGGCAGCGGCGCGATGATTGTCGGCGGCCGGTTCGGCGAAGGCATGCTGCACACCAAGAATATGGGGGCCCACAAGATCTTCTGGCAAGGTCCCTCGATCGGCTGGGACCTCGGAGCCGATGGCAACCGCACCATGATGCTGGTCTACAACATTCCAAGCGTCGACTATGTCTTTCGTCGTTGGGGTGGCGTGAACGGCTCTGCCTATCTGGTTGGCGGTCTCGGTTTCACGGTGTTGGCAACCGAGAGCAGGAAATATATCCTACCAATCCGCTCTGGTGTCGGCGCCCGTCTGGGGGTCAATGTCGGCTATCTGAAATTCACCCGCAAGCCAACCTGGAACCCGTTCTAAACGGCCTCCCGGATAGCAAGACGACAGGATGCGGCGCATATCGCCTCAAGCAGTGAGAGGCAGATTGGCAGGGTTTTGTCGGGCAAATTCGCAAATGTCCGGCAAAATGTACGCGCGTGATGCTTTTTTGTATTTCACTCATCCGGATTGACTGCTAACTGTTGTAGTCTGCCAAAAGCTGGATAGAAGCCGCACAGAAACAAGGAATTGGGCGCCGTGATTGCCATCGCATTGTATATATCGCTAGGAGTGGTTGGCACTCTTTTGCTGGTGTTGCTGGCGCTGCCCATGATCTGGCGACGTGCAGTCCGTTTGACCGAAAAGCGCATCACCGCGGAGATGCCGATCAGTTATGGCGAATTGCAGGCTGAGAAGGACATGCAACGCGCCGAACAGGCGATTGAGTTGCGCCGCCTTGAGGTCTTGGCTGAGACCCGCCACGAGGAGGTGTCCAACCAAACCCTGAAGATTGACAATCTCAACCAAAAGCTTGCAAGTCGCGATCAGACCATCACCGAGCGCCTTGCGGAGATTGAAGACCTGCAGACTGCGTTGGCAAACCAGAAACAGGCCACTGCCGACACAGAGGCCAAGCGGCAAGCCACCGCCGAAGAACTGGCAGGCGCACGGACGGACATCGCAACGCTTGAAGAGGCCAAAGCCGACATCGAGCAGGACTTTGCCGACACCAAGGCGACCCTGCAAGAGACGATCGATGAGCGTGAAAACCATATCAACGAGCAGAAAATCGAACTGGCCGCCCAGATGGCCCGCATCGAATCCGACAAGCAGGAAATCAACGAGCTCAATGCCAAACTGACCAAGGAATCCGATCTTCTGGCCGAGACGAAGGGATTGCTGGCACAGAAAAGCTCCGATTACGAGCATCTCAAGGAACGGCAGGACAAGCAGCAAACAAAGATCGATGCCCTGCAATCAGAGCTGGCCGACAAGGACAGTGAAATCGACACGCTCACGCGCCGTCTGGAACGGGCATTGGAGCAGAGCAACGCAACGGTTGATGATTCCGCCGAACGCCTTGAGGAATCCGAAGCACGCCGGGCGGAAGCAGAAGCCAAGATTGCCAGCCTGTCCGGCCAACTGGAAGACCAGAAAAAGGTTGAGCCCGACACAAGCGCATCTGACGAACAGGACACAATCATCGCCACGCTCAAGCAGGAGAAGGCGGATCTGGAAAGCACATTGAAAGCGGCCCACCAGATCATCGACCGTCTGGACCGCAAAGTGAAGAAGCAAGCGGACAAAGAGGCTGGCAAAGACAATACCAGACTCAGCGATACTCCCCTGACCTCAGGCGAGATTGCCCTGCGCAACCAGATGAAGTCGATGGCAGCGATCATCACCGAAATGGCAGCCAGACAGGAAGGGGTCAAATCACCCATTCCATCCCTGCTGAAGCAGGCCGACGCAAGCATCGAAAAAGCAGCCAAGGGACCTGAGAAGGACATTCCCAAAACGGCACCCTCTGAAAGCGAGATGACAGCCTCCGGGGATGATCATCCGGCGACTGGCCAATCCAACGGCAAGACGACAGGCCAGAGTGACGATCAAAAGGCGGATCAGGCTGAGGCCAAGGCCGATGCCCCTGACACATCTGCGGCTGCCACCTCCACCGCCAATATCGAGGCGGCGACCCCAGCCCAAAATCCTTGGGAGCAGGTCTTCTCTCTCACCGACCGCATCAAGCAGATGCGCAAACCCGGTGAAGACAAGAAAACCGCCCCCTGACTCCCGCTTCTCTGAACAGCCACTCTGACAGTGTCTGCGCATGTCACTGGCGGAAAAAATCTGCTGCGTCCCTTGCAACGACGGCCGAGCCCACAAGGCAGCAAGTGCCTATTGGACTTGTCATTACTTTCCACATTGGGTAAAGGCAGGGTCACCAATTCTGCAGGCATCGCACCCGCGAACAACCAAAAGACAACATCATGGCCCCTCCTCTTCTGCATATTCAGGACATCCACCTCGCCATTGGCGGTCAGGCTCTGCTATCGGGCGCAGAACTTGCGGTGCATGAAGATGATGCCATCGCGCTGGTGGGGCGCAATGGATCGGGCAAATCCACCCTATTGAAGATCGCAGCTGCCCTTGTCGAGCCTGATCACGGCGAGCGTTTCTTCCAGCCCGGCACCACGTTGCGCTATCTGCCGCAGGAGCCGGACCTGTCTGCCTATGCCACCGTGCTGGACTATGTCGAGGAAGGCCTTGCCCCGGGCGACGATCATTATCGCGCCCAGTATCTGCTTGATGAGCTGGGCATGACCGGCAAGGAAAAGCCGTCCGACATTTCCGGCGGGGAAGCCAGACGGGCAGCACTCGCTCGTGTACTGGCTCCGGAGCCGGACATTCTGCTGCTCGATGAGCCCACCAACCATCTTGATCTGCCTGCCATCGAATGGCTCGAAAGCGAGCTGAAACAGATGCGGTCGGCCAAGGTGATCATCAGCCACGATCGGCGCTTTTTGGAAAATCTGACCCGCAACACGGTCTGGATCGATCGCGGCACGGCCCGCCGGTCCTCCCGTGGCTTCGCCCATTTCGAAGCGTGGCGGGACGAAACCTTCGAACAGGAACAGGTCGAGGAGCAGAAGCTCAAACAGAAGATCCTCGTCGAAGAAGACTGGATCCGCTATGGCGTCACCGCCCGCCGCAAGCGCAATGTCCGCCGTCTTGGAGAGTTGCACAATCTGCGCTCCAAGAAACAGCATATGGCGCAAAACCGCCCCCAAGGCGATGTCAAACTGAACGCCTCCGAGGGCGATAGCTCCGGCAAGTCAGTGATCAAGGCCAAGCAGATCGCCAAACGCTATGGGGACCGCGACATTGTCAAGGATTTCTCCATCGAGATCCTGCGCGGCGACCGGATCGGCATTGTCGGCCCCAACGGAGCAGGCAAGTCGACCCTGATCAATCTGTTGACTGAAGGCCTTCAGCCGGACCGAGGCGAGGTCAAGCTCGGCACCAATTTGCAAATGGTGACCCTTGATCAAAAACGCGAGAGCCTCAACCCAAACTGGACCCTGAAAGAAGCACTGACCACCCATAGCGGCGACATGGTGCAGGTGGGCGACACGTCCCGTCATGTAGTGGGTTATATGAAGGACTTCCTGTTCCGTCCCGAACAGGCGCGCAGCCCGATTTCCGTCCTCTCGGGCGGCGAACGGGGTCGCCTGATGCTGGCGCGGGCCCTCGCCAAACCCTCGAATTTTCTGGTGCTCGACGAGCCGACCAACGACCTTGACCTTGAAACCCTCGATCTGCTGCAGGAAGTGCTCAATGACTATTCCGGCACCGTTCTGCTGGTCAGCCATGACCGAGACTTTATCGATCGCATCTGCTCAACCACCCTGTTTGCCGAAGGCGATGGACGCTGGACGGAATATGCCGGCGGCTATAGTGACATGGTCGCCCAGCGTGGCGAAGGGATCGGGGCCCGCAAGTCAGCCAAGAAGGAAAAAGGCGTCAGGGCTGAGGACAAATCCGTTGCCAAGGAAAAGCCCCAGCAGCCCAAACAGCAAAAGGGGCTGACCTTCAAGGACAAACATCTGCTTGAAACTCTGCCTGCCAAGATGGAAGAGATCGAAGCCAAGATCACCCGCCTACGCAGCCGCCTCGAAGACCCAGAGCTTTTCGCCAAAGACCCGGAAACCTTCAACAAGGCCGCCAAGGCACTCGAAGCACAGGAAGAACTGCTCGCCAAAGCCGAAGAAAAATGGCTTGAGCTGGAAATCCTGCAAGAGGAAATGGGTGATGGCTGAGACAGGCCCACAAGGCCATCTGCACCTCTTCGCCGGGAAAATGGCGTCCGGCAAATCAACGCTTGCCAAAAATCTGGCGGCGACTGAAGGCGCAATCCTGATCAGTGAGGACCAATGGCTCGCCGACCTGTTCGGCGACCATATGGCAACCATCGCCGATTATGTGACCTATTCCGCCAAGCTGCGTCATGCTGTGGAGCCATTGCTCGGCCAGCTACTGGCACAGGACCTCCCTGTCATTCTTGATTTTGCTGCCAACACATTTGGCCAGCGTCGCTGGATGAAGGCGGTGATTGACAGGACCAGCTGTGCCCACAGCCTGCATTTTCTTGACCTGCCCGATACCATTTGCAAACAACGTCTGCTGGCCCGCAATGCGAGCGGCGAGCACGCATTCGCCCCGACAGAAGCGCAGTTTGACCAGATGACCAAACATTTCGAGCCGCCTCAAGCAACCGAAGGATTCACCATCATCCACCATACGGATTTCGACATTCCCTGAGACCACCTTTCCAACCAAAATGTAAAACACCCTTTACATTTTCTCGAAACCAAACTATGTAAAGCATGCTTTACATTTTTGTGCAGGGAGTGTCTCATGTCTCATTTTCAAAGATTCAATCTGATCGCTGCAAGTTTGACACTTGGTGTTTTGTCTGTCCTTGTCTGGCAATTTTGGGATGGCTTTGCTTGGAGCGATATCTCCGCCAAACACATGATGATCACGGTTTTACTGCTGACCATTGTTTACTCCGCAGCCCTTGCAGCGGCAGCAACAACGCTTTGGTCAAAGACTTCTCGCGCAAGAAACCCGTTGGACGAGCGCGAGCAAGCGATCGAAGCCAACGCCGAGAAAATCGGATATCGCGCTCTGGACCTTATGATCACGCTTCTGGTTTTCGCCATTGTTTTGGAAACCCTCTATGCTCCGGATTTCTTCGGCCCCCTTTCATTGTTAAACCCGGTAGGTCTGGTATTCACGCTGACCACAATGGTCGCAATCTCCTATCTCACCCGCTTCACTTTGGCCTTCTATCTGGCGAGAGTTGCATGACAGAGTCCAAAATTGTCAACCGCTTAAGAGAGTTACGTCAAGGGCCTCCCAAGATGACCCAGCAGGCACTCGCCGATGCATTGAATGTGAGCAGACAAACCATCATTGCCATCGAGAATGGGCGCTATGCGCCCTCTCTTGCCCTCGCCTTGCGCATCAGCCAATTGATGGACCGCCCGGTGGAAGACATTTTTTCCCTTCCCTTGAAAGAACAGCTAACAGGACCAGATTGACCCTTTCGAGCATATTGAAGGCCTTCCGCATAATCTGGGGATCTTTCCTCTGGCAATCTTTCCCCATCTCCCCTATTGTCCCGGCCAAATTCGAGGCCGTCCGCTTCTGATCGCCTCACGGGGCAATCCCGTTTGAGCGCCGAGCGAAGCGATCACAACCACAAGAGAAACGCATTTCATGTCCGCCAATACTGCGCAAGCAAGCCACGACAAACGCCGCACCTTCGCGATCATTTCCCACCCGGATGCCGGTAAGACCACGTTGACGGAAAAGCTGCTCTATTTCGGCGGCGCCATCCGCATGGCCGGGCAGGTCAAGGCCCGCGGCGAGAAAAGGCGCGCCAAGTCCGACTGGATGAAGATCGAACAGGAACGCGGCATTTCGGTCACCTCGTCGGTCATGACCTTTGAGCATCACGACCTGATCTTCAACCTGCTCGACACCCCGGGCCACGAAGACTTTTCCGAAGATACCTACCGCACCCTGACGGCGGTCGACAGCGCCATCATGGTGATCGATGCCTCCAAGGGGATCGAAACCCAGACCCGCAAGCTGTTTGAGGTCTGCCGCCTGCGTGATATCCCGATCATCACCTTGGTCAACAAATGCGACCGGGAGGCCAAGGATCCGTTCGAGCTGATGGACGAGATTCAGGAAACGCTGGCGCTCGATGTCTCGCCAATGGTCCTGCCCATCGGCTCAGGCTCCCAGTTCCATGGCTGCTTCAACATCACCAATGGCGAATATTACACCGCCAGTACCAAGGGCGATGCCTTTGACAAGGTGGTCGAGACTTCCGGCATCCATGACGAAAAGCTCGACGCGCTGGTCGATGGACAGTTGCTCGAAGAATGCCGCGAAATGATCGAGTTGGCCGAGGTCGGTTATACCGAATTTGATCTGGAGAGCTACCGCGAAGGCCATTTGTCGCCGGTCATCTTTGGCTCGGCGCTGAAGGATTTCGGCCCGACCGCCCTGCTCGATCTGATCGCAGAGATCGCCCCTTCCCCGCGCCCGGCCCCGACCACCGAGCGCATCGTGACGCCAGACGAGAAGAAAGTCTCCGGCTTTGTTTTCAAGGTGCAGGCCAACATGGATTCCAACCACCGCGACCGTGTTGCCTTCATGCGCATTTGCGCTGGCGACTTCAAGCGTGGCATGAAGCTCAAGCAGGTCCGCACCGGCAAGGATGTCATGGTTCACAGCCCGATCATGTTCTTTGCTCAGGACCGCGAAGTGGTGCATGGCGCAGGTCCGGGCGACGTGATCGGCATCCCCAACCATGGCACCATCCGGGTGGGTGACACCTTCACCGAAGGCGAAACCTTCCAGTTTACCGGCCTGCCGGCCTTCGCGCCGGAAATCCTGCGCCGCGTCCGTCTGCCGGATACCTCCAAGGTCAAACAGCTGCGCCGGGCGCTGGAGGATCTGGCTGAAGAAGGCCTGACACAGGTCTTCAAACCCAATATCGGCTCCAACTGGATCATTGGCCTGGTCGGTATCCTGCAGCTGGACGTGATCAAATCCCGCGCCAAGGCCGAATATGGCGTCGATATCGACTTCGAGCCTTTGTCCTACAATATGGCCGTCTGGGTGAAATGCGCTGATGAAGCCAAGATGAAAACCTTCCTCACGGCCAATGCCTCCAACATTGTCCGCGACCGAGAAGGCAGCCCGGTCTTCCTTGCCAAGAGCCAGTGGGAGCTCGACTATACCAAGGAGCGCAACCCGGACATCACCTTCATGAAAACAAGGGAGCTGGTGCAAACCGGCGAATGATCAGCATCAAGCGTGGCCAGTCAGCGCCCCTGCGTGGCGCCCAAAGAGGCTGTCATTGAATGGCAGCCTCAATCAGCCGGGATCTCAAGCCCGGTTGGCAGGCCGTCCATGCTTTCGAGATTCTTTTCCTGCCAATAAGCCTTGATGCCTTCAGGCCCCTTATTCTCGGCCCAGTTGATCAGCGACGGGCGTTCCCCCTGATGGTCGAACAGCGGGACACCATAGCCGCAGGATGTCTGCACCAGGTCGATCGACAGCCTGACAATTTTTCTGGCTCCAAGGGGGACCTCCCCGTCAAAATGCTGGTCAATCAGGGCTTTGAATTCATCCTCGTGCCATCCGATCACCTCGCCCTTGCCATAGAGCCGCAAGATATTCGGTGCACCGGAAAAGGCACAGAACATGATCGTCAACCTGCCATCAGCCAGCAGGTGCGCTGAGGTTTCATTGCCGCTTCCGGTTCGATCGAGATAGAGAACGCAAGACTCGTCAACCACCCTGAAAGCCCCGATTTCGCGGGGTGAAACATTGATCCGGCTATCCGCCGTCGCAGATGCGGTGAAGAAGATATGCTGTTTGGAAATAAAATGTGTCAGCTTCTCGTTGAGGGTTTCAAACTGCTTGGCCATCTTGCTCATTCTCCTTACCCTGATTGAGACGAGGAGTATAAATCAGGGTAAGGAGAATGCAATCATCAGGCATGCCCTTGTTTTGCCATGGCCCCACTGCAAGCGGCAGAGGAGGCATGAAGCTGCAGTGATTTCAATGAGCAGACGTCACATGTCGCTCCACCGCATCCCGCCAGCAGCTTTCATACGTCCCTTCATTCGCCCCTTTGCTGCAGGAATACTACACAAACAGGCTTTGGTTTCGCGCCAGAATCAAATTTAATCTATGGCAACAGCAGCAACGGCAAAGGCTTTGACACATGGAAGTGACGCGCGACCAACTGGAAATCATGAAGTATGAGGAGCTGCGCAAGGCTCCCTATCAGCTCAATATCTATCATCTAGCATGGGAGCGGGCCGTTCTCGATTCTGTCGAGTTCATCGAGCCACATTTGAACAATGCGCTGCTATATGGTGCCAAAGAGCCACTTTGGAAATATGCCATCAGCAAGCTCGACCGTCAGAGCATGATGGCCATCGAATTTGGTGTCTATAAAGGTGTATCGGTCAATTATATGGCCCAACGCACACCCGATTACACCTGGCACGGCTTTGACAGCTTTGTTGGTCTAAAGGAAGACTGGAAAGGCATGATCGAGGCAGGTCGCCTGTCCATGCAAGGCAATCATCCGACCGTTGAAAGCAATGTGCGCCTGATCGACGGTTGGTTTCAGGATACACTTCCCGGTTTCCTTGAAGAAATCGACGCCGTACCGGATTTGATCCACATCGACAGCGACACCTATGAATCAGCCCACTATATTCTGGAAGAGATGGCCTCAGTCATTCGCCCCGGCGCCCTGATCATTCTCGATGAGCATCACGGCTATCCGAACTGGCGCAATGGCGAGTTTCTGGCTCTCAATCAGGCTAGTGAAAAATTCGGTATCGAATTTGAGTATCTGGCCTTCGCTCAGGAGCAGGCGTTGATCAGGATCACCAAGAACGACGCCTATACCGGCATAAGCGATTCCGAATAGGTCGCGGACCACACCAGTGCCATTGGATACGCCGACCCTACAGGCAGGGCAGGCGTATCCTCTTCTCACCAGCCACCTCACTGACAGGCCCCGACGCATTCGGGTTGCCACAAAATGACCCTGAAATGACCCAATTCACCTCAGATTTCCCGCCGCAATTGATCGCCAGACTGACAGGCAAGTCAAATGCATGTCTATCTGGAGTGACCCATGGCCCTTTCAGAACAATCCACGCCAAAACGCATCATCTCGGATCGCATCCCATGCGAACCAGCCATTCCTTTTGGCCCCTTTTCCCTGCCCAACGAGGTCGATGAGGCAGACGCCATTCTCGACAAGATCCTCAATGGTGAATTGCAGGGCGAAGTGGTCACCGCCACCCCCGTGGCTTTGCCTGACGGGGCGAAGCTGGAGGTGCGATTGCTTGACCTCTCGGACATAGACGCGCCGGTCATCATTTTATGCAATGAGAGCATCAGCGACATTCACCGCCTGCCCCATGCTTTCAGCCTCAACTACAATCACCATGCCATTCGGCGTGGCAACATCTATGCGATTTCAGCCACCATTCGCGTGGGTGGCAAATTGCTATTCGGCAATGCTTGTATTCAGCTGGTTTTCACCTCAACGACCGAGGCCTTTGTCCGACTGCAATTGGTGCCAGTGGGATAAGAAAACCCGGCCTCACTGGTGCAAGGCCGGGTCCAAAATGTCGTCACACAAGCAAAATATCTCTAGTCGATCCGCTTGAGATTGGAGATGTCGCGCACAGCGCCCTTGTCGGCCGAGGTGGCCATCAGGCCATAGGCTTCGAGCGAGCGGGACACAATCCGATCACGCTTCTCGACCGGTTTCCAGCCACCATCAGGCCTTGCATTCATCGCATCGCGACGGGCCTGCAGCTCTGCATCCGAAATGGCGACATTGATGGAGCGGTTCGGAATGTCGATCTCGATCATGTCACCCTGCTCGATCAGGGCAATCGCTCCACCGGAAGCCGCCTCAGGCGAGGCGTGACCGATGGACAGGCCGGACGTGCCACCAGAGAAGCGCCCGTCGGTGATCAAGGCACATGCTTTGCCCAACCCCATGGCTTTCAAATAAGAGGTTGGATAGAGCATTTCCTGCATGCCCGGACCGCCGCTTGGCCCTTCATAACGGATGACAACCACTTCACCGGCCTTCACATGGCCTTTGGTGATGCCTTTCACCGCATCATCCTGACTTTCAAAAATGTGGGCCGGGCCAGAGAATTTCAGAATGCTCTCATCAACCCCTGCCGTCTTCACGATGCAGCCATCTTCGGCAATGTTGCCGGACAGGACCGCAAGGCCGCCATCCTGACTATAGGCATGGGCCTTGTTGCGGATACAGCCGCTTTCGCGGTTGCGATCCAGCTCCTTGTAGCGCTTG
This sequence comes from Cohaesibacter intestini, assembly GCF_003324485.1. Classification (NCBI taxonomy): domain Bacteria; kingdom Pseudomonadati; phylum Pseudomonadota; class Alphaproteobacteria; order Hyphomicrobiales; family Cohaesibacteraceae; genus Cohaesibacter; species Cohaesibacter intestini. The sequence continues at coordinate 202,816 of NZ_QODK01000004.1, read as the reverse complement.
GCCTGCGAGAAGGCCTCCGTCGTGCGCACACCGCCCGGTGCCGCCTTGTAAAGCTGTTCCACCTCGGCCGTTGGCGAACGCATGATGTCATAGGCATCGATCGCATCGCCAAGCGTCGGCAGATGAACGGTCGAGCAATCCCGATGCATCAGTCCCGCACGGTCCAACTCGCCCAGAATGGCCATGATACCGCCCGCCCGGTGGCAATCTTCAATATGATAATTCTGGGTCATTGGCGCCAGCTTGCAGACCGATGGTACGGAGCGTGACAGGCGGTCAATGTCGGCCATGGTGAAGTCGATTTCCCCTTCCCGCGCCATGGCGAGAATATGCAACACCGTGTTGGTCGATCCACCCATCGCGATGTCGAGCGTCATCGCATTCTCAAACGCCTTGAAACTGGCGACATTGCGCGGCAGAACGCTTTCATCTTCGTCCTGATAATAGCGCTTGCACAGATCAACCGCCGTGCGGGCGGCTTTCAGGAACAGTTCCTTGCGATCTGCATGGGTTGCGACAATGGTGCCGTTGCCCGGCAGGGCCAGACCAAGGGCTTCGGCCAGACAGTTCATCGAGTTGGCCGTGAACATGCCCGAGCAGGAGCCACAGGTCGGGCAGGCTTCTTCCTCAACCTTCTGGACCATTTCGTCCGACACGGTCGGATCGGTACCCATGACAATCGCGTCAACCAGATCGAGACCATGGTCAATGCCTTCCGCGCGGCCCGCTTCCATCGGACCACCGGAGACAAAGACCGCCGGAATATTGAGGCGCATCGCGGCCATCAGCATGCCCGGGGTGATCTTGTCACAGTTGGAAATGCAAACAAGCGCATCGGCGCAATGGGCATTGGCCATATATTCCACCGAGTCCGCGATGATCTCGCGTGATGGCAGGGAATAGAGCATGCCGTCATGGCCCATGGCGATGCCGTCATCCACCGCGATGGTGTTCATCTCCTTGGCAATGCCACCCGCTGCCTCGATTTCACGCGCTACCATCTGCCCCAGATCTTTCAGATGCACATGACCCGGTACGAACTGGGTGAAGGAGTTGCAGACCGCGATGATCGGCTTGCCGAAATCCGTATTGCCAACACCGGTCGCCCGCCAAAGAGCGCGCGCGCCAGCCATGTTGCGGCCATGGGTCGAAGTCTTGGAACGATAATCTGGCATGGTAGTCTTTCCTTCAGGACGAGTCTCGGAACCGTCCGGATATGTCGGTGAGATGGTCGAGCCTTGCACGGGGATCAGGAAGGCTACGCATTGGTCCAAACCTGTTTAGACCATTCCATGGAGGGGAGACAATAGCGTTTGTTTCAAAAATCAACGCCTATTTGTATTTTTCGCAAAGCGAGCCAGAGAGAGGATCGCAATCACCAAGCGGGCTCAGCTCCCGCACCATAGCCCTCATAGCCACAGAAAACAAAAAAGCGGCCCTCATGAGGGCCGCTTTCCCAATCACGCAAGCGCTCTGGATTATAGCTCAAAATCTTCGCCGAAGCCGAACTTCTCGGTCACATAATCGATGTCCTTGTCGCCACGACCGGACAGATTGACCAGAATGCTCTCCCCGGGCAGATCCGGCGCCATCCGCATGGCATAGGCAACCGCGTGTGAGCTTTCAAGCGCCGGAATGATGCCTTCATATTTGCCCAGAGCGTAGAAAGCACGCAGGGTTTCATCATCACTGGCCGAGCCATATTGGACCTTGCCGATGGTATGCAAATAGGAATGCTCCGGCCCAACACCCGGATAATCAAGACCAGAAGCAATGGAATGAACCGGCGCAGGCTCACCCGCCTCATCGGTCAGCACGAGGCATTTGAACCCATGGATCATGCCAGGTTTGCCATAGGTGATGGTTGCTGCATGTTTGCCAAGCTCGGTCCCCGTGCCATGCGGCTCAACCCCGTGCAGCTGAACCTCGTCATTGTCGATGAAACCGGAAAACAGTCCCATGGCGTTTGACCCGCCACCAACACAAGCCATAACATGATCAGGATTATTGCCGGTCATCTCGAAGAATTGGTCCCGTGCCTCAAAGCCGACAACAGACTGGAAGTCTCGCACCATTTTCGGGAAAGGATGTGGCCCAACGACCGAGCCGATGGCGTAAATGGCATCTTCCGCCTGTTCCAGATAGGACATGAAGGCACTATCGACCGCTTCTTTCAGAGTTTTACCCCCAAAGCTCACTGGCACCACCTGTGCGCCCAAAAGCTTCATGCGGATCACATTGGGATGCTCCTTGGCGATATCGACTTCACCCATATGGATTTCGCATTCCATACCGAAATAGGCTGCCGCCGTCGCCAGAGCCACCCCATGCTGGCCAGCGCCGGTTTCCGCAATCAGCTTTTTCTTGCCCATGAATTTGGCAAGCAAGGCTTCGCCCATACAGTGATTGAGCTTATGGGCCCCTGTATGGTTCAAGTCTTCACGCTTGAGATAAATTTGTGCCCCGCCCATTTTCTCGGACAGATTCTTGGCATGCTGCACCGGTGTTGGTCGGCCTTGGAAATGCTTGCGAATATAGCGCAGTTCCGCAATATAGGAGCTATCAACAGCGAGGCGCTCATAGGCGGCGGCGATTTCCTTGAAATGCGGTTCCAGCTGTGGCGGAATGAATGAGCCGCCAAAGTCACCAAAATATCCGTCCTTGCTCGGGACTTGCTTCAAATAACCCATGAACACTCTCCAGTCAGTTGATCGTTTTTATCATTGTCTTGATACCGGTAAAATCCGTAGACTCAACCTAACCAAGAAAGACAGGGCTGAACAGTACCGGCAAACACGTGGGGCCGACATAATTGTCGCGCGTCCATAAGACCTTGGAAGGAGACTGGGTGCAAATCCAGTTTTCCCTTGCACTGGCTCACTACTCGCCATATGCAGCAACGAAATGACAAAGTTCCGTGCGAAGCAAGAGGAAACGTCGCACCTTTGGACCGACATCACACCCACAGCATCACTTTCAGATGAGGGATAGGCGATTGAGCATCTTGGACGAACAGACCCCCGGAGCCATCTATGGCATTGAACGTTGGGGCAATGGACGCTTTGAAATCCTGGACAATGGCAATATTGGACTGATCACCCACCATGGTCAGGACACCACGAGCACCGATCTGACGTCGATCCTCCACTCGCTGGAGGAACGCGGCATTGCCTCGCCGATCCTGTTGCGTGTGGCCAACAGCCTCAAACAACAAATTGACCGCATCAACAATGGCTTCAAGAATGCCATCAAGGAACTGGACTACAGCGCCGCCTATCGCGGTGTCTTCCCGGTCAAGGTCAACCAGCAGGCCCATGTGATCGAAAAGATCGTCGAATATGGCGCGCCGCACGAATTCGGTCTTGAAGTTGGTTCGAAACCCGAACTGATCATTGCCCTGTCCCAGCGCCTGTCCCGCGAAGCGTTGCTGATCTGCAATGGTATCAAGGATAGCGAATTCATCAATCTGGCACTTCTGTCCCGCAAGCTCGGCTTCAACACCATCATCGTGCTGGAAAGCGCGTCCGAACTGGAGCTGGTTCTCGAGGAAGCCAAGAAGCTGAAAATCCGTCCGGCCCTTGGCATTCGCATCAAGCTGAACAACCGCATCACCGGCAACTGGGCCTCCTCATCGGGCGACCGTTCGGCCTTTGGCCTGTCATCTCCGGACGTGCTGCGCGTTGTCGATCGTCTGCGCGATGAGGGCTATCTCGATTGCCTGCTGTTGCAGCATTTCCATCTCGGCAGTCAGGTACCGGATATTCTCGATGTGCGCCGCTCCACCGCCGAAGCTTGCCGCTTCTTTGTCGAGTTGCGCAAGGAAGGCGCGCCGCTCCATTATATCGATCTGGGTGGCGGTCTGGGCATCGACTATACCGGCGAGCACAAATCGACTGAAAACTCCATCAACTACACCACCGATGAATATTGCTACAATATCGTCGAAGCGGTGCGCAACACGATGGATGATGCGGGCGAAAAGCATCCAATCATCGTCACCGAAAGCGGCCGCGCAACGGTTGCCTACAGCTCGATGCTGCTGTTCAACATTCTCGACGTCACCGAATATGACGAAGATGAAGAAGTGGAAGTCACCGAGGAAGACAGCCGCTCCCTGCGCGACATGCGCGATGTGGAAAGCTATCTCACCCCGGCCCGTCTACAGGAATGTCTCAACGACGTCACCTTCTATCGCGACGAAGTGCGCCGCAATTTCGGTCGCGGCGAATGCGGTCTGCGCGACATGGCCAAGGCAGAGCAGCTCTATCTCCACCTGATTTCCAAGATGCGCAAGGTGGCCCGCACCGACGAGTGGATTTCCGATGATGTTGTCAGTGCACTGGAAGCCACCGCCGACATCTATCATTCCAACTTCTCGCTGTTCCAGTCTCTGCCGGATGTCTGGGCGATCGATCAGTTGCACCCGATCATCCCGATCCAGCGCCTGAATGAGGAACCAACCCGCCGGGCGATCCTGTCGGATATCACCTGCGACAGCGACGGCAAAGTCGATCAGTTTGTGCTGGCTGACGGCATTTCCCAGTCCCTGCCGGTCCATGCGCTGGCGCAGGGTGAGCATTACTCCCTTGCGGTCTTCTTTGTCGGCGCCTATCAGGAAACGCTGGGTGACTTGCACAATCTGTTCGGCGATACCAATGTGGCGACCATTGAAATCCGCCCTGACGGCGGCTTCGACCTCATTCACGAGGTCGAGGGTGACACAATTGCCGAAGTTCTGCGTTATGTAGAATATGACCCGCTTGCTATGTCCAACTCCTTCAAGATGATGGTCGAGGAAGCGGTGTCCCGCAAGGCCCTGACGCTCAAAGAGCGCAAGGCCATGATGAATGCCTTCAAGGAAAGCCTCAACGGCTATACCTATTTCGAATTTGACCACTAAGCCCGCGCTTGGCGCGCCCCCCATTTGACTGTGGGGATGAAGACTTTGAGAAAGAGGAACTGACATGAACAAGATTCTGGTCATCGGCGCAGGCGGCGTCGGTTCGGTTGTCGTCCACAAAATGGCCCAGCTCAGCGAGATCTTCGGCGAGATCACCCTTGCCTCCCGCCGCATTTTCAAATGCGACGAGATCGCGACCTCGGTGAAGGAACGCACCGGCGTCACCATCAACACCGCAGAAGTCGATGCCGATGATGTGGATGCAACCGCAGCCCTGATCGAAAAACTCGGCGTGTCGCTGGTGGTCAATGTGGCCCTGCCTTATCAGGACCTCAACATCATGGATGCTTGCCTGAAAACCGGCACCAACTATCTCGACACCGCCAACTATGAGCCGCGCGATGTGGCCAAGTTCGAATATAGCTGGCAGTGGGCCTATCAGCAGCGCTTTGAGGAAGCAGGTCTGATGGCTCTGCTCGGCTCTGGCTTTGACCCGGGCGTCACCAACGTCTACACCGCCTATGCCAAAAAGCATCTGCTCGACCGCATCGACACTCTCGACATTCTCGATTGCAATGGCGGCGACCATGGCCAGCATTTTGCCACCAACTTCAACCCGGAAATCAACATCCGCGAAGTGACGGCCCCGGTCCACCACTGGGAAAATGGCGAATGGGTCACCACACCCGCCATGTCCAACAAACAGCCTTATGACTTCCCCGCTGTTGGCGAGAAGAACATGTATCAGATGTATCACGAAGAGCTGGAAAGCCTTGTGAAGCATCTGCCGGAAATCAAGCGCGCCCGCTTCTGGATGACCTTCGGCGATGCCTATATCAAGCATCTCGAAGTGCTGCAAAATGTCGGCATGACCCGCATCGATCCGGTCCTCTATGAAGGCAAGGAAATCATTCCACTGCAGTTCTTGAAGGCCGTCCTGCCAAATCCGGGCGATCTGGGCAAGACCACCAAAGGCAAGACCTGCATCGGTAACATTATGACCGGTGAGAAAGACGGCAACGAGAAAACCGTCTATGTCTACAATATCTGCGACCACGAAGAATGCTTCGCAGAGGTTGGCTCCCAGGCCGTGTCCTACACCACCGGTGTACCAGCCATGATCGGTGCCGCTCTGATGCTGACCGGTGCATGGTCGGGCAAGGGTGTCTTCAACATGGAACAGATGGATCCGGATCCCTTCATGGACATGCTCAACAAGCATGGCCTGCCATGGCAGACCGTCGACCTCGACAAGCCACTCGATTTTTGAACCCAAGCGTTTGCAAAGCAAACGCGCCAGAAGGTGCAACGCGGCTCTCACACGCAGCGACAGGTGGTTTGCCAAAACCACCCAAAGCCTTATGTATCGAGAGCCTGTTGCATCGAGAATGAAGCGCAAAGCCCCCCATTTCGGGGGGCTTTCCACTCTTGAATGAGCCCTTTTCACGCCCCTTTCCCGGAGCCAGTGTCCAATGACCGACGCCCCAATCATGGAAACCCAGGCCGGCGATGCCGGAGCCTTCAAGGACTTCGACCTTAGCCGTGTGCCCTCCCCCTGCTTTGTCATTGACAAGGCCGCCATCCGCCGCAACCTCTCCCTCCTCTCTGAGGTCGGAAAACAGGCGGACGTCAAGGTGCTGTTGGCGCTGAAGGCCTTTTCCTGCTGGTCGCTGGGCGATCTGATTGGCGACTATCTCGATGGCACTTGCGCCTCGGGCCTGTGGGAAGCCAAACTGGCACGGGAGAAATTCAAGGGTGAGCTGGCCACCTATTCCGCAGGCTTCAAATCAGATGAAATGCCGGAAATCCTTGAGCTGTCCGATCACCTGATCTTCAACAGCCCCGCCCAAATGCAGCGATTTGCACCGCAAATTATCGCAGCTCGCAATTGGGGATACGTGCCGGATTTCGGCCTGCGCATAAACCCAGAACATTCCGAAGGCTCGATTGCCAAATATGATCCCTGTGCTGCCGGATCGCGCCTCGGAACCCCGATCAGTCAATTGAGTGAAGCTGATCTCGCGCCTTTCTCCGGCATCCATATGCACACTTTGTGCGAGCAGGATTTCGCGCCTTTGAAGCGCACCTTCGAGGCGGTCGAAGACACGCTTGGCCCATGGCTGCACAAGCTCAAATGGCTGAATTTCGGTGGTGGGCATCATATCACCCGCGACGATTATCAGCGCGACGAACTGGTGGCCTTCCTCAAGACGATCCGCGCCAAATATGATGTCGAGATCTATCTCGAACCGGGTGAGGCCGTGGCCCTTGATGCGGGGATTCTGGTTGGTGAAGTGCTCGACGTGACCCATAATGGCGATGTACGGCTGGCGATCATGGACATTTCCGCGACCTGCCATATGCCCGACGTGATCGAGGCCCCCTATCGGCCCGCCCTGCTGGGCGAAGCAGACAACGGACTGACATTCCGTCTGGGCGGCCCGTCCTGCCTTGCGGGGGATGTGATCGGCGATTACAGCTTTGCACAGGACCTTGAAATCGGTCAGCGCATCGCCTTTCTCGATCAGGCCCACTATTCGATGGTCAAAACCAACACCTTCAATGGTGTCCGCTTGCCCTCGATTGCCCTTTGGGATTCGGAAACGGACGATCTGGAAATCATCCGCCGCTTCCCTTATGAAGAATTTCGCGACCGCCTGTCCTGAGGCGCGCAGACGAAAGGATCCTCCCCATGGCCGACCTCAACTATCCCGCTTTTCTCGGCTCTGAGCTCAGCGACGACGAGCGCAATCCGGACACTGCCTTGTTTGAAGTGATCCCTTGCCCGCTGGAGAAAACCGTCTCCTATGGCTCGGGCACCGGTGCGGGTCCGTCAGCTTTGCTCGAAGCCAGCCAGGAGCTGGAACGGTTCGATGGCAAGGGTTTCCCGATTGAAAAAGGCATCATCACTGCCGACCCGATTGATTGCAGTCTGACGATTGAAGAAGTCATGCACAATCTACGTCGCGCCACCCGCAACAGCGTTACCGCAGGCCGCGTGCCCGTCACGCTGGGTGGTGAGCATAGCCTGTCCTATGCCGCCATCATGGGCGTGGTGGATGCGCTTGAACACCCAATCGGCATCATTCAGGTCGATGCCCATGCGGATTTGCGCGTTGCCTATCAGGGCCACAAACATTCCCACGCTTCGGTGATGCATCTTTGTGCCGTGGAAGAACAATTGCCACTGATCCAGTTCGGCATTCGCGCCCTTTGCATCGAAGAGCAGGAAGCCCGCCTTGCCACGCCACATATTCACCATGTGGATGCGGAAGAGCTGGTCACTGGCAACATCAATGCCTTTGATTTGCCGGAAGACTTCCCGCAGGATGTCTATATCACCTTCGATGTGGACGGCCTTGACCCGTCCATCATGCCAGCCACCGGTACACCAGTTCCCGGCGGCCTGAGCTACTATCAGAGTCTCAATCTCGTTGCCCATGCGCTCAAGGGTCGTCGTTGCGTCGGTATGGATGTGGTGGAGCTGGCGCCGATTGAGGGCCAATGGGCGTGGGATTTCACCGCCGCGAACCTGACCTACCGTCTGATGGGCTTGGTCGCAGACGGCAACGCATGAACGACAATATACCGCGGGAACAGCGCAAGGCCGGAGACCTCCGCGCATCATCAACGATGCTGATCAGCTTCCTCTAGCAGGGCCGGAACCACTGCGAGCCAAACGCTCATAAGCCGCCGATCAAGTTGTTATTTCGTGCGTTTCTTGCGCGCCAAAGCCGGCTTTTTGTCGGCTGCGTCCTTTGCGTCGGCGGCCTCTTTTTCGAGCCGCAGCGCCTTCAGGCGTGCGGTATTTTCGCGCTGCTTGAGCACTTTTTCCTGCTCTTCACTGAGCACAGCTTTCTGCTTCTTACGTGTCGCAGCGAACCGTTCTTCCGCGTGATTTCTGGAAATTTTAATCATAGGGACTCCCGTCACAAAAAAGGGCCATCTGAGACAGATGGCCCAAATATCAGGTCAACGCGCGGTTTGTTCAGTCGGACTAGTCATCTCAATGAACACGCGCGTCACCTTTTTTCGCGTAATAGGCAAGAGACATGTCTCTTGCAGACCGCGTATCAGTCAGCAGGCTGCAGGTTCACTGCGGAAGCCCGGCCGTCACGACCACTTTCCAGATCGTAGGAAACTTTCTGACCTTCATTGAGGCTATGCATGCCTGCATTTTCAACAGCAGAAATATGAACGAAAGCATCTTTGCCGCCATCATCTGGTTGAATGAAGCCGAAACCTTTGGTGGTGTTGAAGAATTTTACGGTGCCGATTGTCATGGCGATTACCTTTGTGTAAGAACCCGAAGCCGTAGGCGAACGAGTAGATGTCCCTTGCACGACATGTGAAGGGATGAAAACGTTCGCAAAAATCAGGGGAAGCCAAGCAGTCCAATAAAATTGGAAGATCAGTTTGCCAATGATGGCAGTAAACGTATTTTGCTTACATGGCCCCTTAATGTGACAATTTCAAGGCCAAATCAAAAAAGACTGCAAAACAACTGAAATTGGCATGTATTTTCCATTAATTTCGAACAAAATGGCTTCGAGCCAACAATGAGGCGAAACGCAAATGGCCACCAGCACCCCGGCAACCAAGACACTGGAAAAAGCAGGCATCGCATTCGAGCTGGTGCAGTATGATTATGCACCGGGCAACGACCGCGTGGGTCTGCAAGCCGCCGATGCAATCGGCGCGCCGCCCGGCCAAGTTTTCAAAACGCTGATGGTCGAGTTGGATGGCAAACCGGTCTGTGCCATTCTTCCATCTGACCGTGAACTCAACATGAAAAAATGCGCCAAGGCGCTCAAGGGCAAGTCCGCTGCCATGATGGACCCGCAAAAAGCCGAGCGCCTGACCGGTTACAAGGTCGGCGGCATCAGCCCGCTGGGCAGCCGCAAACGCCTGCCTGCAGCATTGGACGCTTCCGCCAAGAGTTATGACACAATCTTCCTCAATGGCGGCCAACGCGGCCTGCAAGTGAAGCTGAAACCGGACGATCTGATAAAGCTTCTGGGCTGTCAGGTCGAGGACTTGGTGCGGTAGGGTTCAAAAAAGAACGTATCTTGCCTCACCCAACCTTGAACTGCTTGCACATATTGGTGTCTTCATAACGATAGGTGTGGAAGCCCATGGCTTCGTAAAAGGCCAAAGCTTCCCCATTGTCCGCCCCGATTTGCGCTTCGATGTCCTTCAAGCCAGCCTCTTGCGCCGCCTTCAGCGAAACTGCAAACAGTCGCTTGCCGATGCCCATCCGGGCAGCTGAGGGGCGAATATGCGTGCCGATAACGCCCCAGCCCACGGGCGCGTTATAGATATTGCCAGCCCGCACCAGCTTGAGGGATTGAAACCCCAGAACGCAACCGTCATCCGCCTCCATCACTGTGCAGCATACCCGATCCGGATCTTCGATATAAAACTCACGCACCATTGCGGCATCACCGGCGGACGCTCGTTTTCCCACGCGAAAGATTTCATCCAGCACATCGCTCATGGCGTCGGCATCAGCCAAGGTGGCGGGCCTTGTCTTCATTTCGATTTCCCTTCACCCCACCACGGAAAATGCAATACCGCAGTCATTCAGGATCTGTTCGGACCGCGTGGTATCAAAGCGGTTCTGGATGCCCTCATTGTGGCGCCAGACGACCTTGGCCACCTGATGGGCGGCGAGGAATTTGGTGCATTCCTTACACGGCGGATGGGTGACATAGACGATGCAGCCCTTGGCGGTTTCCTTCATCGCCGCGAGCGCATTCATCTCCGCATGAACAACGCGATCATATTTCTCCTCGCGCTCCTCATACCATTCATCCCGATCTTCCATACCGCGCGGAAAGCCATTATAGCCCACCGCGGCAAAACTCTTGTCGGGCCGCACGATGACGCAGCCCACCTTGGTGGAGGGATCGCGGCTGCGTTTGGAAACAGCCTCGGCGCAGTCGAGCACCCATTCATCAAATCCGGATCGGGACACCATGTCGAACCTCTTTCAACCTGTGGTGCGCCCACCTTAGCGCCCTAATGGCCAGAGCAAAAGCGGGAAATCAACACCGTCAGGCAATAGTCCCGCCCCAAAATGACAAAAGCCCCCGCATCATCCGGATGCAGGGGCTTGTTGTTCATCGGTGTCGATTGATCAGTTGGCCTTCGCCTTCAACCGGCGTTCCAGTTCGGTCAGGTTGACCTCGATGGTCGCCGCCCCGATCAGCTCCTTGGTTGACGGGTCAACAAGGCTCTTGTTGATCTGCATCCGCCAAATATGGTTGTCTTCATCCCATTCAGGCTCATCAACAAAGACGGCATCAGGACCGACATCATAAGTCTTCTGGAATTTGGCTTCGTCGCCCTGCCAGAAATCCGAAGTGATCGAAGACTGCCCCACATTGAGGCCCTTCTTGTTCATCACAAAGATCTCGACAAACAGACCCAGATTTTGGCCCTGCATACGGGTCAGATAGACCGACAGCGGGCTCGACAGGGTGGAGGCAATCAGAGGCTTCATCACCTGCTTGCGCTCGGCACGCCACTGTTTGTCCAGCGCGTCTACCTCGGCCTGCGCGAGATCGCCATAGAGTGCATTGTGGGCGTGAACGCTGACCCGAACAATTTCGTTGTCGAGCCATTTGTCAATCATGGCAAACAGCTCTTTGGAATCCATCTTCTTGAAGTCAGGCGCCTCGGCAGCAACAGCCAGATTGGCCCAGACCATTGCACAGATCACCGTGAAAAATCTCAAAATTCGCATTTTCTTCTCCCTGCTTCGGCCATTCAGAGGGATCCAGTCGAGGGATCCGGCCTCAGGTTTATTCTTTGTCTTGAATGGGGTCCCGTCGGCCTTTAGGCCGCCAACAACCGCTTGATGAAGCCATCAAGCTCATGCTGCAGGGTTTCATTCTGCTGGTTCATTTTCGAGATAAGGTCATTCATCGTCGCAGAGACCTCTCCGGTATTGACCGCACCACCTGCGACCGTGACCATCGATTCATTCACGTGGCTGGTGCCTTGGGCCGCTTCATTGACATTGCGCGCAATATCTGTGGTGGCAACATTCTGCTGATCAGCAGAAATGGCCATTTCACTGACCCGCTCATTGATCGCCTTGACCCGCTCGGTCACATTGCTGGTTGCGGCAATCGACTGACCGGCAACAGACTGCATGTTTGCCACCTGCTGCTCGATCTGCTCGGTTGCTTTCGAGGTCTGGTTGGCCAGATCCTTCACTTCAGCGGCAACCACGGCAAACCCACGCCCTGCTTCCCCGGCACGCGCAGCCTCGATGGTGGCGTTCAGGGCCAGAAGGTTGGTCTGTTCAGCGATATCATTGATCAGGCGGGTCACGTTGCCCACTTCCTGAAGCACATTCTGCAAGGCCACCATGGATTGACTGGAGACGTCAACCTCGGCCATCGCTTCTGCCGAAAGGGAAGCGGAATCCGCAACCTGCTGACTGATCTCACCAATCGAAGCGGCCAGTTCCTCGGTCGCTGAAGCCACCGCCTGCACATTGCTGCTGGCTTCCTGAGAGGCACGCGTCACGGCCTCGGACTTCGAAGCGGTATCTTTGGAGATGCTCGACAATTCGTGCGATTTGTCCTGCAAGCTGCCACAGGTCTGAGCTAGCGTCCGGGCGATGGAGCCAACGGCTTGTTCAAACTCACCGGCAATGCGCTGCATTTCGGCTTTTTTGTCCAGCTCGCTTTGTTCCTGAATGCGCTTGGCCTCTTCCTCCATCTGCCTGTTTTGGGCAAGACTGTTGCGGAACACGGTCAAGGCGCTGTTCATGCGGCCAATTTCATCGGCACGTTTTTCCTGCGGAATTTCAACTTCGAGATGGCCCTGAGACAGGAACTCAGTCGTTTCAGTCAATTGGCGCAATGGTTTAGAGACTGCGATATTGTTGACCACGCCCAGCACCACGGTGGCGATCACCAACAACACCAGACCGATGGCCGCCGAGTTGTAAACCGATTCCAGTTTAGCATTCTGCTTGATGGTCAGCTGGCCCTGCACGCTTTCCAGATCGGCAATCTGTTTGTCGATCAAGGCAACCATTTCTTCGATGCGCTTGTTGCTCTGACCGGACACTTCGATGGCACGCGCCAGATCCACCCGCATCGGATCGCTCATATGATCAATCTGTTTTTTGGCGAACTCATCCGACCAGGTCAGCCAGAGTTTTTCGATTTCCGCGATGCCTTTCTCCGAATTCATTTTCTGGAACTGTTCGGTCAGGACGGCGTCAATCTTTCGCATCGCGTCCAGTTCTTTGAGATCACCGGTCAACAGAAAACTCTTGAGAGAAATGGCTTCATTGGCCAGTTCCATTTGCAGCTCATCAAAGGCACCGATCCGTTTATCGATGCTTTGACGCTCTTGCACAGCCACCTTGACCGCACCTGATTGCCAGAAACCTACGGCACCCACGCCGATACCGATCACCGCCAGCAAAATGAAGAACAGCAGGCTCTTGATTGTCAGAGAAACATTTTTAAGCATCGCTTGGTCCTTTTTGTCTTCACGCCTTTTTTTATGACGCCAAAACGATTTAGAACGTCCAAAATGAAGGCTCAGACATTCCTGTTGAAGGCGAGCTCTGATGGCCGCACCTTTGGCTGGTTATTGCTTATTGGAGGATTCTACCCGGAGAACGTCCTGACGGATCACAAACGTCGGTCTTTTCGCCCGCATGCCTTCACCGCAACAGGCTCAAGTGCCGACTTGCGTGCCGCAATGGCACAGGTCATGAGAAGCGACGTGGCGAGGAAAACGAACGTAATCATAAGGGTGCCCACCTATGTTTGAGTTAGCACCAGATTAAATTTCAAATTTTAAAAATTCGTTTCGAGTTTCAATGACCAATACAATTGGTTAGCAAATATTGGGAGAAAAAGACCAAAAACTTCGGAATTCCGTTTAATATCATTAGTATTAGTCCAGCCAAACACCGCAAAAAGCACGCAAAGATTGAATTGCAACCTCTCAACACCTTTAATTGCTAAGTATTTATGCGCACATCCTTCACCACACCTTTTCAATCAAAAGAAACGTGGAAAATTATTGCAACCTGGTTCCTTTTCCTCATCGCCAGCGGGTTTGAGGTCTTTTTTCCTTCTGACAACATTCCACTGAAGGCGGTTGGCGACACCGACAAGTCACATCATTCTGGATAACTTTGTCTACATGAAGGATTTTCCAATCCGGCTGCCATAGGAATAGGCGAAGTCAGTGGACGTTGCATAAATTGTATGCAATAGAATTCGCTGATAAAAATATAATCACATTCGACTTGTCAAACGGCACAATTTGCTCAAAGCTGCCGGAAACCAACCAGACATTTAGGGATTTGACATGGCCAAAGACACCAACCTCCTGCCTTCGCTTTCACGTCGCCACTTCATGCAGCTTTCTGGCGGCTTCGCCTTGAGCCTTGCGGCCTTTGGCCAGAAGGCATGGGCCGCTGAGCCGATTCCGACCGCTGCCATCTATACCGTGCCGGTTGAACAGCAATGGGTCAGCCGCATCCATGTTGCCGCCGAAGCCGCCAAGGCCCGTGGCGACATCACCTATGTCTATTCCGAGAATGTCTCCAACAGCGATTATGAGCGCGTCATGCGCGAATATTGCGAATCCGGCCACAAGCTGATCATCGGCGAAGCCTTTGCCGTTGAGAAAGCCGCCCGCGCCGTGGCTGCCGACTATCCGGACGTCTCCTTCCTGCTTGGCTCGAGCTTCATGCCAAAAGACGATGCGCCAAACTTCGCCGTCTTTGACAATTACATTCAGGACGCCTCCTACCTGTCCGGCATCATTGCCGGGGCCATGACCAAGTCCAAAAACATCGGCATGGTCGGCGGCTATCCGATCCCGGAAGTCAACCGCCTGATGCATGCCTTCATGGCAGGCGCCAAAGAAATCGCTCCGGACATCACCTTCCAGGTCGCCTTCATCGGCTCTTGGTTCGATCCTCCGAAAGCCAAGGAAACCGCCTTCGCCCAGATCGAAGCTGGCGCTGACTTGCTTTATGCCGAGCGCTTTGGTGTGTCCGATGCCGCCAAGGAAAAAGGCTTGCTGGCCGTTGGCAACGTCATCGACACCCAGGCCGATTATCCAGAGACCGTGGTGGCCTCTGCCCTGTGGCATTTCGAGCCAACCCTCGACCATGCCATCGCTCAGCTGAAAGCTGGCAACTTCAAGGCCGAAAATTACGGCATCTATTCCTTCATGAAAGAAGGCGGCTGCTCGCTTGCTCCATTCGGCACCTTTGAAGGCAAAATCCCTGAAGCGGCCCTCAAGCTGGTCGCCGAGAAGGAAGCCGCCATCAAGGACGGATCCTTCGTGGTCGAAATCAACGACACCGAGCCAAAATCAAGCTAATGACAAAAGACAAGATGCAAGAGGCGGAGATTGTTCTCCGCCTCGATGCGATCACCAAACGCTTCGGCCCCCTGATCGCCAACGATTCCGTCAGCTTTGACTTGCGGAAGGGCGAGGTCATTGCCCTATTGGGCGAGAATGGCGCGGGCAAAACCACCCTGATGAATATCCTTTTCGGCCATTATGTCGCCGATGAGGGCCATGTCGAAGCCTTTGGCACACCCCTGACGCCCGGTGATCCGTCAGCCGCGCTGGAGGCAGGCATCGGCATGGTGCACCAGCATTTCACCCTGACCGACAATCTTTCTGTCCTCGACAATATCGCCCTTGGCACCCAGAGCCTTTGGTCTTTGCGCTTTGATCGCAAGGCGGCCCGCAAGCGCATTCTAGAGCTGTCGGACAATTTCGGCCTGACGGTCGACCCGGATGCGATGATTTCCGATCTGACGGTTGGCGAACGCCAGCGGGTCGAAATCCTCAAGGCGCTCTATCGCAATGCCCGCATTCTAATCCTTGATGAGCCGACCGCAGTGCTCACCCCGCTGGAAACAGACGCGCTGTTCGAAACCCTGCGCCATCTGATCCGTGACGGCCTGTCCGTGGTCTTCATCTCCCACAAATTGAACGAAGTGATGCAAATCAGCGACCGCGTGCTGGTCCTGCGCTCCGGCAAATTGTCCGGCGAGCGCGTCACCACTGAGACCGACCGCCACGAGCTGGCCGAATTGATGGTCGGCGAAGAAATCCCGCTGCCCGTCGTCGAAAGCAAGGAACCCGGCGCGCCGGTGCTTGAATTGATGGCGGTCACCACCCCGCAAATCGGCACCGCCACCCGCCTTGATGACATCACCCTCACCCTGCATGAAGGCGAAATCACCGGCCTTGCAGGCGTCTCCGGCAATGGGCAGGTTGCCATGTCGGCCTTGCTGTCCGGCATGCTGGCGCCCGAAAGCGGCGACATGCTCTTTTGCGGTTCCTATATCGAAGACTGGTCGCCACAAAAGGCACTGGCCGCAGGCATTGGCCGCATCCCCGAAGATCGCCACAGCACCGGCACCATCGGCGACATGTCGATCCTCGAAAATACCATTTTGGAAAATTACCGCGACGCCCCCTATTCCCGTTTGGGCTGGATGAACAAAGCCAAGGCCCGCGCCTTCACCGAGCAGGCCATCGCCGATTATGATGTCAAATGCCCGTCACCGGACGCCCCCATCCGGCTGCTATCCGGCGGCAATATGCAAAAGCTCATTCTCGCCCGGGCGCTCGACAGCCACCCCAAATTGATCGTCGCCGCCCAGCCGACCCGTGGCCTTGATGTCGGCGCGGTCAATTATGTCCACCAAAAGCTACTCGAAGCTCGCAGCAACGGCGCGGCTATTCTGCTGATTTCCGAGGATCTCGACGAAATCCGCCTGCTGTCCGACAAGATCGTTGTCATCAGTCAGGGCAAATTGTCCGCCCCATCGGCGCGCGGCGAACGCAGCATCAAAGAGCTCGGCATTTTGATGGCTGGCCACAAGAAGGGGGCCGATGCATGAGACTGGAACCCAAAGACACCAAATCGCTCGCTGCCTCCATCCTCTATCCGGTTGGCGCGATCCTCGCGACCCTGATTTTTTCCTCCATCCTCGTCTTGATGGCAGGTGCGTCGCCCTTCTCGGTCTTCTATCTGGTGGCCAAAGGCGCGGCTGGCTCGCAATTTGCCTTTTTCGAAACCCTGACCCGCGCCACCCCGCTGATCTTCACCGGCCTTGCGGTCGCCGTCGCCTTCCGCGCCAAGCTGTGGAATATCGGCGCTGAAGCCCAGCTTTATATCGGCGCCGTGGTCACCATCCTGATGGGCACCGGCGCGTTACCGCTTCCCTCTTATTTGCTGATCCCCGCCATCATGGCCGCCTCCATGCTGGCTGGCGCAGTGATGCTGCTGGGACCGGCTTTCCTCAAAATCCGCTTTGGCGTCGATGAAGTCGTCACCACGCTTTTGCTCAATTTTGTCATCCTGCTATTTGTGTCGATGCTGCTCGAAGGTCCCCTCAAAGACCCGATGGGTCTCGGCTGGCCACAATCCGAAGCGGTTGACGATGCCGCCACCCTGTCCCGTGTGGTCAAAGGCAAGCGCCTGCATTATGGCTTTGTCATCGCGGTTGGCGCGGCGATCTTCCTCTGGGTGATCATGAAGAAAACCACCCTCGGCTTTGAAATGCGCGCCGTCGGCCACAATCCAAATGCGTCGGGCTTTGCGGGCATCAGCGTCAATGGCGTGCTGATGAAAACCGCCCTTCTGTCCGGCGGCATCGCCGCACTGGCTGGCTTTTCCGAAGTTGCGGGCCTCAAAGGCAGCCTCAGCCTCGACCTGTCGCCGGGCTATGGCTATACCGGCATCGTCGTCGCCATGCTGGCCATGCTCAACCCGCTTGGGGTCATCTTGTCGGCCATTTTCGTCTCCGGCATCTTTGTCGGGGCCGATGCCATGAGCCGCACCGCAGGCGTGCCGAGCTATATTGCCGATGTGATGGTCGCAACCGCCCTTTTGACCATGGTCACGGCCATTATGTTGACCCGCTTCCGGATCCGCTGGAGATAGACCATGCTTGAGGCTTTAGACATCCTGCTGACCAGCTCTTTCTGGGTCGCCGTCATCCGCATCGCTTCGCCGCTGATTTTCGCCACCATGGGCGAATTGGTCTGCGAACGGGCGGGCATTCTCAATCTTGGCATCGAAGGCATCATGACCGCCGGGGCCTTTGCTGGCTGGGTCACCGTCTATCTCGGCGGCGATCTCTGGCTTGGCGTCTTTGTTGCTGCCACTGTTGGCCTCGCCATCGGGGCGCTGCATGGACTTTTGACCGTGCCCCTTGCCCTGTCCCAGCATGTGACGGGCATCGGCATCACCCTGCTTGCCACCTCGCTCACCTATTATACCTACCGACTGGTGCTGCCCAAGGTCACCTCGCCACCGAAAATCGAAGCCTTCGAGCCCTATGCCATTCCGGGCCTGTCGTCTCTGCCGGTGATTGGCGAAGCCTTATTTGCCCAGACACCGCTCACCTATCTCAGCTTCGTCTGCGTGGCGCTCGTGGCCTATATTCTCTATCGCACCCCGCTCGGCCTTGCGGTCCGTGCGGTCGGCGAAAATCCAGAATCCGTCGAAGCGCAGGGCATTTCTGTCGTCGCCATCCGCATGGGCGCGGTCATGTGCGGCAGCGCCATGATGGCCGTTGGCGGCGCTTTCCTCACCATGTCGGCCTTCAACTCCTTCTTCTTTGAGATGGTCAATGGCCGTGGCTGGGTCTGCATCGCGCTGGTGGTGTTTGGCTCTTGGCGTCCGGGCAAGGCCCTGTTGGGGGCTATTCTCTTTGCCGCCTTTGATGCCTATCAGATCCGCCTGCAGCAGGTAACCGGCGGCGTTCTGCCCTATCAGCTGTTCCTGATGATGCCCTATCTTCTGTCCATTCTTGCCTTGATCATCATGGCCCGTCGTGCCACCTATCCAAAGGCACTGATGATCCCATATCTCAAGGGGGAACGATAATGTTTGATCTCATCGTCAAGGGCGGCACACTGCCCAGCAAAGTCCGAGAGGACGGCTCTATAAAAGACGGCTCCATTGCCGACATCGCCATCAAAGACGGCAAAATCGCCGCCATCGAGCCCAACATCACGGCCGAAGCGGGCGAGATCATCGACGCGTCGGGCATTCTTGTTGCCCCGCCCCTTGTCGACCCGCATTTCCATATGGACGCCACCCTGTCCTATGGCACCCCGCGCATCAATGCCTCCGGCACCCTGCTTGAAGGCATCAATCTGTGGGGCGAGCTCAAGCCGATCCAGACCGAAGAAGACATCGAAACGAGGGCGCTCGCCTATTGCGACTGGGCGGCATCCATGGGCCTGCTGGCCATCCGCACCCATGTCGACACGTCCGACGAAGACGGGCTGAAAGGCGTCCGCGCCCTTTTGTCCGTCCGCGACAAGGTCAAAGACTATATCGATCTGCAGCTGGTCGCCTTCCCACAGGATGGCTATTTCCGCTCCCCCACCGCCAAGGACTGCACCTTGCGGGCGCTCGATCTGGGCGTCGACATTGTCGGTGGCATCCCGCATTTTGAGCGCACCATGGAAGATGGCCGCCGTTCGGTAACCGAGCTCTGTGAAGTGGCTGCCAAGCGCGGCCTGATGGTCGACATGCATTGCGATGAAAGTGACGATCCGCTGTCACGCCATATTGAGCAGCTGGCCTATGAAACCCAGCGTTTGGGCCTGCAAGGTCGGGTCGCTGGCTCGCACCTGACCTCAATGCATTCGATGGACAATTATTATGTCTCGAAATTGCTGCCGCTGATCGCCGAGGCCGAAGTCTCCGCCATCCCCAATCCGCTGATCAACATTGTCCTGCAAGGTCGCCACGACACCTATCCCAAGCGCCGCGGCCAGACCCGCGTGCCGGAAATGCTGGCGCACGGCATCCGCGTCGGCTTTGGTCAGGATTGCGTGCTTGACCCTTGGTATTCGCTCGGCACCGCCGACATGCTCGACGTCGCCTTCATGGGCCTGCATGTGGCGCAAATGACCAGCCCGGCAGACATGCGCAAATGCTTCGACATGGTGACCATCGACAGCGCCGCGATTATGGGCCTTGAGGATTATGGCCTCGCGGTGGGCAAGAAGGCGAGCCTCGTCCTTCTCGACGCCAATGACCCGATCGACGCCATCCGCCTGCGCGCCACCCGGCTGACGGTCATCGCCAAGGGCAAGGTCATTTCCCAAAAGCCCCGCGATTTGCCCAAACTTGCCCTGCCCGGCCGCCCGGACACTGTCACACGCCGCGCACCCAAGCGCTAGGATTGCTGACGGGCCGCTCCGGCACAAGCGGCCTGCTCACCATCCAGACCTCTTCCCGACATCGACCATACCACTGATCAGCAGGCCATAATTCGCCTGATGATCTCACGCTTTTTATAAAGCCCGTCAGGCCCGCAAATAGTCCTCAACACAGAGCCTTGGCACATTGATGGACAGGCGATGGATCTGGGTGACCAGACGGCCTCCTTGCTCTATCGCCGACCGCATGGCATGAGGGCTAATGTCCATCAAGGCCTGACTTTCCCTTCGATGCAAAGCGGCGGGATTGGCCACCACCAGAAAGCCCATCCTTTGCAGGAAAAGTTCCGACGGACAGCCCGGCTGCGCAAAATTGGAAACCGCATCAAAGGCCTGCATCAGCGACGCATCATCCTCTCCACGCAGAATGATCAGCACTCCGGCGACACCGCTTAATTGACAAAGGACAGACATCAAACTCAGCTGATCAATTGGACTGATCCCCGCCACCGGCTGACCAAGCTGTGACAAGGCGAGCGCCATTTGCCTTTGATCGCCTTCCCCATATGCCTGCCAGTAGGAGAGAAGGCGGTGAGACAAATGGCGTCCACCAGTCAACGGCCGCAAGACCTCCAGCCGTTTTCGGATTATGGCATGCTCATCACCCCTGTGGCGATTGGCTTGCGCCCTCACCCCAGCAAAGAAGCGATCCAACAACGCTGCCATGGCTTTGAGCCCTTGTTGCCCGCCTTGCGCCAAACCGGTGGCAAAATCAGGGTCGAGACCCCAGCCATAGCCGTCTTGCGGCACAACTGACACAGTCAGAACCGCGGCCTGTTTGGCGCAAACCGTATGGCGAGCAAGGTCGAGCAACATCGAGCGGCCAAAGCCATCCTCCCCCACCAGCAACCGTACCGGTCGTGAGCCCTCAAGCAGACGATTGGCGAAGAAGACAATCTCTTCTATTGCCGTCGATTGATCAAACTGGGTGGCTTGTGACCAGTTGCCCATGACCTTTGCTCCTGTTCCTCCACCAGCCAGTCACGACCGCACGGCGGCCTCACGGGCCAGATTTTGAAACCGCTTGAACAGATCATAGCGTGTGTCGTGATAGGTCCGTGCCGCCCCATCGGCGGGTGGATAATCCGCCGCAATCGACGACATCGCGGCCATGGCATCGGCCACCGTGCCAAAGGCACCGCCAGCCACCGCGCCCAGAATGGCCGAGCCAAGTAGGACCGGCTCTTCCGTTGCGGGGGCTGCCACCCGAACCCCGGTCGCGTCCGCCAGCAATTGCCGCACAAGGTCACTGCGCCCCGCGCCGCCACTGATGACGATCGACTGGATCTTGGCGCCCGCTTCCGCCTGCGCTTCGATGATCTGTCGCAAGCCATAACCAAGGCTGCAGACACCTGCCACATAGAGCGCCACCAGATTGTCGATATCGGCTTCCATGCCAAGGCCCGCAATCACCGCGCGGGTGTGTGGGTCGCCATAAGGGGCGCGGTTGCCGATAAATTCCGGCACCACATGCATCCCGTCCGCCAAGGAAGCCACCGTCTTATCGGCCCTGGCCTTGTCAGCCCCGGCCATGGCCACAGCACGGGCCGCCAACCAATCGGGCAGCGCGCATCCCTCTGCCTTGGCCAATGCACCCGCTTCAAAAGCAGCCGGATGATAGGTCAGCAATTGGGCAATGGCAGCGCCCGCCGCCGACTGCCCCCCTTCATTCAGCCACAGCCCCGGCACCATGGCCGAGAAATAAGGCCCCCAGACACCGGGCACAAAGACCGGCTCGTCGGTCGAGGTCATGGTGCAGGAGCTGGTGCCAAAGACATAACCCAGATTGTCCTGCGGTTTGCCCGCGCCCGTAGCCCCCACCGTGCCAATGCCACCCGCATGGGCGTCAATCAGACCAGCCCCGACAGCGGTTCCGGCCACCAGACCAAGGTCCGCCGCAGCCTCCGCCGTCAGGCCTGTGCCAAGCGGCGTCCCGGCATCAACCACCTGCGTGCCGATCCGCTCGAACCCTTCTTCGGCCAACACACCAAGGCCGATCTTGGTGAAATAATCCGCGTCCCAGCTGGCTTCATGGCCCATATAGGTCCATTTGCAGGTCACGGTGCAAATGGAGCGCGCGTCGCTGCCCGTCGCCCGCCAAGTGAGAAAATCCGTCAAATCAAAGAAGCGCCATGCCTTGGCGAAAATTTCAGGCTTGTGTTCCTTCAGCCAAAGCAATTTGGGCGTTTCCATTTCCGGTGAGATGATGCCGCCGACATAATCCAGAACCCTGTGGCCCATTTTGTTGATCCGCTCAGCCTGTTCAATCGAGCGATGATCCATCCAGACGATGATGTCACGATCCCCGTTGGCATCATCACCAATCGGCAAAGGCGTGCCCCCCTCGCCCAAGACCACCAGCGAGCAGGTCGCATCAAAGCCGACACCAACCACATCGGCCGGATCAATTCCGGCTTGCACCAAGGCGCCCTTACTGGCAGTGGCAACAGCCTGCCAGATCTCGCTAGAAGACTGCTCCACCCGCGAGCCCGGCTCATGAAAAACCGTGATGTCGCATTTGGCCGTGCCGAGCATGCGGCCAGCTTGATCAAAAATCCCGGCGCGTGCGCTGCCCGTACCGACGTCAATACCCATGAAACAAGTTGCCATGATGCGGATCCTTTAAAAGCAATTGGAGATAAGAGGCGGCACCAGCACGCCGCCTCTCAAGTCGGGCAAAGCATCGGGGGCCGTCTCTGACCAGACCGACTGGGTGGCGGTTGATCAGATCCGTTGGAGCCACCCGGCCCCGCGCCTGCCTTGCCCTTGGGGGTTGCCCCCCAAAACTCTGAGAGGCCTCAGAGACGATCAAAGTTGGTTGGCAGAACCAGCATGTCGCGAATGGTGACATTGCGGTCGCGGGTCAGGATATACATCACCGCATCGGCCACTTCCGTTGCCTCGATCAGGCTGCCGGATTCCTTGGCTTTGCGCAGATTTTCTTCGGGCCAGTCGGCCAACAGAGCGGAAATGACCGGACCCGGAGACACCTGCGAGACGCGGATGCCATGCGGGATCATCTGCCGACGCATGGTCTGGACAAAGCAGGTGATCGCCCATTTCGATCCCGCATAAACCGGCTCCCAATGCGTGGGGAAGTGACCGGCAATCGAGCAGGTGACCATGATGTCGCCAACCCCACGCTCAATCATGTGTGGCGCCATATCGCGGACATTCTTCATCACCGCATTGACGTTGAGATTGAGCATCCGGTCGATGGAATCCGTATCGGTGTCGATCAGGTCCCCGCCGATATAAATCCCTGCATTGCAATAGAGGATGTCGACATGGTCAACTTTTTCAAGGATTTCCGGAACCATGTTCGCACAGCTATCCCGATCAAGCAGATCGGTCACTTGAGCAATCGCCTTGTCGCCCAGCTCGGCGGTCAGCCGTGCAAGGGCCTCTGCATCGCGGTCGACCATGACCACGGTCGCCCCTGCATCGAGAAGGGCCTTGGTTGATGCCAAACCGATACCAGAAGCGGCACCGGTGATTGCTGCGATTTTGCCTTCCATGGACACTGCCATTGTCTTGCTCCTTACTTGGATGAAATCGTGAAGTTGATGTGTCAGACCGCCAGAAACCCGCCATCGACAGACAGGACAGACCCTGTCACCATCGCGGCGTCATCGCTCAAGACCATCGCGATGCTGCGTGCAACATCTTCAGGCTCGGCAAAGCGGTTGATTGGATGACGCACCATCATTGGCTGGCTGTTGACCGGATCGCTCCAGGCCTCGATCGCCAGATCGGTCAAGGTGATGGTCGGGGCGACGGCCACCACGCGGATGCCATGGGGCCCAAGCTCCTTGGCCATCACCCGCGTCGCGCCTTCGAGCCCGGCTTTCGAGGCGGCGTAGCAGACATGGGCCTCAAAGCCCCGATGCCCGGCAATGCTGGTGATATTGGCGATCACCCCGCCACCGCCTGCGGCCACCCGTGCCTTGGCGAACTCCTGCGCTGCAATCAGCGCGGCCCGCAAATTAAGATTCAGCACCGCCTCGCAGCCCTCGTCTGTCATGTCGAGGACGCTTTCAAGAATGTTGGTACCGGCACAATTGACCAGATAATCGCAAGGGGCCTCACCGCCCATTGCCTCCTGCATGGCCCGGCGCACATCGCTTGCCTTGCTGAAATCCGCCGCGATGGTGCGCGCGCCTGTTTCCGCTGCCAGTTTGGCCAACCCATCCTCTGAGCGGGCGATGCCGACAATCTTGGCCCCGCGTTTCGCCAGCAAGCAGGCGGTGGCATAGCCAATGCCCTTGCTGGCGCCGGTGATCACCACCGATTTTCCCTTGAAATCCATTTTGAACCTCTCATCTTTCCGCGTCCCACCCGCGCAGTTCGTGGGGCAAGAACAGCTCAGACATCTGGCCAATCAGCCTGAAAAAAGCGCGACTTCCCCCGTCTCCCGGAGAGAGCCCTCACCGAAAGGTCACTTGTCGTTGCAAGTGGGTTTTGAAATTTCTGTTGCTCAGTCAGTCATCGGCGTCTCAAGTCAGACCTCGAGACGCCTTTAAGCCTGGGACCATCAGCGCCATTCGCGACCGATATAGATGGCCAGCAGAATGATGCAGCCCTTGATGACATCTTGCAGATACGGATTGATGCCCATCAGATTGAGACCATTATTGAGGATTCCCAACAGGATTGCGCCGATCAGGGTGCCAAGGATCAGACCACGCCCCCCGGCAATCGACGTGCCGCCCAGCACCACAGCCGCGATGGCATCAAGCTCAAAGCCGACCCCGGCATTGGGCTGACCACTCATCAGCCGACCAGTCAGCACGATCGCCGCCAGCGACGAGGTGAAGCCGGAAATGGTATAGATGGCCAGCTTGATCCATTGGGTCTTGACGCCCGACAGACGAGCAGCCGTCTCATTCCCACCAATCGAATAGACATGGCGACCGAACGGCGTACGCTGCAACAGCACCCAGGCGCAGAAATAGATCACCACCATCAGGATCACCGGCACCGGAATATCGCCAATCCTGCCAATGCCGAACCACGAAATCCAACTTGGCAACCCGCTGATCGGATAGCCACCCGAATAGATCAGCCCCAGACCTCGGGCGATGCCCATCGTCGCGAGCGTCACAATGATCGCGGGCATGCGCCCCCACGCCACCATCGCCCCGTTAATCAGGCCAAAGCCGATCCCGACCGCTGTGCCGCCCAAAAGCCCAATGCCCCCAGACATGTCGCCATGGACAATCAACCCGGCACAAATCGTCCCAGACAGGGCCATCACGGCACCGACCGAGAGGTCAATCCCGCCGGTGAGAATGACAAAGGTCATGCCAACCGCCAGAATGCCAATGATCGACACCTGCCGGAGCACATTGAAAATGTTGGAAATGCTGAAGAAATTCTCACTCGCAATACCCATCATGATGGACACCACGATCAAACCGGCCAACGGCAGGACCAGCGGCGAATGCAGATAGTCACGGAAATTGAAACTCTGGTTCATGCCTGGTGCCTTCCCGGCCTCGCTGATAATTTCATTATGCGACATTGTCTTGTCTCCCGGTCGTTGCGAGCGTCATGATTTTTTCCGAGTTGATGTTGGCGCCTTCGACCGTGTCGACAATGCCGCCGTCACGAAAGACACAGACCCGGTCGGACATGCCGAGAATTTCCGGCAGCTCCGAGGAAATCATGATGATGGAACACCCTTGCTCGGTCAGGTCGCGCATCAGCTGATAGATTTCAGCCTTTGCCCCGACATCAATGCCGCGGGTGGGTTCATCAAAAATGAGGACATTCATGGTGTGGTTCAGCCAGCGGGCCACCACCACCTTTTGCTGGTTGCCCCCCGAAAGGGTATCGAGCGGATCGCTGGGGCCATTGGCCTTGACCCGCACCTGTGCCATCACCTCTTTGGTGCACAGCACTTCCTTTTTGAGGTCGATAAAGACCCCATTCTTGCGATATTTGCCGTAATTGTTGATCGAGACATTGCGCAGGATCGAGAAGCTGGTCACCAGCCCCTGTTCCTTACGGCTTTCGGGCAACAGCCCGATGCCATGGGCCAGCGCATCAGCAGGCTCGGAAAAGCGCACTTCCTTGCCATTATGCTTGACATTGCAGGTGACGGACGGATGCGCCCCGATCATCGCCAAGGCAGTCTCGGTGCGCCCGGACCCGACCAAACCGGCAAAGCCGAGAATTTCGCCTTGATGCAATTGGAAGGAGGACACCGGGCTTGCTTTTGACAATTGCAGTTCACTCACATCCAGCACCGGCTCGCCGCTCATGTCGATCTCTGGTTTCGGCGGGAAGCTCTGCTCGATCCGCCGACCGACCATCAGCTCCACCAAACGGTCCACATCCACATCGGCAACGTCATGGGTGGCAATATAATGCCCGTCGCGCAATACGGTGATGCGGTCGCAAATCTCGAAAATTTCTTCCATGTGATGGGAAATGAAGACAATCGCCACCCCATCCCGGCGCAATTCGCGGATCACCTTAAACAGATGCTCCACCTCAGACGGCGTCAGCGTTGCGGTTGGTTCATCCAGCACCAAGATCCGCGCTTCCAGCGACAAGGCCTTAGCGATTTCGACAAATTGCTGTTCGGCAACCGACAGATTGGCCACCGGCACATTGAGCGGCAGGTCCACATCAAGCCGAGCGAGGATTTCGCGCGCCCGATTGCGCATGGCCTTGCGATCCAGAAGCCCGAGCCGAGTGGTCATCTCTCTGGCCAGAAACATATTTTCGATGGCCGTCAGATAAGGAATGAGACTGAATTCCTGAAACACGATGCCGACGCCAGCCGCAATGGCCGCGTCATAATTGGCAAAGGAGTGAAGCTCATCATTGATCCTGATGGTGCCTTCGCTCTCCTTGATAATACCACACAGGACTTTCATCAAAGTCGATTTGCCAGCACCATTCTCGCCCAGAAGCGCATGCACTTCCCCCGCGCGCACCTCAAGATCAACGCCATGCAAGACTTCGATAGAGCCGAAGCGTTTCTTGATCCCGTTCATTTGCAGCATAGGACAGTCCAATAGGTTGGAGTGAGAGAACCACCCCCACCAAAGAAGCGGCGGGAGTGGTCTTGGGAGGTCCAGATTACCAGCTGAAGCCTTTGGCATTCTTGGCGTCGATCACACGAACGTCGATCGGCACTTCAGACGGCACAACGCGAGCACCCCAGAGCTGGGCCAAAGCCATGCCCAAACCGACGCGGATCTGATCGCGTGGGAACTGAGCGGTGGTTTCGATGAATGGCGTGCCATTGTTGATGGCGTCAATGGCTTCAGGCGCACCGTCAACCGAGGTCAGCTTGATGTCGCGACCCGATCCCTGAATGGCAGCCAGCGCACCCATGGCACCACCGTCATTAACGGAAAAGATCCCTGCCAGTTTCGGATGGGACTGGATCATGTTTTCGACAACACCAAGGGCAACCGAACGGTCCTGGCGGCCATTCTGTGTATCGACCAGTTTGATATCGGCAAATTCACCCAGAGCAGCTTTGCAGCCTTCGACGCGTTGCAGGATCGGCACCACCGGGATACCATCCAGAATGGCCACTTCCCCTTTGCCACCCAGAGCCTCCGCCATATATTTGCAGGACATGTAGCCAGCATCGCGGTTTTTGGACCCAACGAAGGTGTCAACCGGACCATTGGCGTTGGCATCCACTGCCACGACGATGGCACCCGCTTCCTTGGCCATGGTCACAGCGGCTTCGATGCCGGCGCTGTCGGTCGGGTTCAAAAGGAGGATATCAATATCCTGCTGCAACATGTCTTCCACATCGGAAAGCTGTTTGGCAACATCATGACCCGCATCGGTGACAACCAGATCAGCATTCAGCGAAGCCGCAGCTTCTTTCAGCGCTTCATGCATGGAAACGAAATAAGGGTTGTTCATTTCCTGAAATGTCATGCCGATTTTCAATTTGCCGTCAGCGGCAGCAGACATCATGGTCGAAGCCATCAGGCCAAGCGCGGCCACCGATACGGTTTTAAGCAGTTTCTTCATCTGGGTTCCTCCCGTTTGTGAAGTGGGCAATACTTACCCGTTTGCGCAGAGTGTTATTCTGCGACATGGTTGAAATCAAAAGCGTTTTTAAAAAACCTACCCTGTCATACGGACCACATTATTCGCCGCAAAAGAGGTTCGGAATTCCGACGGGGACATCCCCTTGAGCTTTTGGAAGTGTCGGTTGAAGTTGGACAGGTTGGCAAAGCCGACATCGTAACAAATGTCAGCGATGCGAGCGTCGACGTCCGACAGCAGCATGTGACAGGCCAGATCGATCCTGAGCTGGTTCTTGTAGCGAACCAGCGTCATGCCCGTATGGCGCTTGAAGGACCGCGAGAAGGAGCTTTGGCTCTGCCCGGTCAGGTCCGCAAGATCCGCTTCGGTGATCGGCTTGGTCAGATTTTCCCGCAGGAAATGGATCGCCCGATTGATGCCCGTATCATCAGCGCCGCCCATTTCCAGCTGGAAGTTGAGGCTGGCAAGAACTTGCGGCTCCGGCGCCCGAAGCAGTGTGTCGACGATCTCGCAAAACAGGGCAATCCGCTTGATCCCCGTTGCATCCACCAGTTGACTGAGCACAGGTTCGATCGAATTGCCGGTCTCGTTGTCGAACAGAAGGCCACGTTGGCTCCGCTCAAGCATCGGACGGAAAGAGGCCATTTCAGGAATGGCATCCATGGCATCTTCGATGAAGGGTTCGGAGAACTGGATGACCTGACTGCGGCGATGGTGAAAGCTGCCTTCGGGAATCTCGCTGATCCAGTTTTGCGGCAGATAGGGACCGGTCATGACGAGCTGGCCCGGCTTGAACTGGCCGATATGATCGCCGACATAATATTTGCCGGACGTCGAAACAACGAGATGAATTTCATATTCCGGGTGATAATGCCAGCGGACAGTGCGGAATGGATATCCGTGCTGCCAGGCGGCAAAAGACTCACCTTTTCGAATATGCACCAACTCAAGATCTGGCTGCATCCTATCCTCCCATTAACGCCAATCCACCCCCTCCCAAGGGTGCAAACGATCGTCGTCTTGTAAGCGAGTATAGGTCAGATATTTCCAATAACTCCACATCACTACGGAGTTTTATATAATACTTTTTTGACCAGCCAATGTGAATATTGGCATAGGCGATCCGCGCAAGCCATTATAAAACATGAACTTTTCAAGAATAATTAACCATTGGAAATCAGAAACTGTCGTCAAAAACGGGAGATTTTGGCCAAATCAGACCGAGGCTGAGGTTAAACCCTGCCCAGAAAAGAGCTTGGGCGCTCTTTGATATGCAAATTTACCGTACGCAGTTTCCGACATGCGTTCGATACTATTTTAACATTCCAAGATGCATCTTATCCAATTTTTCGTTGCATTGAGGATATTATGTCGCAGCTGAATTTGGAAATAGCTGTTCAAAACCAAACGTGCTTGAAAAACATGGCGGACAAGTGATCCACCTCAATGGGTTGGGCCCCATCACAATAGGGATATGAGCTCCTCTATCCGATGCAGCGGATGTCTTTCGTCGACACAAGTTCGAGCCTGAACGAGCCCATGGTCCCCACTGACAATCATGGAAAGTATCATCCCATCTAATGCCAACCTTTTGACACCAAGTGTCAAAAAACCATCAGGCCGAAGGGTAATCGGGCTATAGACGCCCCGAAATGAAGGAGGAGAAGGCGGAGAAACCACCGCGATCTTGTTGATCGCGCCTGTCCAGTGAAAAGATGAACCATCTTTCTGCCTGACTGGCCGGCAAGGTCCCAAGGCGCGTCTGTGTTTTTTGCGCCTTGGGAAAGGGCGTGGAACTATCGCTGGCTGGTCTGCCAATCTGGATGAATCCAGGCTTGGCTTTCATCGCGCGGCAACATCTGGCCAAGGATATGATCGGCCGCCTTCTCGCCGACCATGATGGATGGGGCGTTGAGATTGCCATTGGTGATTTGCGGGAAGATGGAGCTGTCAGCGACGCGAAGTCCCTCAACGCCAATGACCTTGAGATCCGGGTCGACAACCGCCATCGGATCGTCTTTCGCTCCCATCTTGCAGGTACCGCAAGGATGGAAGGCACTCTCTACATGCTCACGGATAAAGTCATTGAGCGCCTCTTCAGACGTGACCTCTGCACCGGGCTGGATTTCCTTGCCGCGATAGGGTGCAAAGGCCTCCTGCCCGAACAGTTCGCGGGTCAACTCAATGCAGGTGCGGAAATCGCGCCAATCCTCTTCATGCGACATGTAGTTGAACAGAATTTTCGGATCCTGTCGCGGGTCAGCGGAGCGCAAGGTGACTTCGCCGCGGGATTTTGACCGCATCGGCCCGACATGCGCCTGAAAACCATGGCCTTCGGCAGCCACCTGCCCGTCATAGCGCACAGCGATGGGCAGGAAGTGGAATTGAATGTCGGGATATTTCACCCCGGCGGCCGTGCGGACAAAAGCCCCGCTTTCAAACTGGTTCGACGCGCCCAGTCCGGTTTTGGTGAACAGCCATTGCGCACCGATCAGCGCCTTGCCAATCAGGTTCCAGTATTTGAACAGGGTGATCGGCTGGATACAGGCCTGCTGGATATAAAGCTCCAGATGATCCTGAAGATTCTTGCCAACACCGGGCCGGTCCGCAACGATGTCGATATCATGCGCCGCCAGCTCCGCCGCAGGGCCAATGCCGGACAGCATCAACAGCTTGGGCGAGTTGATGGAGGATGCAGCGACGATAACCTCGCAATTGGCATGGATCACTTCGGTCTGGCCGCGCCGGTGGACTTCGACGCCCGTCGCCTTGCCATCCTCAATCACGATTTTCTGGGCAAAAGCCTTGACCAGCTCGCATTTACCACCTTGAAGCGCAGGCTTGAGATAGGCCTTGACGCAAGACCAACGGGTGCCTTTCCAGATATTGGCCTCAAGCGGGCCAAAGCCCTCCTGCTTCTCGCCATTGTAATCCGCGGTCATTTGATAGCCAGCCTGACGACCGGCTTCTTCAAAGGCGGAAACCAGCGGATTGTCGCGCGGCCCCCGCGAAACATGCAGCGGGCCGTCCTTGCCACGCCAGTCGGCATCCCCCCCATGGCCACCGGAATGCCATTGCTCCATGCGTTTGAAATAGGGCAGCACATCCGCATAGGACCAACCAGACGCGCCATTCTCGTTCCAATCGTCATAATCACAGGCATGACCGCGCACATAAACCATGCCGTTGATCGACGATGTGCCACCAATGATTTTGCCCCGAGGCGTCACAAGCGACCGGCCACCCAGATGGGGCTCAGGCTCGCTTTTGAAGCCCCAATCGTAAATGGGCATGTTCATGGGATAGGACAGAGCAGCCGGCATCTGGATAAAGGGACCAATATCCGTGCCACCCTGTTCGATGACGATCACCGATTTGCCTGCTTCGGCAAGCCGATAGGCCGTCGCACTACCGGCAGAACCGGACCCAATAATTACATAATCCGCGCGCATCAAAAGGGAGCCTCCGTATCACCAAGACAGACATAAACCGACTTCAACTGGCTATAATGCTCAATCGCGGCCTTGGAATTTTCACGCCCGACACCCGACATCTTGACGCCACCAAACGGCGCCTCGACCGGGGTCAGATTAAAAGTGTTGATGTAACAAGTCCCGGCTTCAAACCGCTCGACAACGCGGTGAGCCCGGGTCAAATCACTGGTAAAGACGCCTGCTGCCAGACCGAATGCGGTCGCATTCGCCCGATCGACAACCTCCTGTTCATCCCGGAAGGACAGAACAGACATGACGGGTCCGAAAATTTCTTCCCGCGCGATGGTCATCTCATCGGTCACGTCAGCGAACACCGTCGGCTCGATATAATAACCGGCCCCGTCAATGGCCTTGCCACCGGCGACCAAGGTTGCACCTTCTTCAAGGCCTTTGTCGATATAGCCCAGAGTGATCGCGCGTTGACGCTCGGAGACCATCGGCCCAATGGTGGTTGCCTCATCCATCGGATCGCCGATGATGGCCAATTCCATCCGTTTGGACAGGCGAGCCAGAAACACATCCTTGATGGACTCGTGCACGAAGACACGGGTCGAATTGGAACAAATCTGACCGGTCGAATAGAAATTGCCATTGATCGCAGCGGACACCGCATTGTCCAGATTGGCATCATCGAAAATGATCAGCGGCGATTTGCCGCCCAGCTCCATCGTGGCATGTTTGAGCCCCGAAGCCGCGCTGGCATAGACCTTCTGCCCCGTGGGCACAGATCCGGTCAGCGACACCTTGGCAATGCGCGGATCTGCCACCAAGGCCGCGCCGACATCCCCATAGCCTTGCACCACATTGAACAGGCCAGCAGGGGCACCGGCCTCGATCAGGATCTCGGCCAACTTCAAGGCAGACAGCGGGGTGACTTCGGACGGCTTGAAGATCATCGCGTTGCCGCAGGCCAAAGCCGGTGCGGCCTTCCAGCAGGCAATCTGAATCGGATAGTTCCAGGCACCGATCCCGACACAGACCCCAAGCGCTTCGCGGCGCGTATAGACAAAGTCACCCCCGGCAACCGGAATATGCTCGCCGGTCAACGTGCCTGCGAGGCCACCGAAATATTCAAGCGCATCCGCACCGGACGCTGCATCGGCAACAAGGGTCTCCGACAAAGGCTTGCCCGTGTCATGGGTCTCGATTTCCGACAACTCGCGATTGCGCTCACGCAGGATCTGTGCGGCACGGGTCAGAACCCGGCCCCGCTCTGTGCCGGACAGTTTTGCCCACATTTTCTGAGCGGCCTCAGCGGCAACAATGGCCTGTTCGACAATCGCGGTGGTGGCGCTGTGAACCTGCGCAATGGTCTCGCCGGTGGCCGGATAGACCACCTCGATGGCAGCTCCGGTGGAGTCTTCACAATATTGCCCATCCACAAAGTGGCTGGCTCTGGGCTGATAAGCCAATGTCATATAAGTCTACTCCTGTCCCCCGACCAACGGGGGGTTGGCAATGGGAGCCATCGGGCTTGGGTCGGCCTCATCGATGGATATTTCCTCATTTTCGTGAATCTCGGTGCATTCGGCCGCGATGGCCCGCAAGACATGCTCAGACGCCGCCTGATTGTCGTCTGATGACGTATCCAGCGCATAGCGCAAATAGAGACCGTCAATCAGACCGCCAATGCGTCGGGCGACATCCGGTGCAGTCTCGCCGATCAGGGGGCGCAAATTGTAAACCAGATTGCTGTGCAGCCGCCTTTGATAGATATAGAGCAACCGCCGCGCGGCAGGGGATCGCAAAGCCAGCGAATAAAAGATCAGCCAGGCATGAATGGCTTCCTTGGTAAAATTGCGATTGTTGAAACTGGCCCGCGCAATGGACGCAAGGCGCTCTTGCGGCGTGCGGGCTTCAGCCAGTCCCCGTCGCACATCCTGACCATAGCGCATCAGAATGTGCGCCATGGCCGCCAGAAACAGGCTGTTTTTGTCCTTGAAATAATGAAAAGCCAGACCTGATGACACACCTGCGCTTTTGGCAATCTGACTGGTGGTCACATCCAGCGACCCAACGGCGGCGACCTCTCGTATGGTCGCAGCAATCAGCTCTGCCCGTCGTTCCTGTTCGCTTTTTCTCGCCAATGCCATTATCCTGCAAAGTGGGTTGCAAATTTCTTCTAGCCTGTTATTTATTAACCAGTCAATCAATAACTATCAATAGTCACCATCCACACAATTGAAAGCGAGACCTTCCATGAAACTGGCTGTCGCCGCCTCCATCTTTGCCCTTTCCACTGCTTCAGCTTTTGCCGATTGTTCCACAGTGACATTCTCAGATGTTGGTTGGACGGACATCACGGCAACCACTGCAGCCACGTCTACGGTTCTCAATGCGATGGGTTACAAGACCGACACCCGCGTCCTGTCGGTGCCAGTGACCTATGTTTCTTTGCAGGAGGGAGACGTTGATATTTTCCTCGGCAACTGGATGCCGACCATGGAAGCCGACATCAAGCCCTACCGCGAGAAGGGAACGGTTGAGACCGTTCGTGCCAACCTTGAAGGCGCGAAATACACCCTCGCGACCAATGCGGCAGGCGCAAAGCTTGGCATCACGGATTTTGCCTCCATCGCCAAATTCTCCGATGAACTGAAGGGTGCCATCTACGGCATCGAGCCGGGCAATGACGGCAACCGCCTGATCATGGACATGATCGAAAAAGATGCCTTTGGCCTCAAGGATTTCAAGGTGCGTGAAAGCTCCGAGCAGGGCATGCTCAGCCAGGTTGGCCGTCTGAGCAAACGCGACAAGCCGATTGTCTTTCTGGGCTGGGAACCGCATCCGATGAATGCCAACTTCGATCTCACCTACCTGTCTGGTGGCGACGACTATTTTGGCCCGAGTTTTGGTGGCGCGACCGTCTATACCAACGTCCGCGCAGGCTATGTTGCGGAATGCCCCAATGTTGGTAAACTGCTGACCAATCTGGAATTCTCCCTTGCCATGGAAAACGAGATCATGGGTGCAATCCTCAATGATGGCGAAAAAGCCGAAGACGCGGCAGCAAAATGGCTCAAAGCCAATCCAGCCGTTCTCGATGGCTGGTTGGATGGTGTTAAGACCATCGATGGCAAGGAAGCCCTGCCCGCCGTCAAATCGGCTCTGGGCCTCTGATACGAAATCATCACCAAGCCCCGCTTCGTGCGGGGCTTGTCATATCCGGCCGGAGATCTGCAACAGCGCACTTGCCACAGCAAGAAATCGCATCATTGCAGTCAATCAATCCTCCCGCTGAAAGAAGGAACCCCTATTGTGGACTGGCTCTATGAGCATAAAATACCCGTCGGCGATGTCGCGAGCGCAATCTTTGAATGGGTGCGCACCCATGCCGAAGAGGGACTAGATCTCCTTTCTATCTTCCTCGAAACCATCATTGACACCATCCTCTGGCTGCTGAACGCCCCCCACCCCCTTATCGTGATAGCCATTTTTGTCGCTCTGACATGGCTTTTCCAACGCAACTGGAAGACCTGCCTGTTGGTCGGTCTTGGCTTTCTCTTCATCCTCAATCAGGGATACTGGCAGGAAACGACCGAGAGTCTGACCCTTGTCCTAACATCGTGCAGCGTCTGCATGGCCATCGGCGTTCCCATTGGCATCATGGCCGCCCACAGACCGCATTTCTACGCCATCCTGCGCCCCATTCTTGACTTGATGCAGACCTTGCCGACCTTCGTCTATCTGATCCCGGCGATTGTCTTTTTCGGCATCGGCATGGTGCCCGGCCTGATCTCGACGGTGGTCTTCGTCCTGCCCGCCCCCATTCGCCTGACCCAACTGGGTATTTCCTCAACCCCGGACAGTCTGGTCGAGGCCGTGCGCGCCTTTGGTGGCTCGAACCGGGATGTCCTGTTCAAGGCCGAAATTCCCCATGCCATGCCGCAGATCATGGCGGGCCTCAACCAGACCATCATGCTCGCCCTCTCCATGGTCGTTATTGCTGCGCTGGTCGGTGCAGACGGACTGGGCGTACCGGTGGTCCGCGCCCTCAATCAGGTCAATACCAGCCTTGGCTTTGAAAGCGGCTTCATCATCGTTGTTGTCGCCATCATTCTCGATCGCATGCTGCATAGGAAAAGTGACCAATGACGCCCGCAATAAAATTCGACAATGTGTCGATCGTGTTTGGCGACCATCCCGAGCAGGCCCTGCCCTTGATGGACGAAGGCTTGGATCGCAACAGTATTCAGGAACAGACCGATCAGGTCATGGGCGTCCATGATTGCTCCTTTGAGGTTCATCAGGGTGAAATTTTTGTCCTGATGGGCCTGTCCGGCTCGGGCAAATCGACCTTACTGCGCGCAGTGAACGGATTGAATCCTGTGGTGCGCGGTGCGGTGCATGTGGATGACGGAGGCTCCATCATCAATGTCACCGCAGCTTCGCCAAGGGAACTGCGTCATATCCGTAGCAACCGAATTGCGATGGTATTCCAACAATTCGGCCTGCTGCCATGGCGGAGCGTGGTGGAAAATGTCGCACTGGGGCTGGAACTGTCCGGCATTCCGAAGAAACAGCGCCGAGAAAAGGCAATCGAGCAACTGGCGCTGGTCGGACTTGAAGACTGGGCCGACAGTCAGGTCGCCGAATTGTCCGGCGGGATGCAACAGCGCGTTGGCCTTGCCCGCGCCTTTGCCACCGACGCGCCTATTCTGCTGATGGATGAGCCTTTTTCGGCGCTCGACCCCCTGATCCGCAACAGACTGCAGGATGAATTGCTCGACCTGCAAGAAACTCTCAAGCGCACCATTCTGTTCGTCAGTCACGATCTCGACGAAGCCTTCAAACTGGGCAACCGCATCGCCATTCTGGAAGGCGGACACATCGCCCAGATCGGGACGCCGCGCGAGATCTTCTCAAGACCGGCCGATAATTATGTGTCGGACTTCGTCGCGCACATGAATCCGCTCGCCATTTTGCGTGCCAGTGACGCCATGAAGAAACCGCAAGCCGAAAGCTACGAAGAAACCGTCCCGGCAGAAACCCTGCTGGCCGACATGCTGGACATACTGGCAAACAATGACAACCCGATCGGTGTCGTCAAACATGGCAACATCGTTGGTGAGCTGACGGCAACCAAGGTGTTGAGATTCCTAGCCGGTCATCTGGGCGACGAAGGGTAACGCCCCGACCTCCCATCAGATGCGGATGGCGGGATCAGACATGCCCTTGACAACCAATAAACCCCGCACCCTTTATCATGAAGGGTGCGGGGTTTTTCAATCATTTGCCCAAGCGACAGCAAAGAATGTCCTGTGGGTCAGCCATGCTCCAGCGCAACCATGATGCCACGCAACTCGGCAAGGCCTTTCAAGCGACCGATCGCCGGATAGCCCGGCTGGGCCTGACGCTTGAGATCATCGAGAATATCGAGCCCGTGATCTGGACGGAACGGAATGGACCAGTCCTTGCGCCCCTGCGCCCGCCGTCTTTCTTCCTCGGCCAGAGCAGCCTTCATCAAGGCAACCATATCCACATGCCCCCCCAGATGCTCGGCCTCATAGAAGGAACCTTTGATATCACTGCTTTCCAGCACCACATTGCGCAGATGTAAGAAATGCACCCTGTCGCCTAGGCGTTCCATCATGCCCGGCAGATCATTATCCGGCCGCGCGCCCAGAGACCCGGAGCATAGCGTGATACCGTTGGCGGGAATATCGACCGCATCCATCAGATATTTGTAATCCGCTTCCTTCGACATGACCCGAGGCAACCCCAACAAGCCAAAAGGCGGATCGTCCGGATGACATCCAAACCGCATGCCAAGGCTCTGGGCAAGTGGCGCGATTTCTTCAAGAAAGTCGACAAAGTTGGAGCGCAGTCGCTCTTCCGAGATCCCGTCATATTCAGCCAGATTGGCCCGGACCTTTTCCATCGACGGGGCTTCTGCATCGCCGGGCAAGCCAAAGATAATGGATTCGGCCAATTCGATCTTTGCCGCATCGTCCAGCTTGGCAAACCGCTCTTTCGCTGCTTCGATCACGTCTTCGGGAAAATCGTCCTTCGCACCTTTGCGCTCCAGAATAAACAGATCAAACGCCGCGAAATCGATGAAGTCAAACCGCATGCATGTCGCACCGGTTGGCAAGCGGTAGGCCAGATTTGTTCGCGTCCAATCCAGCACCGGCATAAAATTGTAGCAGATGATCTCGATGCCGGCGTCAGCCAGATGCTTCATGCTCTGCTTGTAATTGGCAATATGGGTGCGCCAGTCGCCTTTCTGCTTCTTGATATCCTCGGAAACCGGCAGGCTTTCCACCACGTCCCAAGCAAGACCGGAGGCCGAGCCATCCGAGCAACGGGCGATCAATTGCTGGCGCCTGGCGATTTCCTCGGGTGTCCAGACATCGCCGGTCGGGACGTGGTGTAACGCGCTGACAACGCCCTCTACGCCTGCCTGCAGCATATCCTCGATCATTACTCGGTCCTGCGGACCAAACCAACGCCACGTCTGACGCATTTATGCCTCCTGCTCTTTCTTGTTGGCACCCTCAAAAGTCAAAATTCCTTTCAAGCTTTTTGAGGGGGCAAGTGCATTCGAAACGGGCTAGAAAGGCAGAGATGCAAAAAGGAGCCAAGCCGGGCTTCGAATGAATACAAGATTCGTAACACAGCCAACGCCGGTTGACAAGTATGGTGGTATACCGGTATGGTGGTTAGCAATTGGAGGACCTAATGACATCGATGGATATGCTCGAACAGACAGAGATTGACCTGCGCTTGCCCGTGGCACCGCAGATCCATCAGATTCTGCGACAGCGGATTATCTGCAATCAACTGTCACCGGGGAGCCGTATGTCGGAAGCCGAACTGGCAACCGGATTTGCCGTCTCCAGACAACCTGTTCGCGAGGCCTTCATCAAGCTTGCCAATGACGGCCTCTTGAATGTCTTGCCAAACCGCGGATCCTTTGTGCGCAAGATCTCCATCAATGCTGTGATGGATGCGCGCTTCGTGCGTGAAGCGATTGAAGCTGACATCGTCAAACTTGTTGCTCAAGAGCATGAAGCCAGCCTCGACCGCACGCTTGGTCGACAGATTGCCCAACAACAAAAGGCAGTCGAACAAGGTGATCCTGACGCCTTCATCGAACTCGATGAACTGTTCCATCAAACCCTCGCCGAAGCCGCCAAAAAGGCTGGAGCCTGGGCCGTTATTCAAAGCCAGAAGGCACAGATGGATCGTGTTCGATATCTCAGTCTTGGCCAGCAAAATATAGCAAAGCTGGTCGAGCAACATCGTGCAATCACGGTCGCTATTGCCGATCGTGATAGCGCAACTGCAGAGCAGGCCATGCGCACTCACCTACGGCGGATCATCAATGATCTACCAACAATTGCGCAACAAAAGCCTGAACTATTTGAGCCTGGGGGCAACTGACCCCCGATTACCAATCAACAGGGAGGGAAACCTGATGAAACAGAAAACACTTGGTACACTCATTCTCGCAGGTGCAATGGCCAGCTTGCTTGGCTCGACAGCCATGGCTGCAGATTACACGCTGAGCATCAATACGGCGCTTGCCACGTCTGATCCTCTCTACAAAGGTCTGGAAGCCTTCCAGAGCAACATGAAGGAAGCCTCTGAGGGTCGTCTGGAAGTCAAACTCTTCCCGAACTCCCAGTTGGGTCCTGATGAAGACGTGCTCGAACAGGCCCGTGCTGGCGCTCCTGTTGCCGTGATTGTTGATGGCGGCCGTCTTGCGGTCTTCCAGAAAGAACTCGGCGTGCTTGGCGCGCCTTTCCTCGCATCCGGCTATGATGGCATCCGCAAGGTCGTCACCTCTGACTTGTTTGAAGAATGGGTCAAGAAACTGCATGACAATTCCGGCCATCAGATTCTCAGCTTCAACTGGTGGCAGGGCGAACGCCACCTGCTGACCAACAAGGAAGTCAATGTACCAGCGGACCTCAACGGCATCCGCATGCGCACGCCAGGTGCCCCTGTCTGGACCGGCACCATTGCTGCCATGGGCGCAACGCCAACCCCGATGCCTTGGGGTGAAGTCTATTCTGCTCTTTCCGCCAACGTGATCGATGGCGCAGAAGCCCAGTTCCCGGCCATCGTCGGCGCGAAACTCGACGAAGTCATCACCCACGTCACCAAAACCGGCCATATCAACCTGATCACCGGCATGGTCACCTCGGCTGACTGGTATGACAGCCTGCCAGCAGATCTGCAGAAAATCCTGCGCGACGAAGCCTTGAAGGCAGGTGATATCGCCTCTTATGGCACCCAGGATGCCCTTGCTGGCATCGAAGAAGCCCTCACAGCCAAGGGCATCTCCGTCCGCGCTGTCGACGTGACCCCATTCAAGGACGCCACTGCCAAGGTTTATGACGATCTGGGTTATGGCGACCTGCGTGACACGCTTCGCGCCATGGCGTCAAAATAATCCTCCCGCAGACTTGAACCAGCGGCCGCCGCGAAGTTTTCCTTCGCGGCGGTTAGAGTATCGCCATCCTGTCGAGCCCGATAACGTGGCCATAGGGAGCGCGTTCAAAACACCATCCGGGATTGCGTGCCAAATCAGCAAAGACACCGATCCCGTAGAAAGGCGAGGCAGTCATGCCGGGTTTTCTGGGAAAAATAGAATTTGCCGTGGGAGCAATCCTGTTGGCCATCATCACGGTGCTGGTCTTCATCGCGGCAGTCATGCGCTTTTTCGGCCATCCGTTGATCTGGTCGGTGGATCTGGCCCAATTGCTGTTCATTTGGCTGTGTTTTATTGGTGCGACGCGTGCCATGCGCGAGCGTGTTCATCTGGGTGTTGACTATCTGGTCCGCCTCTTCCCGTTTGGTCCACGCAGGCTGATTGAAACGGCGTTGGCTCTGGTCTTTATCGGCTTTTTGCTGCTGTTGGCCAAAGAGGGATATCGCCTGACCATGCTCAACTGGCAGCGGATTTTCGGGGATTCCGGCCTTTCCTATGCCTGGGTGACCATTGCCGTCCCCGTTGGCTCGATCCTGCTCTCCATTTCAATCCTGTCCAATCTGATCATCTCCTGGCGATCGGGGCCTGAAAATCAGCAGCTTATCTTCATTCGCAAATCTTCCGCCCAAGACGCTGCGACAGACAAGACATCAACGGAGCTCTGAGTCATGGCCTTGATTGCATTTATCTTCTTTCTGTTGATGATCCTCGGCGCTCCGGTGGCTTTCGCCATTGGCATTTCCGGCTTTGTCTTCTTCCTCACCTCCGATGTGATGCCTGTATCCATTGGTGTTCAGAAAATCGCCACGGTATCCCAGAGCTTCCCTCTTCTCGCGGTGCCTTTCTTCGTGCTGGCGGGTCACCTGATGAATGAGAGTGACATCACCGAACGGTTGTTCCGCTTTTCCAAGGTCGCCCTTGGCTGGATGTCCGGTGGCCTGGCTTTGGTGTCGATCTTTCTCTCCACACTGATGGGCGGTGTGTCCGGCTCGGCGGTGGCCGATGCAGCCATGGAGGCCCGTATTCTTGGGCCTCAGATGCTCGCCAACCGCTACACCAAGGGATACACGGCCTCCGTGATCGCACTCAGTTCGCTGATCACCGCAACCATCCCGCCATCCATCGGACTTATCCTGTATGGCTATGTCGGGCAGGTCTCCATTGGTCGCCTGTTCCTTGCAGGCGTGGTTCCCGGCCTCTTGATGATGTTGTTCCTGATGGTTGCTGCCTTTCTGATCGCCAAGAAACGCAACTATGTCATCGATGCCGCGGAGAAACCCACCGCGCGCGACGTCGGCGTGGCAGCATGGGACGCCAAATGGGCCCTGCTCTTTCCGGTTCTGCTGATCATTTCCATCCGCGGAGGCATTTTCACCCCGTCCGAAGTCGGGGCCTTCGCGGTGGTTTATGCCATTGCTATCGGCCGTTTCGCCCATGGCATCATGACCTTTGAGGCCGCCAAACGGGCCTTTGGCCATGCACT
Source organism: Cohaesibacter intestini (assembly GCF_003324485.1). Classification (NCBI taxonomy): domain Bacteria; kingdom Pseudomonadati; phylum Pseudomonadota; class Alphaproteobacteria; order Hyphomicrobiales; family Cohaesibacteraceae; genus Cohaesibacter; species Cohaesibacter intestini. Next base: position 161,210 of record NZ_QODK01000004.1, on the reverse strand, counting down.
CAGCGACATTGGCATGATCATGTTGATCATTCTGATGAGTGGCATGATCGGCTTTGCCATCATCTTCATGCAGGTGCCTCAGTCGGTTGCTGGCTTCCTGCTCAGCTCGATTTCCGAGCCGCATCTAATCGTTGGTGTCATTCTGATCTTTCTGCTGATCTCGGGCCTGTTCTTCGAGAGCACCATTCTTGTGCTGTTGTTGACCCCGATCTTCGTGCCGGTGATCAAGAGTGCCGGGGTCGATCCGGTCCATTTCGGCATTCTGATGATGACCATCGTCACGCTTGGCTCCATGACACCGCCCGTCGGGGTGGCCATGTTCACGGTCTGCAGTCTGCTCGACACGCCAATTGATGAATATGTCAAGGAAAGCCTGCCCTTCTTGCTGGCAATCCTGTGTCTGGTCCTGCTGCTGCTGTTCGTTCCAGAAATCGTGCTTTTCCTACCCAATTGGGCCTTTGGCTAGAGCCCCATTGAGAACCCTCCCTTAAGGTGAGGAGCAGATTTCCCGTTTGATGTGTCTACAGGCATCACAAACGAGTTGGCTCCTCGCCCCCTTTTTTTTTGCGAGCCTCACCCCATGACAAGCCTCCCCTTCCCCCAAAATCCAAATCCTGATGTTGCATTGCCAGACTACGACCGGTCTTCCTTGGCCGTTCGCATGTGTCATATCGGCTTCGGCGCCTTCCATCGCGCCCATCAGGCCGTCTATACCGACCAGTTGATCGGGATGGGCGCCACCAACTGGGCCTATCGGGAAATCGAACTGATGGGACCGACCGCACCACTCAATGCCCTGAAGAGCCGCGACTATCTCTATAGCGTCGTTGAGAATGGCGCAGACAACCGCAAAGCCCGGGTCATCGGATCTGTCATCGATCATCGCCACATGGCCGATTGCGGCCCCGAAGCCATCATCGAGGCCATTAGCGAAGACCCGATCGAGATCGTCTCGATCACCGTGACGGAAAAAGGCTATACGCTGGCTTCCGACGGCGGTCTGGATGTCGACAATGCCATGGTCAAGGCCGATCTGGCCGACTCTGAAAATCCCAAAACCGTAATCGGCGTTCTGACTGCCGGTCTTGCCTGCCGCCGCAAGGCAGGCAAAAAGCCTTTCACCATCCTGTCCTGTGACAATCTCCCGTCCAATGGTCACATGGTAAAACGTGCCGTGCTTGACTTCGCCGCCGCCATTGATGCGGATCTGGCGACATGGATTGAAGCCGAAGCCCGCTTCCCCTCCACCATGGTCGACCGGATCGTGCCTGCCATGACACCGGAAAGCCACAGCATGCTCGCAGATGTACTGGGCTATGAAGATCCGGCTGGCATTTTGTGCGAGCCATTCCGCCAATGGGTCATCGAGGACGATTTCGTCTCTGGTCGCCCGGATTGGGACAAGGCGGGCGCAACCTTCACCAAGGATGTGCTACCCTTTGAGAATATGAAGCTGCGGATGCTCAACGGCTCCCACTCTTTCCTCGCCTATCTGGGTTATCTGGCAGGCCATGAGACCATCGCGGACACGATGGGAGATCCGGTCTTCAAAAAAGCCGCCCGTGATCTAATGGTGCTGGAACAGGCACCAACACTCGAGGCTCCGGGTGACGTCAATCTGGAAGATTATGCGGATATCCTGATCGCTCGTTATTGCAACCCGTCGATCCGACACCGGACCTGGCAGATCGCCATGGATGGTAGCCAGAAACTGCCTCAGCGCGCGCTTGAATCCATCGCCCACCATCTCGATCACGGCACCCCCTTCCCACGACTGGCAATGCTCGTGGCAGGCTGGATGCTCTATGTCAGCGGCACCGATCTGAACGGTCAGCCAATCGAGGTATCAGACCCGATGGCCGACAAGCTCAAGATCCTTGCCAATGGAGACGGAGTCGAAGCAATTATCAGCGATCTGATGCAGAAGACCGGCATCTTCCCCCAAAAGCTGGCGGACAATGCAGCATTGAAGTCCAGCCTGATCGACGCCTATGAAGCGATCCGGCAACAGGGCGTCAAGGCAGCGATTGCCGCGCTTGGATAAAGGCAAGCAGAAGCCGCCAATCCTGTTGCTCCCCAAAAACAAAAAACCGCCGCGAGCCAAAGTTCGCGGCGGAAGTTGGGAGGAAGAACTCTCATTGCGTCAATCAGGCGGGAGCATCCGCCAAACGCAAGCCATACGTGATGGCGCAAATCATATTTTCATGCTTGGCAAGGCCCTTGCCCGCAATGTCAAAGGCCGTACCATGATCGACCGAAACCCGGTCGATTGGCAGTCCAAGCGAGACATTGACCGCACTATCAAAGGCGATCAGCTTGATCGGGATATGACCCTGATCGTGATATTGCGCAACCATCAGATCAAACTCGCCCTGAGCTGCGCGGTAATAGGCGGTGTCCGCAGGAATGGGCCCAACCACATCGATACCCTTGGCCTGTGCCATCTCAATGCCCGGACGGATGTTGCGATCATCCTCATCGCCAAACAGGCCACCCTCGCCACAATGGGGATTGAGACCGGCAACACCGATCTTCGGCTTGTCGTAGCCAAGCCGCTTGAGATGGCGATCACCCGCTTCAATGGTCGCCAGAATCCGCTCCGGCGTCGCCCGTTCGATGGCATCACGCAGCGACACATGGGTGGAGGCATGAATGACCTTCAGCTTGGGATCCGCAAGTAGCATAAAGGAAGACTTCGACTGGGTCAGATGCGCCAGCATGCCGGTATGACCATCAAAATGGTGACCGGCGGCATTGAGCGCAGCCTTGTTGATCGGCGCGGTGACAATGCCCTTGATTGCCCCGGACTGCGCCAATTCCACACCCTTGGCGATATATTGATAGCAAGCCTCACCACAAAGATCACTGAGCACGCCAAACCGGTCCGGCAGTCCTTCAAGCGGGATATCATAGACCTCAAGGCTCTCGCCCGCCTCTTCCGGATCGGTCCCATAGGGATGAAAACGAGGCTCGAAATCGCAAGCCGCAGCCGCGCGTTTCAAAACAGCCATATCCCCGATCACCAACAGGCGCGCCCGCTTTTCTGCAGGTAGGTCGTGAAAGGCTTTCAGGATGACTTCCGGTCCGACGCCCGAAGGGTCGCCCATGGTGATGGCCAGTTTGGATAGCGGCATTGGAAAGGCACTCATCGATAGACTCCAGCATTGACAGTGAAAACAATTTACACCATATTTGTAAATATGTAAGCAAATATTTTGCTTTCTTATTTAAATCAAGCGGGATAACAAGATCAAAGTATTGATTTATAAGTGATTTTTGCGAACATTTCACATATCATCAATATGTAACAAATATTCTCGCACCTTCGACCCTGTGGCACACCAACCCGCCACCCATCAGGAAGAACTCGGCATGTCAAATCCGGCGTCGCACCCTCTCGTCGTCACCATTGCAGATGACCTCACTGGCGCGTTGGATTCTGGCGTGGAGTTTGCCAAGCACGGCCTGGCTACCTATGTAGCAACAAGCCCTGACCATCTGGACGAAGCGCTCGCGCAGGCCCCGACCTGTCTGGTGATCAACACCGCCAGCCGTGAGATTGCCGCGGCCCAAGCCCAACAGATCCATGACAGGTTACGCCAGAAGCTGGACCATCTTGAAGATCACTATCTGTTCAAGAAAGTGGACTCCCGCCTCAAGGGCAACATCGCCGCCGAGATCAACGGCTTGATCGGCCCCCAGCAAAAGCAGGTCATCCTGGCCCCGGCAATTCCGGCCATGGGGCGATTGCATCAAGCTGGCATCCTGACCGGATCGGGTATTGAAACACCAATCAATATTGCCGAACGCTGCAGCGATCTTTCGCAACCCGTTCATGTACCAGATATTGCAAATCAAACCGACTTTAACACCATTCTACAAACCGCACCGGGACAAGCCTTGTTTGTCGGCGCAAAAGGCATGGCACAAGCTCTGGCCCAAACACTGGTCCAGACTCTGGTCCAGACTCCGGCGCCCCACCAGACCGACGACATTCCTGCCAAACCGTCAACAAAACAGACTTTCAAGCCACTGGCCGGGACCATGCTTGCCGCAATTGGATCCCGCGACCCCATTACCCTGCGCCAGATTGATTCCTTGAGCGCCCGCCAACTTGCTGCCGTGCGCCATGTGGCGGTCCCGGATGGCGACATCAGCGAAAAAATCACGGAAAAGGACACATCCCTCCTACTGCAGCTAACGGCAGGCCCAAACCCGCAGGACAGCATCAGGGTTGGAGCCAAATTCACAGCCGTTGCTTCAGAAATTTTCAAACGACATCAATATGATAATCTAATTGCTTGCGGTGGCCAGACGGCACAGGATCTATTGCAAACCCTGTCGGTTCGCCTGTTGAAACTCACCGGCGAGCTTTACCCCGGCGTCCCAGTTGCAGAGGCGCTATTTGACAGTCGCCGATTTTGGCTTATTACAAAGTCAGGTGGCTTTGGTGATCCTGACTTGTTGGCAAATTTGTTTGCACGCCAATCAGAACCACCGCAAGCATGAACTGAGATACAGGTCGATGAGCTTCACTGAAGATACTTCCTCCGGCAAAGGCAAAGGCAAGAGCTCCTTGTCTGAGCGCGTCTATAATTTGCTCTTTACCCGAATTTCCAACGGCGATTATCAAGAAAACCAGAAGCTTCCGACCGAGGCAGTGATGGCCGAGGAATTCGGCGTCTCACGACCAGTCTTGCGCTCCGCCATGGATAGACTGCGCGACAAGGGCCTGATCTATTCAAGGCAAGGTGCAGGCAGCTTCGTCAAGGTGCAGCACAACAAGACGCTGGGCTACGCCAAGGTGGAGACAATAGCCGACATTCAACGCTGCTATGAATTCCGTCTATCGTTGGAGCCACAAGCGGCCTATTATGCCTCGCTGCGCCGCAACGGTGATGCCTTGGGCGAAATTGAAGCAGCCCTTGAGCTGATGGATCAGGCGACCCACAATCTCACGCATAAGGAAGATGCGGATTACGCCTTCCATATTGCGATCGCCAAAGCCTGCAACAATCACTATTTCGAAGCCTCAATGGGTGCATTGCGTGAGCATATTCATGTGGGCATGAAAATGCATGGCCAGTCCTTGATGGATGATTCCAGCGCCAGCGCCAGCCTTGAACGGGTGTTCGAGGAACATGTCGGCATATGCGATGCGATCCGGAAAAAAGATGCAGATTTGGCGCATGCGCTAATGACAACACATATCGAGCATTCCCGTGACCGCCTGTTTGAAGGGCGCCTGTTGGATCTGGCGCTATAAGCGATTTGCGCTCTGCCGAAAGCCGCTTGCCCGCCTTGTATGATACACAAATCAAGGCGAGCATTCTGCGGGGGACTTAAGGGGGACCTAAAGCTCCTTGGCATTGAGGCAGCGCTGCGGCATGCCCCCTTCAAGGATTGTCGCGATATCCTCGACGACCATCAGGCCGACATTTTCAACCGCTTCCTTGGTATCAGCGCCCGAATGGGGCGTGAAAATTGCGTTGGCATGGGCGAAGATTGGATGGCTGACATCCGGTGGCTCACTGACATAGGCGTCGATGGCGACGCCGCCCAATTGGCCATTTTCCAACCCGTTGTGAAGCGCATCGAGATCGACCACTTCCCCGCGCGCCAGATTGATCAGCTTGGCCCCTTCTTTCATTTTGCCGATGGCATCAGCATTGATCAGGGCAGCATTGTCTTTGCCGCCAAAGACATGCAGCGAGACAAAGTCGGACTGCGCCAGCAACTCATCCAGCGACAGGATGGCAATGTCATGCTCGGCAGCAAAAGCCATGTCGGCATAAGGGTCGGTCGCGACCACCTTGAGGCCAACGCCAATGGCGAGTTTGGCCAGCCGCTTGCCGATATTGCCCAAGCCAACAATACCAAGCACCTTACCGCCGAGCTGGGTGCCAACGCGACGATTCCAGCCGCCGGAGGTGACACTCACATGGCCCTGCGGGATGAAGCGGGCCATCGCATACATGAAGCCCATCGCCAACTCTGCAACCGCATCTGCGTTCGCCGCAGGCGTGTTGCAGACGGGCAACTTCGCGGCCGTGCAGGCCGGGATGTCGATATTATCGACCCCAACCCCATGCTTGATGACGGCTTTCAGCTTGTCAGCACCCACAAGACTGTCAGCACTGACAGGCACCAGGCCGACCACCAAAATGTCGGCATCGGCAATTTGCTCCGACACGCCGCCATCATGCTTGGACGTGTCGTCACAGCGCACCAGATCCCAGCCATGCTCGGCAATGAGATCGGGCACCCGGCCATGTTTGCCAAAGCCGGGAGAGGTTGTAACAATCTTGACCATTAGATCAGCTCGTATTTTTTGAGGATGGCTGCAACCTGCTTATCCTGCTCATCGTTGGGCAGAAGGGCTGGCTGGCGCGAAGCACCGACGGACGGATCCATCACCCAGAGGGCGCGCTTGACCATGGCTGGCGGGAAGCCAAGGCCATAAAGATCCTTGCGGAAGTTGCCATAGATTTCCTGAGCGGCGGCGGCCGCTGCCTCATCGCCCGCATTGAAGCTGGAGATGATTTTCGCCAGCACATGCGGCATCACGTTGCCAAGGCCAGAAATCGCCCCGGCTGCACCATTTTGCAAAGCCCAGTGAACCAGATGATCCGGACCGGAATAGACCGCAAAGCCCTCCACGTCTTTGCCGACCTGCATATAGGCTTCCAGCGTTTCCTGCTGGCCACCGCTATCCTTGATGCCAGCAATATTGGGGTGTGCGGACAGGATGCGAGCGGTTTCCGGCTCGATATGATTCTGAGTGCGGGCCGGAATGTCATAGAGATAGATTGGGGTCTCTACGCTGTCGGCGACGGTCTGGTAGTGACGGATCAGGCCATCCTGCGTGCAGGCAATGAAGAAAGGCGTGATGACCGCGATGCCATCCACGCCAATGGCATCGAACTGCTTGGCCAGCTGGACGGTCTCGTAGGTTGCCGGCATACCCGCATTGACGATAACCTTGCAGCGGCCTTTGACTTCATCAACCACTTCGGCAGTCAGCTTGACCTTTTCATCAAAGGTCAGGGCAGAGAAATCACCATTGGTGCCAGCGCAGAGAATGTTGTTGCCAGCTTCAATTTGGCGACGCACCTGCGCGCGGGTGGCATCATAATTGATGCTTTCATCATCATTGAAACAGGTGACAAGAGCAACATAGGCATCTTTTGTCATGGGGATTTGTCCTTTTCAATCGGGGTCATGGCTCAGGCATTGGATTTGGAGCGGGCCCGGGAGATGAGAGGCCAGAGCAGTGAGAGCACTGTCAGACCAAGGAAGAGAAGCGTGATGGGACCAGAGACAAAGGCAATCACATCGTCACCGGTCTGCAACAGACCACGGCGCAGATTGCTTTCCATCATCGGACCAAGGATCAGAGCGATACAGAGCGCTGCCTGACTGAAGCCGAATTTCTGCATGCCCCAGCCCAGCACCCCGAAGCCGACCATTGTGTAGAGGTCGATCGGATTGAGGTTGATCGAGAAGGAGCCGATGAAGCAGAAGATGACGATGGAAATGGTCAACATCCGGCGCGGCACCATCAGGATTTTGGAGAAGAGCGGGATCAGCGCCATGCCAAAGATGAACATGAAGATGGTGGCGATGAAGGTGCCGCCAAAGATGCCAACCACCACATCCGGGTTGGTTTGGAACAGCATAGGACCGGGCGCAAGGCCTTGGATCATCAGACCACCCATCAGAACCGCTGTGACCACATCACCAGGCACGCCAAGGGCCAGCAGGGGGATGAGCGCAGACGCGCAGACCGCATTGTTGGCGCTTTCGGTTGCCGCCACGCCGGGGGCATAGCCGGTGCCGAACTTTTCTGGCGTTTTGGACGAGCGGCGGGCTTCATTGTAGGAAATCCACGAAGCCGTGCCCGAGCCGGTGCCCGGCACGATGCCGATGAAAGTGCCAATGATCGAGCCGCGCAGCAGGGCCGAGGCACTTTCCTTCATTTCCTTCATGCTTGGCCAGCGGTTGGCCACATGGGAAATGGGTGTCTCGGAGAGATGCAGGCGCTCAAGCTGGGTGAACACTTCGGACAGCGCGAACAAACCAATCAAAGCGGGCGTAAAGGCGAAGCCAGAGGCAAAGCCATTGACGCCGAAGGTATAGCGCATGACGCCGGAAATCGGATCTGCCCCGACGCAGGCAATCAGAATGCCAAGCAGGCCGGAAATGGCCCCTTTGAGCAGATCACCGGACAGCGAGGCAATGATGGTCAGACCGAAGAGAGCAAGGGCGAAATATTCGGGCGCGCCGAATTCCAGCGCAACGCTGGCCAATTGCGGCGCCAAGGTCGCCAACACCACCGCTGCAAACAGGCCGCCAACGGTCGAGGCAATGGTTGCCATGCCGAGCGCCTTGCCTGCCTGCCCTTTCTGGGCCATCGGATAGCCATCCAGAACCGTGGCAGCAGAGGCTGGCGTGCCCGGCGTGCGCAGCAGGATCGATGAGACGCAGCCGCCATAAATGCCGCCGATATAGATGCCGATCAGCATATTGAGTCCCATCACCGGGGTCATACTGAAGGTCAGAGGAATGAGCAAAGCCACACCCATTGTGGCCGTCAAGCCCGGCAAGGCACCAATGACAAGGCCACCGAGGGTGCCCATGGCAATGGTCCAGAGGACATCAAATTGGAACAGAGGGGTAAGATAGGAGAGCGTATCCATGATCAACTTTCAGGCAAACGCGGCGAGGCCAGTCAGAGGCGCGGCGCGACGCAGTGTTTAGTCGATGAGACGGAGCGCAGAAACCCGCGCTCCATCAAGCTTGGAAGGGATAGACGAAGGCTTATTTGTTCATGCCCAACATGCCCAGCTCTTCAAGAACTTTGCGAGAGACGTCGCTGTCTTTGCGAACGCGTTTTTCGAAGGTTTCAGCGTCTTCGTAAGTGACGAACTCGCCCATATCGGTCATTTTCTGAACAAAGGCAGGATCGGTCGCAACAGCTTTGGTTGCTTCGCGCAGCCAGGCCAGCTGATCAGCCGGGGTATTTTTCGGAGCGATCAGACCTTTCCACGAAGACCATGTGAAGTCGACCCCTTTTTCGACCGCAGTCGGGGTGTCCGGGAACAGATCAATGCGTTTGTCTTCCATCACGAAGAGCGGAACCATCTGGCCGGCTTCGGAGGCTGCTTTGGCTTCAGCAGGGGAAGCAACCATGGCATCGATGTGACCACCGATACAAGCGGTACGCGCCTTTGAAGAGCCTTCAAACGGGATGGACTCGATCTTAATGCCAGCCGCCGCCGCAAAAGCTTCAGCCGAAATCTGGTTGGCACCACCAGCGCCGGAATTGCCAACCTGAGGCTTTTTCGATTTGGCATATTCGATGAAGGCATCATAGTCGGAGAAAGGCGCATCTTTACAGGCAACCAGCACCTGCAGAGAGCGAGCAAACAGACCAACAAAGGCGAAATTGTCGACTTCATAATCGGTGCCGCCAATATGCGGCTTGATGGCGATTGGGCCTTGCGCTGCAGCGCCTACAGTATAGCCGTCCGGGCGACCATGAACCGCAGCTGACGTACCGATGGCCCCGCCACCGCCCGGCTGATTGCGCACCACAAATTGTTTGCCTTCGAATTTTTTCTCAAACACATCTGCAAAGACGCGCAAGGACAGATCGGTCGAACCGCCTGCAGAGTAAGGCACAACAACCTGAATAGGGCGAGCCGGGAAATCAGCAGCCGAGGCCATACCAGTCATCATGATGGCGGCGGCAGCAAGGGCCAAAGTTGAAGTTGAAGTTGAAGTTTTCATTTCATGTCCTCCCATGGATCAGAAAAAGGGTCAGGCCGGTTTAAGGGAGCCAAACCGAGAGCAACTCGGTAAAGCCAAGATAGACAATGCTTGTCATGATGATCGGAAACAGCGTCAGCACGATCCAACGCCGCTCACCCATCAGCCAGAGTCCGGCGACGAAGGTCACAAGAGTCGCCGGAATATAACCGATGGGAAAGAAAGAGGCCGCATAGGCAACAAGAAGCAGTATGAAGGCTGCAAAGATCAGAAGGGATCGCCCGACAGGGACTTCAACACGCACCTCGTCTGCTTGCTGATCGCGCTTATAGGCAAGCGTCGAGCGCAAGACGAGAATGCAGGACAACACCGCAACGCCACCAATCATCATCCACGGAATCATCCGCGGCCCGGCAGCGGAGCTCGACATGCCATTCTTGATATCGGGCGTAAAGAGAGCCGCAACGGCGCAAAACACCAGCAGACCCAACGCGATAACCAGATCGCTTTTGCGCTCAGATACAGACGCCATTCATTCCTCCCGACAGTTTCTCCAGAATCTCAAGCAGAAAACAGCTTACACTTCCAGAAAAATCCATGCTTTCATCAGCACAATGAGAACTATTTGATAATTTGTCAACAAAAATGTCCACTTTTTTGACAAGACACACAGCTCCCCGTGCGAACTCAATGTGGAAATTAATTACCAAACAATTGGCATAATTATCCTATCCATTTGAAATGTATACATTTTATAATAACTCACATCCAACCAACCACACCACCAGCACCACCATGCCCAAAAATAAGTTGCCCGCCAACATGTAAAATAATTTGACAAATTGTAATTCTAGCCGTCTATTGATGCCAACATATTTGCGCTTGAAACTGGCAACAAAGACCCTTGATTTGCTGGATTTCAGTTTGAGGAGGAAGAAATGCTGGAACTGACATCGCTGATCGAATTACAAATTCCCCCAGTTGTTCGCTTCGGAGACGGTGCTGTCAAATCACTGGCATCCTGGACCGCCGACAAAGGCTTCAAGGCACCTTTCATCATTGCTGATGCCGCCAACAAAGACCGTATTGATCTGCTGGGCCTGACCAACCCCACATGTTTCACCGACGTTGTGCCTGAACCTAGCATCGAGAATCTCGACGCCGCCGTTGCAGCAGCCAAGGGCTGCGATCTGGTCATCGGCTTTGGTGGCGGCTCTGCCATGGATATCGCCAAGCTGGTGGCTGTCATGGTTTCCGACGAGGTCGCATTTGCCGACATTTCCGGCCCCCATCGCGCTCCCGCTCGCAAGGTTGGTCTCGTCCAGATCCCGACCACAGCGGGCACTGGATCCGAAGTCGGCACCCGCGCATTGGTCACCGACCTTGCCACCATGAGCAAAGTCGCAACGGAAAGCGTGCATATGCTGGCTGATGTTGCCTTGGTGGACCCGCTGATGACCGTCACTGTGCCAGCCCCTGTGACCGCAGCCACTGGCGTTGATGCCATGGCCCATTGCGTTGAGGCTTTCACGTCCAAACGCTCGCACCCGATCATCGACGGTTTTGCCCTCCAAGGCATTCAGCTGGTTGGCAAATTTCTCAAACGTGCGGTTAAGGATGGCAATGACAAAGAGGCCCGCACAGGCATGGCACTCGCTGCCTTTTATGGCGGCATCTGCCTTGGGCCCGTCAACACCACGTCCGGCCACGCGGTCGCTTATCCGTTGGGAACCAGACACAAACTTCCCCACGGCATCGCCAATGCCCTGATTTTCCCGCATACCTTGGCCGCCAACGCGCCCGTTGCGCCACAAAAAACCGCGTTCATCTGCGAGGCCCTAGGCTTTTCGGCATCAGAGCCAGCGGAAATTTGTAAAAAAGCCAAAGCCTTCTGCGAGGATCTCGGCCTGGACATGGCCCTGAGTGCCTACGGCGTGGACGAGGCCGATCTGCCTTTGATGGCAAAGGAAGCCCATGCCATTCGGCGCCTGCTCGACTGGAATCCGGCTGATTTGTCGCAAGAAGACATTGAAGGCCTGTATCGCGCTGCCCTGTAGTCAGAACAGCTTCAATCCTGTTCAAAGCCAATCTTCATCAACCCGAAGGAAGCGACAAAGACAGTCGAAGCCGTCGGGTTGATGCGTTTCATCGGCCCAACAAGAAGCTGCGAGCCCCTCCACTGTCACTCCCTCGGCTTGACTTGCCATGACATCGTCAGCGACAAAAGCGTGTGTAAAAACCTCAACTGCTGGAACGCCGATGTCTCAGAAACTGCCCCTGTTCGAGCCCTTCCTGCTGCCCTGCGGCGTCACATTGAAGAATCGCATTGCCAAATCGGCAATGTCGGACTCTCTGGGCGACGGCACCGGCCACCCAACCAAGGACCAGATCAGCCTGTATCAAAAATGGGCGGAGGGCGGTGCGGCCCTCTCCATCATTGGCGAGGTACAGGGTCATCCCGGTTTCGTAGAAAAGCCGGGCAATCTGGTGCTCAATGACAAGGCGGATCTTGAGCCCTTCAGGGATTTGGCCAAGGCTGGCGGCGCACACGGCACACAGCTTTGGCTTCAACTCGGCCATGCAGGCGCCCTCGCCTATGCCCCGACCAGCACCCCCAGAGGGCCAAGTGCACTTGATCTGCCGGGTTTGCAATGCGCAGAATTGTCAAAAGCTGACATTTGCCAAATCCCTGAAGACTTTGCCAGAACGGCTGAACTCGCCAAACAAACTGGCTTCGGAGGAGTGCAGATCCATGCAGCTCATGGCTTTCTGCTCAGCCAGTTCCTGTCACCTCTCTTTAACAACCGCCGCGACGCATATGGCGGCTCCGTCGCCAACCGCATGCGCCTGCTTGTGGAAAGCATCGAGGCAGTTCGCAGCACAGTTGGCAGCCGCTTTCCCGTCGGCCTCAAACTCAATTCCAGCGACCAACTCGAGGGCGGCCTGTCAGAGCAAGAGGCGCTTGAGGTCATTGCCGCACTGGACAAGACCTCGATTGATCTGATTGACATTTCTGGCGGCACCTATTTCCCGGGCGCCAAAGCGGCGTCCGATGGCGCTGGCAAGGGACCCTATTTTCTCGATTTTGCCAAACGGGCTCGAACGATGACAACAAAGCCACTGATGGCGACCGGCGGCTTTAAAACGCACCATCAGGCAGAACAGGCCGTTGCCAGCGGCGCGACTGACCTCGTCGGCCTTGCGCGGGCATTGGTTCTGGACCCGTCGCTTCCCAAACATTGGCAAGCCAACAGAATGCCCGAACCAAGCTTTCCGCGATTTACCGCCACCCCTGACGGGGGCGTAACGGCCTGGTACACCATGCAAATGACCAAAATTGCACGGGGGGAAGACGACAGCACCGATCAAGACATTTGGCAGGCCATCAAGGCTTACGATGAACGCGACGATGAGCGCACCAGAATATGGTTGAAGCATTTCTGCCAAGGACAATAACTGGCGCGGGTGTTGGACGACACCAGCCCATCAGCAGGGTCCCAAGCATGCCCCAGCAAAACCACTTAAAACACCCTTTATACTCCAGCCAGATCCCTTAATGGACATGATGAAAAATATGCCTCTTTTTTCATCATTTCTAAATTTCAGATGATTAACTTTTGATCACCAGTAAAAGGCTATGCGCAGGATTTGCCAGACAGATTTCACAGACTGAAGCATGATCTTCAGTGCAACAGGCAAAGAAAGCTTGAAGCTGGAAAAACGCATCCCGCAACGCGCTTTGAAAATTTGGAAATCATCGATCAAAAAATCGAAATCAATGGATAAATTGTTAGCGCTTATCGCAACAATCAGAATTTTTGACCGTTGTCTGTCAGCCGTGACCGCCTTTTGAAAAATGCAGGTGAACGCAACTTGCAACCCGCCGAAATAGGTTACGCCCTATTTTTGTACGAAATAACTGAAAAAATCAGATCGCCCAATCTGCCCATAATTTCAGCAAAAGTTGCACCTCTTATACTATTTTACTAGAGATCATAGAGGTCTGATTTTTCAATGTAATTCGGAAATAACCAGAGCCAAGAGGATTTTTGATTAGCTCACATTAACAAAAATCAATTTTCGCAGTTGGGGCTGGTGGTATGGCTCGCAACGGGAGGACCGGCCCGTATGCAGGACCAAATCAGCAAAAGAGCTTTCTTTCGCGGAAAGCTCAAGGCCGCAATATCGTTGCGACCACCCGGAGCGGTGGAGCAATTTGCCGAGCTTTGCACGCGATGCGATGCATGCCTCACGGCCTGTCCGACCGGGATCATCGGCCGTGATCCAGAGGGATTACCCAAAGTCGACCTGAGCAATGGTGCCTGCCTGTTCTGTGGGGAATGCGCCGAGGCGTGCGAGCCGCAAGCGATCTTGCCCGCAACCAGTTGGGCAATCCGCGCCAAGGTGAATGCCAGCTGCCTTTCCTTCAATGGCATCATGTGCCGCACCTGTGAGGATCATTGCGATCATCAGGCCATCCACTTTCATCTCATGACCAGAGGACGGTCCGTCCCGACCATCGATCCCGACAGGTGCACCGGCTGCGGCGAATGCGCTGCCCCGTGCCCATCCCAGTCCATTCAATTCTACGAACAACCAAGCCAGCGAGGATAGTCCATGTTTAACATTTGCGGATGCCTCGTCCATGTCATGCCCGCTGAGGCCGATCGGGTGATCGGCGCAATCGAGGCTATGGCTGGATGTGAGGTCCATGCCCATGAAGACGGACGCCTCGTCGTCACGGTCGAAGACATCGGGGACCAGAAGGCCTCGGACACGATCATGGCCATGCACCAAATTCCAGGCGTGCTGACCATCACTCTCACCTATCACCATTTCGAACCGCTCGGCCCGCAAGAGGCTGCGGCTTCTGCACTCTGAGGAGGCACAGACATGACACTTGACACCACCCGTCGTAATCTTCTGAAAGCAACTGCTGCCACCGCGACTGCGTCAGCCGCAGGCATCGCTTTGCCACAGGCCGCAAGCGCCCAGATTGGCCGTCCGGACATCCGCTGGGACAAAGCGGTCTGCCGCTTCTGTGGCACCGGCTGCTCGGTTTTGGTCGGCACCAAAGAGGGCCGCGTGGTCGCCACGCAAGGGGACCCGGACGCACCGGTCAACCGGGGCCTGAACTGCATCAAAGGCTACTTCCTGTCCAAGATCATGTATGGCAAGGACCGCCTGACCACCCCGATGCTGCGCAAGAGCAACGGCGTCTATGACAAGAATGGTGAATTCACCCCGGTTTCGTGGGATGAAGCCTTTGATATCATGGCCGAGAAATGGAAAGCAGCCCTGAAAGACAAGGGCCCGGATGGTGTGGGCATGTTCGGCTCTGGCCAGTGGACCGTCTGGGAGGGCTATGCCGCATCGAAATTGATGAAAGGCGGCTTCCGTTCCAACAATATCGACCCCAACGCCCGTCACTGCATGGCGTCCGCCGTCGCTGGCTTCATCCGCACCTTCGGCATCGATGAGCCAATGGGCTGCTATGACGACCTTGAGCATGCAGACACCTTCGTGCTCTGGGGATCCAACATGGCCGAGATGCATCCCATTCTCTGGTCACGCCTCACCGACACCCGCCTGACCAAGCCGGGTGCCGAGGTGCATGTGCTGTCCACCTTCGAACATCGCTCTTTCGAGTTGGCCGACAATGGCATGATCTTTGTGCCGCAGACGGATCTGGCGATCCTCAATTACATCGCCAACTATATCATCCAGAATAATGCGGTGAACTGGGACTTCGTCAACGCCAACGTCAACTTCACCAAGACCAACACTGACATCGGCTATGGCCTGCGCCCCGAGCATGCCTTGGAACAGGCCGCTACCAACCCGGCTCACGAAGGCAAGCACGGCAAACTCGAGAAGATCTCGTTCGAGGAATACAAGGAATATGTCTCCAAATATACCTTGGAGAAAGCGGCAGAACTGTCCGGTGTGCCGGCTGCCAAGCTGGAACGGCTGGCCCAGCAATATGCTGATCCGAACCGCAAGGTGATGTCGCTCTGGACGATGGGCTTCAACCAGCATACCCGTGGCTCTTGGGTCAATTCCCTGATGTATAACGTCCATCTTCTGGTCGGAAAAATCGCCGAGCCCGGCAACTCGCCTTTCTCCCTGACCGGCCAGCCTTCTGCCTGTGGCACGGCGCGTGAAGTCGGCACCTTTGCCCACCGTTTGCCTGCTGATCTTGTGGTGGCCAATGAAAAGCACCGCACCTATTCAGAAGAAAAATGGAAGCTGCCAAAAGGCCTGCTGAATGGCAAGGTCGGCGCTCATGCCGTGCTTCAGCATCGCCTGCTGAAAGACGGCAAGATCAACGCCTATTGGGTGCAATGCACCAACAATATACAGGCCGCGCCCAACATGAATGAGGAAGGCTATCCCGGCTATCGCAATCCGGACAATTTCATTGTCGTCTCGGACCCTTATCCGACAGTTACCGCCTTGGCCGCCGACCTGATTCTGCCAACCGCCATGTGGGTCGAGAAGGAAGGGGCCTATGGCAATGCCGAGCGCCGCACCCAATTCTGGCGCCAGCAGGTCAAGGCTCCCGGCGAGGCGCGCTCCGACGTCTGGCAGGTGATTGAGTTTTCCAAGCGCTTCACCGCTGAAGAAGTCTGGCCTGCCGAGATTCTCGATGCCAACCCCGATTACAAGGGCAAGACCCTGTATGAGATTTTGTTTACCAACGGACAGGTCGACAAATATCCGCTGACTGAAACCGCGGAAGGGTTCGACAATGACGAAAGCGAGTATTTCGGTTTCTATGTCCAGAAAGGCCTGTTCGAGGAATATGCCGCCTTTGGTCGCGGCAAGGCCCACGATCTGGCACCATTTGACACCTATCACAAGGCCCGCGGTCTGCGCTGGCCGGTGGTTGATGGCAAAGAGACGCTCTACCGTTTCCGCGAAGGCTATGACCCTTATGTGAAAGAAGGCGAAGGGGTCAAATTCTACGGCAAGCCCGATGGCAAGGCGAACATCATTTTCGCTCCGTTTGAGCCAGCCGCCGAGGAACCGGATGAGGATTATAACCTCTGGCTGGTAACGGGCCGCGTGCTCGAGCACTGGCATTCAGGTTCCATGACCCGGCGCGTGCCAGAGCTGCATCGCTCCTTCCCGAGTGCGGTTGTCTTCATGCATCCCGAAGATGCCAAGGAGCGGGGCTTGCGGCGCGGACAGGAGATCACCATCACAACCCGCCGCGGCGAAGTGAACAGCCGTCTGGAAACCCGTGGTCGCAACAAGATGCCGCGCGGTCTTGTCTTCTTCCCTTGGTTCGATGAAGGCCAGCTGGTCAACAAGCTGACGCTGGATGCAACCTGCCCGATTTCCAAGGAAACAGACTTCAAGAAATGCGCCTGCAAAGTCGAACGCGCCTGATCCGTTGACGCCAGATCTTTTGACCTAAGAGAAACACCATGTCCACCAACGCGAAAAAACCTGCCAACCCGGACCGCCGTCGCTTCCTGACCGAAGTGGCCCGCGGCTCGGCAGGCTGTGCGCTGGCGGGCATGGGACTGGCCTGGTTGGCAAAAGAAGCCCAAGCTTTGCCCGCCACAGCCATCCGACCGCCCGGCGCTCTGGCGGAAGAGGCGTTCCTTGCCGCTTGCGTCCGGTGTGGTCTCTGTGTTCGTGACTGCCCGTATGACACGCTGACACTGGCCGAGCTTGGCCGCGATGCAGCAGCAACGGGCACGCCCTTTTTCACGGCAAGGACCATTCCTTGCGAGATGTGCGATGACATTCCCTGTGTGGTGGCCTGCCCGACCGGAGCACTGGATCCGGCTCTCGACGTGATTGATGACGCGGATATGGGCGTTGCCGTACTGATTGATGAGGAGCATTGCCTCAACGCCTTGGGATTGCGTTGCGATGTCTGCTATCGCGTTTGCCCGCTGATTGATGAAGCCATCACGCTCGAACAATCCCACAATGCCCGCTCCGGCCATCATGCGATCTTCATGCCCACGGTTCATGCTGACAAATGCACCGGCTGTGGCAAATGCGAGAAATCCTGCGTCCTACCCGGAGAATCCGCAATCCGGGTGCTGCCGACCAGACTGGCACGGGTGGAACCGGCCGAGCATTATCGTCTTGGCTGGGAAAATCGCGAGAAAATCGTCGATGAACTGATCGATCTGCCAGATCGACTGCCCGGTCCGGGAACCGACAATCTCAAGGCGCCCGGCGGCTTTGAACAGGAATTCAAGCCGACCTTCTCCTTGCCACAGGGGAGTAAGGGGCAATGAGCGCAAAAACCCAAAGCCCGGTCGGATCCGAAGCCATCGAATTGAAGGGCTGGCTTGCCGCCCACAAATATCTGCTTCTGCGTCGCACCACCCAGTTGCTTTTCCTAGCCCTGTTCCTGATCGGTCCATGGTTTGGTATCTGGTGGGTCAAGGGCAACCTTGCTGCATCGATGACGCTCGACATCCTGCCATTGGCTGACCCCTTGATGCTTCTGCAGTCCGCACTGGCTGGCCATTGGCCGGAACAAACCGCCCTTGTCGGGGCGCTGATCGTGGCTGTGACCTATGCACTGATTGGCGGGCGCGTCTATTGCAGCTGGGTATGCCCGATCAATATTGTGACCGACGCATCCCATTGGCTGCATGACCGGCTGGGCTTGCCCAAAGGCTGGCAGCCAAAGGCCAACACGCGCTATTTCATGCTGACCGCGATCCTCATTGCCTCGGCCATGACCGGAACGCTGGCCTTCGAACTCGTCAACCCCATCACCATGCTCCATCGTGGACTGGTCTTCGGGCTTGGCTTTGCATGGACCTTCGTGATTGGCATTTTCCTGTTCGATGTCCTGCTGGCCCGGCGGGGCTGGTGCAGTCATCTGTGTCCAGTCGGGGCCTTTTACGGCTTGCTTGGCAGCAAGGCCCTGCTACGCGTGTCCGCCACCGACCGCGCCGCCTGCGACGATTGTATGGATTGTTTCGCGGTTTGCCCGGAAATGCATGTCATCACGCCCGCCCTGCGTGGCAGAAGCGAAGACACACCCATCATCCTATCCCGCGATTGCACCAATTGCGGGCGCTGCATCGACGTCTGTTCGGTGTCTGTTTTCCAGTTTACCCATCGATTTGACCAACGCCCCAGCCCGGGGCGGACCTCAGGAAAATCCAAACTTGCGCATAAGGCGACAGAAGCTGCCTAACCAGGCGAAGGAGGAAGAGAAATGAAACAACATAGCCTTATCGGCATTCTTACAGTGTCTATTTCGCTCGCACTGGGCAGCTTTTCCATTGCACAGCAGATGAACAAACCAGGCAAGGTGGAAAGCTTGCGCGGTGCAGCGCTGGACGAGCAACCGCCAGCGGAACAGGTCTTCCATCAAGATGAAAACCGATTTGTTCGCAACTATCGCCAGCAGCCACCGCTGATCCCGCATACCATCGCCCAATATCAGATTGATCTGGCGGCCAATGAGTGCCTGTCCTGCCACGACTGGACCAACGCCGGCGACCGTGGCGCCCCAACCCTGTCCATGACCCATTATCTGGACCGGGAAGGCAACCAGCTGGACACCATCGCCGGCACCCGCTGGTTCTGCAACCAATGCCATGTGCCACAGGCCAATGCCCCAGAACTGGTTGAAAATACCTTCGGGAAATCCAACTGACGCACCGCTTGTAAGGAACATTGAACATGGCTGATCAAGATAACCATGCCCAAGATAACCAGGCCGGGAAAGCGGGCTTCCTCAAACGCCTCTGGCGGTTCGTCTCCAAACCCTCGGTCTCCTATTCACTTGGCTTTTTGACCATTGGCGGCTTCATTGTCGGGATTCTGTTCTGGGGGGGCTTTCACTGGGCACTGGAACTCTCCAACACCGAGAGCTTCTGCATCTCTTGCCATGAGATGGAAGACAATGTTTATGCCGAATATCAGGGCACCATCCACCAGAATAACCGCTCCGGCGTCCGTGCCACCTGCCCGGACTGCCACGTTCCCAAGGAATGGGGAGCAAAGATGATCCGCAAGATTCAGGCCTCCAAGGAGCTCTATGGCCACTTCATCACGCGCTCTATCTGGACAGAGGAGAAGTTCAAGGCGGAGCGCATCAATCTGGCCACCCATGAATGGGCACGCATGAAGAAGAATGACAGTCAAGAATGCCGAAACTGTCACGCCTTTGATTTCATGGACTTCACCATGCAGGAAAATCGGGCAGCCGATAACCACCAGAAGGCGCTTGATGACGGCATGACCTGCATCGATTGCCATCAGGGCATCGCCCATGATCTGCCGCCCGACTATCTCGACGCCTATCGCAAGCTTGTTGCTGAAATGGTCAAGAATGGCGACATCGAGCCACAGAAGCGCGACATCGAAGACGCCAAGGCTGCCATGAAGAAGTGATTTGAAGCCGATCAACCAATGCCGGGGCGCTGGGGAACCCACTCTGCGCACCGGATCCGCCTGACCGCCCTTCCCGCCCCAGCATTCGCCCAAGAGATCCCCCTTCGATGACCATCGCCTATATTCGCAGCCTGCAACGCGGCGGCACCAATGAGCTGTTTGATCTTTTCGCCCATCACCTGCTGGCGCAAGGGTTTCGCGTTGTTGGCACCATCCAGACCAACACCCCGCGCCCCAAAAGCCACAAATGCGATATGGATGTGCGCATTCTGCCCGATGGTGACATCATCCGGATTTCGCAAGATCTCGGACCAAATTCGCGGGGCTGCCACCTCGATCCATCGGCGCTGGAAGAGGCTGTGATGCAAACCACGGCCCGCCTCGATCAGGCCGATCTGCTGATCCTCAACAAATTCGGCAAACAGGAAGCCCAGGGACGCGGCTTTCGTGACGTGATCGCACAGGCTGTCATGCAGGACATTCCCGTGCTGGTCGGTGTTAATGACCTCAATCTGGCGGATTTTCTGACCTTTTGCGGTGATGAAGCTGTTGAGCTGCCAACGGATCGCGAGCATCTGTTCAAGTGGGGCGACGCATTAAAGCTTCCCCAGAACAGCTGATTGACTTCACAAGAACACGCAAAAACCAACTGCTTAAGCTATTGGTTTGGGTTGGAGAATCCGCGAGCATAAAAGTGAACAAAATAAAAAGGCAAAATCCGTCCGTGTTTTCTTTACAGTTTTAGTCCAAGCCCAAGATGGCGGCACGGCATGACCTGAACATTGTCTATGAGGAACCTTCAAGTGCAACCGGGAAAGAGCTGAAATATTCAATACAAGACTCTGAAGTTGAGATGAATGCAGAGGAATGCTGCAACGCAATTCATTCACACTTCTGGGCAAGACAGAAGCTTTTTCAAAATTGGCATGCCGACCTTGGTTCTCCAAGTGTTGAGCTCTAGTGCCACAGACATGGAGCTGCCACGGAACCGCTCTGAAGTGGCCCCACGTTGCGGGCGGATTTGCAGCACTTGGCCATTCTCGCATCCCCTCAACGGTTCAGGATACACCCTACCCCACGGGTAAGTTTTCCGGGACCACACACAGAGGCGGCAAGGACCGAGTTTGCGTCAATGCAGATCAGGGACATAAAACCCCACAGAAACCGCGCAAGCATATACTGACAGCGAATGCGCATTTTCTTCGATCGGCTTCAGGCCGAGCTAGCCAGCTTCATCACAAGGATGCCGCTGACAATCAGAAGCGCAGCAACAACGCGTGCAGGCGTGAGGGGCTCTCCCAGAACGACGACACCGACGACAAACGCACCGACAGCGCCGATGCCCGTCCAAATCATATAGGCTGTTCCAAGTGGAAGTGTTTTCATTGCGATAGACAACAGTCCGAAACTGGCGATCATTGTTATGATCGTAATCGCGGTTGGGATGAAGACAGAAAAGCCTTCAGACTTCTTCATCGTGAAAGCCCAAACAGTCTCCAGAACTCCGGCAACAATCAGATAAACCCACGCCATGGATAATCCCTCTATGACGGGCCGTCCCGAATGAAACCAGTTTGGTGAGGTCGTCCTCATTCAGCTAGGTATGACTTCAAAAGATGAACGTCAACCATATGATCGACTTTGATGCTTCGTTAGAGCGCAAGTGATTTTGTGGTGCTTGGCTCGGCTGTCTCAAGCGTCATCCAGAAACAAGAGCAACACTCCTAGCTACCATTCGGTCGTTAGTCTTGAAATTTCAGAAGCCAGCATTCGGTCACTCCACAGGGCATCTGTCCGCCAAACAATAGCGACGCACACACGTCTTTCGACAGCTGCAACAAATTTGGCTCGGTGTTCACCTATCAAGGGAAGCCCGCAAATTTAATCAGTGATATATCAAAGATTAAGAAGAAATTTCATTCTCACTCAAGGT
This sequence comes from Cohaesibacter intestini, assembly GCF_003324485.1. NCBI lineage: Bacteria > Pseudomonadati > Pseudomonadota > Alphaproteobacteria > Hyphomicrobiales > Cohaesibacteraceae > Cohaesibacter > Cohaesibacter intestini. The sequence continues at coordinate 139,120 of NZ_QODK01000004.1, read as the reverse complement.
TGTGGATGCGATTTCTGGCTGATTCTCCCTCAGGTTTTTATTGGGTCACCCCTCTTCGGTCTCCTTGATCAATTCATATAACGACGCCATTTGCCTGTTGATCGCGACACATTTGAGCCAATATATGATTTATCAGTGATATTCTAATGATGATTTTACCTTGAAACGCGTTTCGGTTGATGGCACTATTGCCCAATAACGACCCGCAATGCCATCCTGGGAGGGCGGGTATGAGCAATTCTGGTTTGCTTTAGTTCGTAGGAGGAAATAATGAACTTTTCCAAACTTTGCAGACGTGGCCTATTGGGTGCCGCGCTTGCGCTGGCTTTTGCGCCTGCAGCGATGATCGCTGAACCAGCTGCAGCCGAAAAGATGACTGTACGCATTTCGTCTCCGGCGGTTCCGGGCGATTGGCATGCCGAACAGCTCTACATCTTCAAAGAGTATGTCGAGCGCGCACTTCCGGATCAGTTCGATATTCAAGTGTTCCTCAATGCGACGCTGTTCAAGCAAGGGACCGAGCCTGCGCAAATGATGCGCGGCAATCTTGATATGGCCATGATTTCTGCTCAGGACATCGCCAAACAGCTGCCGCAATATTCAATCTTTACCGCCGGCTATCTGATCCGTGATCCAGAGCATCAAAAAGCCGTCTTCTATGGCGATGTCGGTAAGGAATATTTCAAGGCCGTATCCGACAAAATGGGTGCGCATATTCTTGCTGTTGGCTATCTTGGCACCCGTCAGTTGAACCTGCGCGACGAGCGTGACGTGAAGGTTCCTGCGGATCTGAAAGGCGTCAAGTTGCGCATGCCTGGTTCCAAAGCCTGGCAGTTCCTCGGCTCCGCTCTTGGTGCCGCACCAACCCCACTGGCCTTCAACGAAGTTTATCTGTCTCTGAAAACCGGCACCATCGACGGTCAGGACAACCCGCTTCCAACCAACCAGAAGGCAAAATTCTACGAAGTCACCAAACAGATCGTTATGACCGGTCACCTGGTGGATGGTGTTTTCCTCTCCATCGCCAACAAAACCTGGGACAAGTTGAACGCTGAACAGCAACAGGTTTTCACCGATGCTGCGCGTCTTGCTGCAGAGTTCAACAACAAGAACCGTCTGCGTGACGAAGCCGGGCTGGTTGAGTTCTTCAAATCCAAAGGCATGACGATTTCCGAGCCGGATCGTGATGCCTTCCGTACCCATGTTCAGAAAATGTATCTGGAGAGCGAGTTCTCCAAGACATGGCCTGAAGGTCTGCTTGACCGCATCAACAAAGCGGGTATGTAACAGAACAAGATTGAGCGGCTTTTTTCGCCGCTCAATCTTTATGCCCGCCTTCATTTCACACAAGTATGATTGACAGGGCAGGCAAAGCTGGAGGAACGATGGTGCAAAAACTTCTCAAAAGCTTCAAACTGGTTGCCGAATTTGTTGGCGTCTTCTGGTTTCTCGTGATGTTCATCACTTTCCTTTTGCAAGTCTTTACGCGCTATGTGCTGAATGATCCCCTCGGCTGGACGACAGAATTGTGCCTGATTGCATTTCTCTGGTTTGCTTTCTGGTCCGGTGGTTTGCTGGTGCGTCCGTCAGATCAGGTGCGCTTTGACTTACTCTATTCCATGGCCAGCCTCAAGGTCCGGCGCCTTCTAACGATTGTCACGACACTTTCCATCGCGATGGTGTTCCTGCTTGGACTGCCAGCCAACGTCGATTTCGTCACTTTCATGAAAATTGATGTGACCTCAGTCATGGAAATCCGGTTCGACTATGTCTTTGCAGTCTTCGTCGTCTTCATGGCCGCGCTCGTTGTTCGGGGCATTTTACGCACCATACGTCTGATGCGCCCTGATTGGCAGGATGAGCTCTGACGCGCCTCTCCCTTACACAGCACTGCATGCCAGTGTTTCTATGATTGCAAGCGTGCAGACCAATCTCCTGAGTCGGCCTTGCATCTTTTCACGCGGATAAACAGCGGATAAAAATATGAGTATCGCTCTTCTGATCATGTTGGTTTTCTTTGTGGTCATTTGCGCCATGGGAGCTGCCATCGGTCCGGCCATGATTGCCAGTGGCATTCTATATCTTCTGATCTCGGGTCAGGATGTCGGCTTGACGGCTGACTTGATCATGAATGGGTTCTTCTCATCCTTCGTGATGCTTGCTGTGCCGCTGTTCATCTTTGCCGCCAATGTGATGAATGCCGGGACGATTAGCGAGCGCTTGCTCGACTTTTCACTGGTCGTGGTCGGACGTTTCCGCGGTGGCCTCGCGCATGTGAACATCTTCACCAGTCTGATCTTCTCCGGCATGAGCGGCAGCGCCATTGCCGACGCTGCGGGCGTTGGCAAGGTGTTGATCGATATGATGCGCAAGAATGATCGCTATCCTCCGGGATTTGCCGCAGCCATCACGGGCGCGTCCGCAACCATTGGCCCGATCATTCCGCCCTCTATCCCGATGGTGCTCTACGCGCTTGTCTCTGACCAATCTGTCGGAGCTCTGTTCCTAGGTGGTGTGGGGCCTGGCCTGTTGATGACAGGTGCGCTCATGGTAACCGTTTGGATCATTGCCAAACGTCGGAATTTCCCGATGGAACCCGCCCGCAGTGCGGCAGATGCACTCGTTGTGATTGGTCGCGGCATTCCACCTCTATTGATGCCGGGTATTCTCCTTGGAGGCATTTATGGAGGTGCCTTCACGCCAACGGAAGCTGCTGCCGTGGCGGCGCTCTATGCCCTGTTGCTGGCCGGTTTCGTCTATCGTGTGCTGGGCTTGCGCAAGCTGTTTGTGATTCTGATTGAAACGGTGCGTTCCAGCGCCGTGATCGCCTTGATCATCGCAGGTGCTTTCCTGTTCAACTATATCGTTGCGACAGAACAGATCCCCAATGCGATTGCCAGTTGGTTGTCCGGATTCGAATTGTCGCCAACAATCTTCCTGCTGCTTGTCAGCTTGTTGTTCCTCGCCTTTGGCTGCTTCCTCGATGCCACGACGATGATGTTGGTGCTTGTGCCAATCGTCCTGCCTTCTCTGAAGGCCATGGGTATTGATCTGGTGCATTTCGGTGTTGTTGTTGTCGTCAATATGATGATTGGCCTGATCACGCCGCCATATGGGGTTCTGCTCTTTGTCATCAATTCACTGACAGGCATTGAACTCGCCGAGATCATCCGCGAGATCTGGATATTCATCGCAATTCTGCTGCTGTCGCTATTGGTGATGATCCTTGAGCCGAATATCGTGCTCTGGCTTCCGCGCATGCTTGGCTATTGATCGCGTCGCCGACGCCAGACCGCAACGGATGGTGTTTTCACAACACAAGATCCAGTGATTTGCGAGAACGCTGCATCAGGAGGACGGTCGGAAGGCACTGTCACATGCAATTGCGGACAATTGCCTGCCAACCCATCGTCTTAAGAGACAGAGTTGCCTCAACTCTGTCTCTTACAATCCCAGCGCACGGTGCAGAGCTGTAGTCAAATGTCGCTCGATGGCTGCCACAGACGCACTGGCATCATGTTTTTTCAACGCCTCAATGACAGCCATATGCTCTTTCATCGCCTGTAGGAAGGTTCCAGGTGTGATCAAGGTCAGATTGCCATGGGCGAGGCGGATGAGTTTTATGCGATCATTGTTGAGCTTGTGAAGATTGTTGACGATCGAATTGCCAAGAGCCTCAACAATAGTGTCATGCAGATTCCAATCAACGCCTTGCGCTTCCTGCAGCAGGGCATCGCTCGGTCCCTCCTGTTCAAAGCGCGCAATGATATCCTTGTGCTTGGCTTCAAGGGCTTCGATTTGTGCATCGCTGGCATTTTCTGCAAATTTCGCTGCGGCTTCTTTTTCGATCAACATGCGCAATTGATACGTGTCACGAATGAAGCGCAAACTTGCTTCGACAATCTGGATGCCACGTTGGGGTACGATATGCACGAGGCCTTCAACTTCAAGACGCTGGAGGGTTTCGCGCACAGGTCCAAGAGGGATACCGGTCAGTTTCACCAACTCTCTTTGCGAGATAAACTGACCCGGACGCAGGTCACCTGTGAAAAGGTGATGCTTGAACTTCACATACGCACTGTCGCTAAGCTTCATCGCTGCTAATGACCTTCTGTGCCGGTGCACTGACTTGATCTCGTGAAAACGGCAATTGCTGCAGACTTGATTCTATCAAAGATTAATCACGCGATAGGATCTCGTCAATCACTTCGCCAACTGTGTATTCCTTCCGTCCATTTGAAGCCCCTTGATATGAAAACCCCTCGGCCGCAATCAGCCGAGGGGATGAACTTGAGAGACATTCTGTTGGTGGATCGAAAAGATCAAACACCATAAACCAAGGCAGGGCCTTCAGAAGCCCGCCATCGATTTGCCATGTGCGAATGCGGACAACAGCTTTTTCTTCTCTTCATCATCAATCGGCAGGTTCGGGACACGTATGGCTTCCCACTCCGCTTGTTGTGTTTGATCAGCAAGAATGGCTTTCAAGGCTGGTGTAACCGGTGAGCTGGTGACCGCCGCGACAATATGTTCAACACCGTTCAATACTTTATCGTCTGTTGCAGCAGGCACTCTGTCAAACAAATCCCGCAACAGCTCGGGAGCCACGTTGGCCACACCAGAAATGTTCCCAGCACCTCCCGCAGCCAGCAATTTTGGAACCAACGCTTCCCAACCCGTAAATACCGCGATGTCGGGACAGCGGTTGCGAATTTCCATCATATAGTCCCACTCCCCGGAGCTGTCTTTGACGCCAGCAATCGTGGTCGGGAAAGCTTCAACCAGGCGGGCAATGACATTCGGCGAAATCAGGACCCCTGTAACGGCCGGGAAATTGTAGAGATAGACTTGTAAGGCAGAGTCGTTCACTTCTGTGATGACTTTGGAGAAAAAGGCGAAAACCTGATCATCAGTCAAAGACTTGAAGAAGAACGGCGGCATCAGAAGAATATTGTTGCATCCGTGTTCCAGAGCATGTTTCGTCAGCTTGATGGTGTCGGGCAAGGCCACACAGCCTGTGGCAGGCAAGATCTTGTCGGCAGAGATGCCTGCGCTCAATGCAGCTTCCAGACCCTGCATGCGTTCTTCCGTCGTAAAGCCGGGGCCTTCTCCGGTTGTCCCGAACAAGCTGACACCATGGCATCCGCGTTCAAGAAGACCCTTTGCGTGAGCTGACAGGCTGGCTAGGTCAAGGGTGCCATTTTCCAAAATTGGGGTCAGAACCGCTGCGAAGATGCCGCGGAGAGGCTGATTGGTCATTTTAACTTCCACTTCATCACCTGAAGTCAATGCGTGTTGCAATCACATTCGGATTTTGACAACTCGTTGACTGCATGACTAACATATCAGTGATAGTACATTGATTGCATTTTTCGATCAAGCAAGATGTCGCTCTCTTGAAGCAGGATCGCCGCTGAACTTGAGTGTTTGAATGTCAAACTTATAGGCTCTGTTTTGCAGATGAATTGAGTGGAATGACTTGGGTAAGTATCTTCAACTATCCCAAGAATTGCAGCCCCTTGAGGGGCAAATCTTAAGCCGTTCCTATTCGACAGACAAAAGCTGGCAGAGGCTGGGGGAACAGTGTTTGAGGTTATGGCTTTCCTCGGCCACAAAACACCGCAACAAGCGCAAATATGGAATAGCAGCGAACAGGAAAAAGATGGCGGGGAATGCGATGGCGCGGCTGAAATGGCAGCGAGCCTCGCTGCCCAGTCAAACAAAAGGCCCCGCAACTCATTGAATTGCGGGGCCTTTTAGTCGAAAGTGGCACGCCCTACGGGACTCGAACCCGTGTTACCGCCGTGAAAGGGCGGCGTCCTAACCGCTAGACGAAGGGCGCTCGCTATCGGTGAGGCGGTTTATATGAGGCTTTGTCGCAAAGCGCAAGAGTGGTTTTTGACGAAACTGTGAATATTCATTCTACCTGTGGAATAAACTCGATGCGGCGGGAAATGCTCCCGTTCTTTTTGCTGATTTCGAGCACAGAGGTCATGCCCTTGCCATCCACCAGCAAGTAGACAGTGCCATTTTCGATCCGCATCTCGCGGATGCTTTCACCTGCATTCAGGCTGTGCGTAACCGCCCCCACAGGCGCGGCAGCCTCAGAGGCACTTTCCTTCTTGGTCACGCTCTTGTAGATAAGAATGCCAATAATGGACGAAATACCGACAACCATCACCAATATGGACCGAAGAGCAATGCGGCGCATCTTACGCTGCAGTTCCAGCATTTCCGGGCTCTGAAAGGGATCATCGCCGTTTGGTTGTTGGTCGGAAGATTGTTGAACCATGAGTGACTCTAGCCTAGTAGATGAAATCCTGACCTTCGAAGTCGAAGAGCATGAAAGTGGCAAACGCCTTGATGCGATTATCGCCGCCAAGGATGGCCGTTTTTCCCGCTCCCGCTTCAAAAGCCTGATCAAGGAAGGCAAGGTCAGCCTCGCCCAGCCCGATCAACCAGAGCGGACGATAGAGGAGCCCAACCACAGGGTCAATGCGGGGGATTGCATCAAGGTCACTTTGCCCCCGCCCGAAGACCCCACACCGCAGGGGGAAGACATCCCGCTGGATGTGGTGTTTGAGGATGACCACCTGATTGTCATCAACAAACAGACCGGTCTTGTCGTTCATCCGGCGGCCGGAAACTGGACCGGTACGCTCGTCAACGCCCTCATCCATCATTGTGGCGACAGCCTGTCGGGCATTGGCGGCGTCCGCCGTCCGGGCATTGTTCATCGGCTGGACAAGGAAACCTCAGGCCTGTTGGTGGTTGCCAAGAGCGATGCTGCCCATAAGGGCCTGTCCGAGCAATTTGCCGACCATGGACGCACCGGGCCATTGGTGCGCGCCTATCAGGCCCTCGTCTGGGGCCAGCTGAGCAACCGCAAGGGCACCATCGACACCCAGATTGGTCGCTCCCAACACAATCGCCTCAAGCAGAAGGTGCTGCGTGAAGGTGGGCGTCAGGCCATCACCCATTATCAATTGCAGGAAGAATTTGGCTCTGGCGGCGAAATCGTTGCCTCACGGGTCGAATGCCGCCTCGAGACTGGCCGCACCCATCAGATCCGCGTTCATATGGCCCATATTGGCCATCCGCTGATCGGCGATCAGGAATATGGACAAGGCTTCAAGTCAAAACTCAACAAATTGCCCGAAACCCTCGCGCGTCACATCGAGAAACGCAAGCGACAGGCGCTGCATGCGGGTCTGCTTGGCTTTGCGCATCCGGTCTCGGGCGAAGTGCTGGAATTTCGAAGCGAAATGCCTAACGATCTGAAGAATGTGATGAAAGCACTGCAAAAAATGTAGAACTTTTTTCTGTTCTGGCCCTGTTGTTGTCCAATTTTGACCTATATTAAACCAGAATGCAGGCCGTCCCGGCTGCACGATACTGTCCTGCCACTTGGGGGACAAGAGGAATAAGAATCAAATGGCAAAAGAATCTGGCAACATCCCTGTCGTCTCAAATTCTGAAGGTGGCCTGAGCCGCTATTTGAACGAAATCCGTCGCTTTCCCATGCTGGAGCCGCAAGAAGAATATATGCTGGCCAAGCGCTATGCGGACTATGACGACAAAAACGCCGCCCACAAACTGGTAACAAGCCATCTGCGCCTTGTCGCCAAAATCGCTATGGGTTACCGCGGCTATGGCCTGCCGGTCAGCGAAGTCGTCTCAGAAGGCAATGTCGGCCTGATGCAGGCCGTCAAACGCTTTGACGCCGAAAAAGGCTTCCGCCTTGCCACCTATGCCATGTGGTGGATCCGGGCCTCCATTCAGGAATATATCCTGCGCTCTTGGTCGCTGGTCAAAATGGGCACCACTGCCAACCAGAAACGGCTCTTTTTCAACCTGCGCAAGGTGAAGGGGCAGATTCAGGCGCTCGAAGATGGCGATCTGAAACCGGATCAGGTCGATTACATCGCCGAGAAACTGGGTGTCTCCAACGAAGAAGTCATCTCCATGAACCGCCGCCTGTCGGGCGACGCCTCGCTGAACGCGCCTTTGAAGGCCGATGGCGAAAGCGGCCAATGGCAGGATTGGCTTGTGGACGATTCCGAAAGTCAGGAATCCGTTCTGGCCGACAAAGAAGAACATAACCATCGCATGTCCCTGCTCACCGATGCTCTGGACATCCTCAATGATCGCGAGCGACGCATTTTCGAGGCTCGCCGCCTTGAAGAGAAACCGATCACGCTCGAAGAATTGTCCGAGGAATTTGACGTCAGCCGCGAACGCATTCGTCAGATCGAGGTTCGTGCTTTCGAAAAGGTCCAGAAGGAAGTACAGGCAGCCGCAGCCAAGGCGCTGGCTGACAGTGCGGTTGATCAATAACGTTTTTCTCTTGCAAGACGACGCTGCGACACCCCCGAATTCGGCGAAAACCACAATAGCGCGAGGCTGATCACAAAGATGTGACCAGCTTGTCGCGCAAAAATATTTCGCATAAAGTCGTCTACTAAATTTTTCGCATTCAGGAGGCAGATCACCCAATGGGTCGCGCACGTTCGTTTGATGATCAAGACGTACTGGAAAGGGCCACACGGCTATTCTGGCGACAAGGTTATAAAGGCACATCCATGCGAGACCTGGTCGAAGCAACGGGATTGGCCAAAGCCAGCATCTACAATGCCTTCGGGACCAAGGAAGATCTCTTCAAATCCGTCCTCTCCTATTATATCGACAACAAGCAAACGCACAGCTTGTCCTTTCTGGAAGGCGGGTCCAATGGACGCGAGGCATTGCTTGCCTATTTCAACAATGTGCTCTGCGTGACTCTGGAGAACCAGTCGACTGCGGGCTGCTTGCTGGTCAACACCGCGACCGAACAATGCGCCACGGATACAGCCATGAAGGGGCTGGTCGACCATGGCATGGAGAGAACACAGCGTACCCTGATCAGCACCGTCACACGCGGCATCGAGGATGGCTCCATTGCCCCGTCAGTGGATGCGGAAACCGCCGGTCTGTGCCTGATGGGCACATTGCTTGCCATTCGCGTGATGGCCAGAAAAGGCGTCGACACACAATGGGTTACCAAATTGATCCGCGCCAATCTTGAAGCCCACATACCGGTCTGCATGCCATCCGCCGTATCAACAGGGCCTGTCACAGGCTATCGGCACTGAAACCGCTCCACCCAACGGCCCACTGGTTGATCCAGATCGACATATGCTGCTTGATCACACCAAAACAAAAGCCGGTTGGCATCCGCCACCGGCTTTCTCTTTGAGATAATTGCGCTGAGACATGGCTCATTCAAGCGTGCCATCCTGCACGATCTACCGAACCGTCTTTATTCACCCCAAGCCTTGATGGCATCCGCGATCACACGCTCCCCTGCAGCCCCTTTCTCAAGGGTCAGAATGGCCCGCACGCCCGAATTATACTGGATCGGAATATCGATCCAGCTGCGCAGGGTCAGAAGCTCGAGATTATAGCGTTCTTCCTTTTCCCCGGCGGTCAGGGCAATCCAGTGCAAATCGTCAGCGATCTTGATCGCCGCACCAACCATACCTTCGCCTCGGCTTTGTTCGGTCGGCTTGAGGATCAGTCCCGGTATTTTGACAATGGCGCGCGCTTCGTCCGGGGTTGGACGCTCGGCTGAAATCTCGATCAGATGAGAAGCAGGCAATTCAGCATCCTGATTCTTGGCCATTTTGATCGAGAAGGTTACATTCTGGTTGGGGATGGTTGCGGAAATCAGAATTTCGGCATTGTCGCCCTTGCCATCAAGCTCCCAGACAACCTCTCCGGCATTTGCCGAACCCGGCTCGCCATTCGGGCCTTCTTCTTCATAGAGAATAGAGCGTTGGGCAACCACCATCTCTTGTCCGGGCGCACTGGTCGCATCATCATTGCTGGCACCCGTCACCTGCTCGTCACTTGAAGGAATGGCATCAGGAACCGCAGGTGTCTCGCTCTGATCCTGAGACGGTGTCGCAGGCTCACTCTGGTCCTCAGGTTGCGACGGGGTTGACTGGTTGTCATTCTGCGGTGCTTCCGTCTGCGACGGCGCAGTGATATCAACCGTCCGGACAGATTTAGCCGGAATTTCCGCCTCATCTGCAGGCTTGGCTGCGCTGCCCTGATCCGGTTCACGCTGAGACGGTGGCTTTGAAACAACCTGTTCCGCACCGCCCTGATCACCCATAAAGGCGTCACGATTCTGGTATAGAAGGTAGCCACTACCGCCCAACAGACCGGCGAGCAAAACACCACCAACCATCACACCAAACCGCGAACCGCTCTCACTCTCGTCTTCAAGACCATCCTTGAAGTCATCGCTCTTGGCGATCGGGAGAGGTTTGTCGAGTGGGTCCCGTTTCACCTCACCTTTGATGGCCGTCTTACTGTCGGGCTTTGATGGAGCACCGGGACGGGCAACCGGAACAGCCATGGTCGGCTCAATACGGTCCTGACTGGCTTTTTTTGCCGGTTTTTCAGACTTCTTCTTCTCGTCGCGCCCATCGCCTACCGCATCAGCAGCGTCCTGTGCGGACTTCACAGCCGCATTGGTGGCAGCCCCGAGCGCATTGGCGTCCCGTACCGCATGCTTGAGCACATCAGGCCCGGCCCGCTTGACAACCGGATCAGAGGTCTGGTCCTCGTCATTTGCTTCATCATTGCTGTCAGACACAGTCACGGCAGGCACAGACACGGCAGGCCCTTTGCCCGGATCCTTAGCAACAGCCACGGCCTTCGAGGCAGGTTTTTCACCCTCTTGAGATTTGCCAGCAGCCTCTGATGCCTGTGTCGATATATCCGATGGCGTCACAGAAACCTGCGGTGCAGACGGAGCCTCTGCGGCCTCATCTCCAGCAGTTTCCTTGGCATCGCGCGCCTGTTTTTCAAGATCCAGCTCACGCTCGACCGCCCGCACGGCTTCTTCCAAAGCCATGCGTTGTTTGGAAATATCAGACGCAGCCAATGGCGGGTCCATATTCTGAAGCTGCGCCAACAGCGCCTTGCGAGCCTTGTCATAAATTGCCTGACGCTGCTCGCGCCCGGCATCCGGGGCGGCATCCACAGCACGCTTCAAAATCGTAAAATAGTCCGCCATCTTCCAATCCACTTAATGAGCCATTCCGGATCGACTCCAGTATGAGAATCGATCCGAAAAAGCCATTTGGAACCCCATCTTAGTCCTGATACGGATCCTGAACAAGAATGGTATCGTCTCGTTCCGGGCTGGTCGAGAGAATTGCAACCGGCGCACCGATCAACTCTTCAACGTGGCGGACATATTTGACGGCCTGCGCTGGCAGGTCGTTCCATGTCCGGGCACCGGCAGTCGAGCCAGTCCAGCCTTCAAGGGTCTCATAGATCGGCTCAACGCGCGCCTGCGCACCTTGCGAGGCTGGCAGATAGTCGATCCGCTCGCCGTCCAGCATATAGCCGACGCAGATCTTGATTTCTTTGAGGCCATCAAGCACATCAAGCTTGGTCAGCGCGATGCCGGTGATGCCAGACGTGCAAACTGTCTGACGCACCAGAACCGCATCAAACCAACCACAGCGGCGCTTGCGCCCGGTGACAACGCCAAATTCCTTGCCCTTTTCGCCAAGGAACTGACCGACTTCGTCATGCAGCTCAGTTGGGAAAGGCCCTTCACCGACGCGGGTGGTATAGGCTTTGGTGATGCCAAGCACATAATTCAGTGCCGATGGCCCAATGCCCGACCCGGCAGCAGCCTGACCGGCAGAGGTGTGGGACGAGGTCACGAACGGATAGGTGCCATGATCCACATCGAGCAGAGCCCCTTGCGCGCCTTCAAACAGGATCCGCTTTCCATCGCGCTTGGCCTTGTCCAGCAGGCGCCAGCTCTGGTCCACGAAAGGCAGCACCTGATCAGCCACGCTGGTCAGCTCTTCATACAGGTCCTCGGCCTTGATTTCAGGCACGCCCAAACCGCGACGCAGCGGATTGTGATGAGCCAGCAGACGGTCGATCTTGGCAGGCAGGGTCTCGATATTGGCCAGATCCAGCACGCGAATCGCACGACGGCCGACCTTGTCCTCATAAGCTGGGCCAATGCCGCGCTTGGTGGTGCCGATCTTGGTACCGGCAGCAGCGGCTTCTTCGCGCATCGCATCCAACTCGCGGTGCAGCGACAGGATCAGGGAGGCATTCTCGGCAATCCGCAGATTGTCGCGGGATACCTTGACGCCCTGTTCTCCAAGGCGGGCAATCTCGGCAACAAGCGCATGCGGATCAATCACCACGCCGTTGCCGATCACGCTGAGCGTGCCTTCACGCACGACGCCCGATGGCAACAGGCTCAGCTTGTAGCTGACCCCATCAATGACAAGCGTATGCCCGGCATTGTGACCGCCCTGAAACCGGACGACGATGTCTGCCCGTTCCGACAGCCAGTCCACGATCTTGCCTTTACCCTCGTCGCCCCACTGCGACCCGACGACCACAACATTTGCCATCGATGCGAGCTCCTTTAATCTGATGGTTGAGAAGGGGACGGGTACGGTTCGGATTTCGACCACGCTGGGGTCGAGCAACAACAGCAAAACTGAGCGTCAGATCGCTTCAACCGCGTCCCTTCAAAGAAATAGCCCTTCCGGGCGTCCGCCTGTTGCACCACCAAACCTTGATTAGGCTACCGGGCGGCACATCTTTCCGTTACAGACAATTCTATAGAGGGAAGTGCCCATGAAACCAAGCGCTGAGCCTTCTCGATTCAGTGAAATCTGCAAAAATCCCGCAACATCCCGTGGTTGATCCGCGCTTTGGGCACAGGATCTGCCACCAACAACGCAAAAACCCGCCCCAGAACACCGGAGCGGGTTTTCAAATTTGGATCATTCAGGCGATTCTCGGCGCCCCTGAGGGCAAGACCTCAGGCGAAATGCAGAGCCTTGGTCTGAACGACACCTTCCAATGCCGCAATTTCCGCGATCACTTCATCAGAGATCTTGCCATCAATCTCAATCAGCGCGATGGCGTCCTGACCGGCTTCCTTGCGGCCCAGATTGAAGGTCGCAATATTGAGGCCATGGGTGCCAAGCAACGTCCCCAAACGACCAATAAAGCCCGGCTTATCCTTGTTGGTGATGTAGAGCATATTCTCGCCCAGCTCGGCTTCCATATTGATGCCCTTGATCTGGATGATGCGCGGCTTGGCATCGCCAAACACGGTGCCAGCAACGCTGCGTTCCTGACGTTCGGTAATCAGTGTGACGCGGATGTAATTCTCATAGGCGCCCTGCTGCTCGCGACGGGTTTCCTCAATGTGAATGCCACGCTCTTTGGCAACAGCCGGAGCAGAGACCATATTGACGGTCTGCAGCAGCGGCTTCAACACGCCAGAGAGAACCACGGACGTTAGCGCACGGGTGTTCATCTCGGCCACATCGCCTTCATATTCGATGCGAATGCCCTGCAGGCTGGTCTCGGTCAACTGACCGGCAAAGGAACCAAGCTGGTCAGCCAGTTTGACGAATGGCGTCAGGCGAGGCGCTTCCTCAGCAGTGATGGATGGCATGTTGAGTGCATTGGAAACAGCGCCATTGACCAGATAATCAGCCATCTGCTCAGCCACCTGAATGGCCACATTTTCCTGCGCTTCCGAGGTAGAAGCCCCCAGATGCGGCGTGCAGACCACGTTCGGCAGACCGAACAGCACATTTTCCTTGGCCGGCTCTTCAGTGAAGACGTCAAAGGCCGCACCAGCAACCTTGCCGCTTTTGATGGCTTCCGCCAGAGCACCTTCGTCAACAAGACCACCACGGGCGCAGTTGATGATGCGCACGCCGTCTTTCATGGAAGCAATGGCTTCTGCGGAGACAACATTGCGTGTCTTTTCAGTCAGAGGGGTGTGCAGCGAGATGAAGTCAGCGCGCTTGAACAGGTCTTCCAGTTCGACCTTCTCAACCCCCAGATCCATTGCACGCTCTGGCGACAGGAAGGGGTCGAAAGCGATGACCTTCATTTTCAGGCCAACGCCGCGGGTCGCCACGATTCCACCGATATTGCCGCAGCCAATGATGCCAAGGGTCTTGCCGGTGATTTCGACCCCCATGAATTTGGATTTTTCCCATTTGCCAGCCTGCGTCGACGCATCAGCCGCCGGGATCTGGCGAGCCACGGCAAACATCATGGCAATGGCATGCTCGGCCGTGGTGATGGAGTTGCCGAACGGGGTATTCATCACGATGATGCCGCGCTGGGTGGCTTTCTCGATGTCCACATTGTCAACGCCGATACCAGCGCGACCGATGACCTTGAGATTGTCTGCGGCAGCAATGACTTTTTCGGTCGCCTTGGTGGCAGACCGGATCGCCAGCCCGTCATACTGACCGATAATTTCAATCAGCTTGTCCTTGTCTTTGCCCAGATCGGGCAGATAGTCGACTTCAACGCCTTTGTCCTTGAAGACCTGAACGGCGGTTGGAGACAGTTTGTCAGAAATCAGAACCTTAGCCATGGGATGCTCCTCATGCTCTTTGCGGACAGCGCACGCGCAACAGCGAAACCGGTGCGTCTGTCACAGGAAATCAAATTGAATTCAGGGAATTGGAGGGGGCTCTGATTACAGAGCCGCCTTTTCTTCAGCAAAGGCCCAATCGAGCCAAGCGGTCAGCATATCCAGATCACTTGCCTCGATGGTGGCACCAGCCCAGATGCGCAGCCCGGATGGGGCATCGCGATAGGCTCCGATATCGAAGGCAGCGCCTTCAGCATCGAGACGCGCAACAAGTGCCTTGGCAAATTTCGCCTGAGCATCCGCTTCGAGCGCCTGAACCGCCTCATCAACGATCGTCAGGCAAACGGACGTGTTGGAGCGAATGGCCTCGTCCTTGGCAAGGAAGTCAACCCAAGGGGTCTTGGCAACCCAGGCTTCCAGCACGGCAAGATTCTTGTCGGCCCGTGCGATCAGGCCCGACAGACCACCCAGATCCTTGCCCCATTTCAGGGCATCGAGATAATCCTCAACGCAGAGCATCGAAGGGGTGTTGATGGTCTCGCCCTTGAAGATACCTTCGATCAGCTTGCCGCCTTTGGTCAGGCGGAAGATTTTTGGCAAAGGCCATGCGGGCGTGTAGCTTTCCAGACGCTCAACGGCGCGGGGGCTGAGGATCAGCATGCCGTGAGCCGCTTCTCCGCCAAGCACTTTCTGCCAGCTATAAGTGACCACATCGAGCTTGTCCCATGCCAGATCCTGCGCAAAGGCAGCGGAGGTGGCATCACAAATGGTCAGGCCTTCGCGGTCCGCGTCGATCCAGTCACCATTGGGCACACGCACACCGGAGGTGGTGCCATTCCAGGTGAAGACGACATCGCGGGAGAAGTCAACCTGCGACAGATCCGGCAGCTCGCCATAGCCAGACTTGAGCACGCGCACATCATCCAGCTTGAGCTGTTTGGTAACGTCGGTTGCCCAGCCAGCGCCAAAGCTTTCCCATACGAGAATATCAGCGCCACGCGCACCAAGCAGCGACCACAGAGCCATTTCGACGGCACCCGTGTCAGACGCAGGCACGATGCCGATCCGGTAATCCGCAGGCACATTGAGCACCTCACGGGTCAGATCGATGGCTTCCTGCAGCTTTGCCTTGCCAATTTTTGCGCGGTGGGAACGACCCAGCGGCGCGTCAGTCAGTCCATCGAGGGACCAACCCGGACGCTTCGAGCATGGGCCAGAAGAGAAAAGGGGGTTGTTCGGCTGTTGAGCCGGCTTCGTCATATCTGTCATGTATCTACCCTCACAGATAGTTGCCTCTCGTTGGGGAGAGGTGTCCCACTCACCGGACTACAGCAACACTGAGGAAACCGCAAGCATTAAAGGGAATTCAGCTACAGATAAATGTAGCATGGAACAGAACGCACCCGGAACATGCGGGGAAGTGTGTCACAAAACTGGCACAAGCGGTTCACAGTCTGTTCTTGATGATCCGAAGGCTTTGCACGATGCGCTCACCGAATATGACCTGAAACCAACGCTTGCTGAGGCCAAAGGGATCACGCCACAGGTACAGCGCGAACGCATTTACCAGATTTACACTGAAGCTATTCGCCTTCAGGGCTTGCTCATCGGTCATTTCAAAATTGCAAATGAAGTGCATTTGAAAGATCCAGTCGGTCATGAAGGCGCTATCCATGCCATGGATTCAATTCAGGATGCGGCTCGCGATCTATGCGGTTCAATTGTTGACACGCTCGACGAGGTGTCGCAGTGAACGCAGCTTTACAAAAAGAAATCCCCGGTGCGGCAACACCGGGGACTTGCGAACTACTGAAAAGTAGAAGCGAGATAATACACCCGGATCCTAGCCAATTTAGCCCCATGACGCAAGAAAAGGCTTTGCGTGATGAACTCATTTTTTGGGCCTTGGCATATGCGAAACGCGGCTATCCTATTTATCCGATCAATATCGACGGTACACCATTGGTTGACTGGAACGGCGTCACCACGCCTGAAAGCAAGGTGCGTGAATGGTGGGGCAAGTTTCCTTTCGCAATGATTGGAATGAGCGTTGGCCTATGGAGTGGCATCTGGTGTTTGAAGGTCAAAGACCGCAACACCCTTGAAAGCCTGAAAAGGTCCGGTTGGGCAATTCCTGAGAAGGTCGTAGAGATTGTCACCCCTCTTGATGAACTAATGTTCCTTTTCCGCCCCGAACAAAACTTCGATCAAATCAGGGGATCGATTGCCCCCGGCGTCCATGTTTTCGGCACGGGTGACTTTGTGCTGTTGCCTCCAAGCCGTCCGGCGCTTGGTGGTCCAGATTATTTCCTTGAAGAAGGGCAAGAGCTTGAAGTGGGGCAACTGGTATGACTGACAACAATTTCAAAGTGCTTTCCGACATGAAAAGCCAATCCAACGTTACCACATTGCCAAAGCGTAAGAGCTTCAAGCGCACGAACACCAACGACATTATGGCGACGGAATACGCGCCTATTCGGTGGATCGTGCCTGAATACCTTCCTGAAGGTTTCAACGTACTGGCGGGGCGTCAAAAACTTGGCAAAACGTGGCTTGCGATAGATTGGGCCGTGTCCGTTGCCACAGGTCAGCACGCTATGGGCCAGATCCCTTGCGAACAAGGTGATGTGCTTTACATCGACATGGAAAATGGAGCAAGGCGCGTTCAACGGCGGATCAAGACCCTTTTCCCGGATGAAAAGTCAGTGCCTGATCTTTCCCGTTTGGATTGGGTAGAGGAAGCCGTTCAGCTTGATCAGGGTTTCATTGAATGCCTTGAAAGCTGGCGACTGTCCGTCAGTGAACCCCGGCTTGTTGTGATCGACGTTTTGCAGCGCATTAAGCCCGCGGGCACCAGCAACCGCAATGCCTATGAGAATGACTATGTAGCCTTTGCAGAATTGCAGCGCTGGGCAACTCAGAACGGGGTTGCAGTGCTTGCCCTGCACCATACCCGTAAAGGCGGTGCGGACGATCCTCTTGAAGCCCTGACCGGATCAAATGGCTTGTCAGCGGTAGCGGACGCGACCCTACTGCTAGACCGTGATGGAAACGGGATAACGCTCTATGTGCGTGGTCGTGACGTGGAAGAGAAGGAAACAGCCCTGACCTTTGCAGGCGGTATTTGGTCCATGCATGGCGAGGCAACCGAGGTGCGCCGTTCATCGGAGAGGGCAGCAATCCTTGATGAACTTCTTACCGCTGACGAATGGCTTACCCCAACCGACATTGCCATTATTACCGGTCGCAACAAGAACCCGGTAACAAAGATGCTGTCTCTTATGTCTAAGTCTGGCGAGGTAATGAAGGCTAAGAAAGGGCATTATTACCACCCATCTCGCACTGACCTAACCCCCGGTAATGTGGGTAATAAGGTAAGGTCAGAGAATAAAGGTATTAATAACAATGATTTAGAAGAAAGCGACATTCTTACCTTATCAATGGATGCGGGTAAGGTCGGTAAGGATCAGGAGAACCAAGGCAAGGAGGGCAGGCCATGACCTACAGTCCATTCTTACCTTATTACCGTTCTTACCGGGGGTCTGCATATCTGGTCCCAATGGTCGGCAATCTGACAGATATGGGCATCGGGGGTGGGACTTATCTTTTCTCTCTCGCAAGCCACCCTAAAACTGTGGAGGCGGTCGAATGATGGCATCCACGAAAGCAATCCGGTTCCTTGAAAGCCTTCAGATTCCAGAA
Source organism: Cohaesibacter intestini (assembly GCF_003324485.1). Lineage (NCBI taxonomy): Bacteria > Pseudomonadati > Pseudomonadota > Alphaproteobacteria > Hyphomicrobiales > Cohaesibacteraceae > Cohaesibacter > Cohaesibacter intestini. The sequence continues at coordinate 120,975 of NZ_QODK01000004.1, read as the reverse complement.
GGGCCAAAGGCTGGCGATCCGATCAAGCTGGCTCCGTTTCAGAAAAAGTTTGTCAAAGGCGCTCTGAAAGCTGGCATCTCGATTGCCGTTCTTTCTATTGGTCGCGGCAATGCAAAGACGGCTTTGTCTGCTGGCATTGCTTTGGGCGCATTGCTTGGCGAATGGGATAATCAGCCACGGCGGGAAATCCTTATTGCAGCCCGGACAAGAGATCAGGGCCGGATTGCATTCAATTTCGTTGAAGGCTTTGCAAGGTCTTTGCCGGAAGAGATCCAAGAACAAATGACCTTCAGGAAATCGCCACGGCTTGAAATAGAGTTTGATGGCGATGGCGGCGGGCATTTGCTGCGCGTGATTGCAGCGGATGGCAAAACGGCATTGGGCACCGCTCCGACTTTGGTTCTGATGGATGAACGAGGCCATTGGCAAGCAGATAAAGGGGATGCGCTCGAGCACGCTCTTTTGTCCGGCATCGGCAAACGCGGCGGGCGGGCGCTGATTATTTCGACTTCTGCAAGCGATGACAGCCACCCATTTTCAAAGTGGATCGATGAACCACAAGAGGGCGTCTATGTGCAAGAGCATAGGCCAGCACCGGGCTTGCCTGCTGATGATCTGGAAAGCCTGAAAGAAGCAAACCCCGGCGCTCAATATGGCATTGGCTCAAATCTTGACTGGCTTCAAGCTCAAGCGAGAAGAGCAATCAAGCGCGGCGGATCTGCTCTTACCACCTTCCGGCTTTACAACCGAAATGAGCGCGTCAGTGCTGAAACCCGCGATCTACTTTTGACGGTCGATGAATGGCAGGCTTGCGAAGTCTCTGAATTGCCAGCCCGCAAGGGGCAAGTCGTGATTGGGATCGATCTTGGCGGCTCGGCATCGATGACGGCAGCGGCTTTTTATTGGCCTGAGACTGGAAGGCTTGAAGCGCTTGGAACCTTCCCCTCTATGCCTTCCCTGCTTGATAGGGGGCAAAATGACGGCGTTGGTTCTCGGTATGTCGATATGAGCGAGCGGGGCGAACTCTCAACGCTTGGAGAGCAAACGGTTCCAGTTGCCCCTTGGCTTACTCAAGTGATGAAGCATGTTGAAGGTGAAACCGTCTCGGCAATCATCATGGACCGATACAAGCAAGCCGAACTTGGCGAGGCCATTTCACGGGCGGGCATTCGTGCGCCCCTGATTTGGCGCGGTCAAGGTTTCCGCTCTGGGGGAGAAGATTGCGAACGTTTCCGGCGTGCCACGTTTGACGGCAAGGTGAAAACGTCCCCTTCCCTGCTCTTGCGGTCTGCATTCTCTGATGCGGTCACGCTTAGAGACCCGGCAAACAATATGAAGCTGACCAAAGCCAGATCAAAGGGGCGCATTGATGCGGCAAGCGCAACGGTTCTGGCAGTCGCAGAAGGGGCGCGAATTATGGGGCGTCCAGTCTCCAAAGGGGGGCGCGTGGCATGGGCTTGAAGAAGGAATATGCCAGACACTCGAAGAAAGTCACCCGGTCCCAACGCTGGAAAACGGTTCGATTGGAAGTCTTGCGGCGTGATGGCTGGAAGTGCGTGAAATGCGGCGCAAAGGGACGATTGGAAGTCGATCACATAAAGCCCGTGAGAACGAACCCAGAACTCAGCTTTGAAGAGTCCAATTTACAAACACTTTGCGGACCCTGCCATAGCAGGAAAACCCGCCTAGAAATCGGCTTAGGCCGTGAAGATCCAGCCCGCGAGGCTTGGAAAGAACTGATTGCAAAAATGCGGTCTTAATCCACCCCAACACAAGAGGCTAAAAATGTTGGAATCTGTAAAAATCAATCGCCGTCAGTCCGAAATCCGGCAGGCACTTAGTGAACTGGTCGGCAAGCAAAACCCGACTGAAGACGAAACCCGCTCTATGGAAAGCATGGATGCGGAATACCGCCAGAATGAAACCCGCTATCGTGCGGCGCTCATTGCGGAAGATACCGAACGGCGTGAAGCTGGCGAAGAGCTTGAAACGCGCGGCGACAAAGAATGGAATGATCTGATCGATCGTTTCGAAATGCGGCAAGTCGCCCTTGCACTGGATGAAGGCGCGGCGCTTTCCGGTCCAACGAATGAAATTGTGCAAGAGATGCGCTCTCAGGGTGGGTATAGGGGTTTTCCCGTACCTTGGGCAGCTCTGGAAACCCGTGCAGGCGAGACAATCGCAAGCGGTACTCCCGATCCTATTCGGACCCGCCCTATCATTGATCGCCTTTTCCCTGACTCTGTTGCATCCCGCATGGGCGTTCAGATGATCAATATCGACTCTGGCGAAACTGAATGGCCGGTTGTCACTAGCTCAGTGTCTGCTGGCTGGGCAAGCTCTGAAACGGGAAATGTCGCTGGCCCAACTGCCTTTGCGACGACTGACAAAGCGCTGAAACCAGAACAAAACCTTGGTATTCAGATGCGGATCACTCGCAAGACGCTCAAACAAAGTGGCAGCGCTCTTGAAATGGCGGTGCGCCGTGACATGAACTCTGCAATCGGTGCGGCACTCGATCAAGCAATTTTCCTTGGCACTGGTGCCGATGGTCAACCGCTCGGCGTAATCACTGGTCAGAGCACCTACGGCATTACTTCAACCGATGCGGCGGCTCTGGCTGACTGGTCTGCATTCCGCGCCGCTGTTGTCCGCTTTATGACGGCAAATGCAGCTGGAAGCCCCAACGCTGTTAAGGCACTCATTCGGCCTGAATTGTGGTCCCTGCTCGATGACACATTGATTTCTGGAACTGCGGTTTCGGAATGGGATCGCCTTCTGAAGAATATCCCGGCTCAGAATATCGCCATGAGTACGAATGCTCTTGCTGATCCGTCTGGCACTCCAAGCGAAACGCAAGCCCTACTTACTACCTCGGCGGGCGGTGTCGCTCCGATTTTCGTGGGTGTCTGGGGGGGTGTCGATGTTATTCGCGATCCATATACCGACGCCCAATCAGGCGGGCTAAGGCTCACAGCGTTGACCACTGCTGATGTGACAGTTGCGCGTCCTGCTCAGCTTGAACTGATCACTGGCCTTGAGTTGGAGGCTTCCTAATGCTTTGGGGCGGTCATAACGGCGGGCTAGAGCTTCGCCGCTCCGAAGGCGGTTTAATAACCGTCCTTCGAGGCCGCTTCCCCTATGGTGCGCCTACCGTCCTTTGGGACGGTGGCCGCTCTGGGCAAGCACGAAAGGAAGTCATTGCACCACGCGCCTTTGCAGCACGTATCAACAGCGGGGAAGATATCTACTTTCTCGCAGGGCATGACTTTGAAAAACCACTGGCAAGCAGATCGGCAGGCAGTCTCACTCTCGAAGACAGCGACGAAGCATTGACGTTTGAAGCTCGGATTTCCCCTGAAATGCGGGCGGTGTCCTATGTCTCGGATTTCATGGCAGCACTGGAAGCCAATCTAATCAAAGGGATTTCACCGGGCTTTAGGGTTGCGCCAACAGATCATGCGGAAAGCGTACGTTCTGAAGGCGGGGCGATCCTTCGCACTGTCAAGAATGCTGAATTGTTCGAGATTAGCGCAGTAACCCGCCCTGCCTATCCAAGCGCACAAATCGAGGCGCGGGCATGGCGTGCAAACGCATATCCGCCAGATAGCGGCTTGGTGCATTCCCTCAAGCGTTGGAGGCTCTAACGATGGCAACCACGATTAAACAAACTGAATCCATCCCGGCCAGTTATCCCGATACGGCACCATATCCGCATTGGAACAATGAAAGCTATCCTGATGATGCGAGCATTGAAAACGCTCTGATCTGGCAGCGTATTGAAAGCTATATCGCGCACCGTTGGACGGCTCGCAATGTCGTTTGGATTGTCGAAGGTCCGGGCGAATGGACGCCGCCACTAACACCGGCAACAATTAGCCAGGTCGAAGTCTGGAACGGCTCCGCATGGGAAACCGTCAGCATTGCCGATGCGCCTTTGGGCTTTGAATTGCCCGGTGATGGCCCCTATCGCTTTAGTGCTTCAGTCGGTAGCGGTGATGTTCCTGAAGCAGTGCAAGAGGCTTTCCGGCGTTTGCATGAATTCAGTAAGGGCATTGCTGAAAACCACAAGAATGATGCGGCTTATCGCTCCGATGATCAAACGGAAGTTTTCACCGGATGGACTGGCAAAGCGCTTCAATTATCAGGTGCGGCTGATCTGTTGCGCCCTTATCGGAGGGCTTGAGCATGTGGCCTTTTAATCGAAAACCAAAAGAAGAAACCAGATCCAGCGCAAGCGGGTTTACGGCTGAAATCATGGCAGCACGGGAAAGCTATATTTCCGGCTCGCGTGGCATTGCCGAATTAACTGGCACGGCTCAAAGCTGCGTTTCCATGTGGGAACATGGCTTGACCATTGCAGATGTTGAAGGGACCAATCTGCTTGATCCTGCATCGCTTGCACTCATTGGCCGATCTCTGGCCTTGCGTGGTGAAGCGGTGTTCCTGATCGATGGGGACGGACTTATTCCCTGCTCGGATTGGGATCTACGCACAAAGAACGGCAAGCCAACGGCATATCGGCTTTCAATTTCCGAAGCGGGCGGCGGTCGCACTGAAACCGCACTTGCGGGCGAGGTGCTGCATTTCCGGATTGGGTGTGATGTGGCCAGTCCGTACCATGGGCAATCGCCTTTACGTCGGGCACAGCTTACGGCAGGCATGTTGAACTCTGTAGAAAGTGCTTTGGCGGAAGTATTTGACTGCTCCTCTTTAGGCAGCAAAGTGTTGCCTTTTCCAGAACAGCCAGAAACGGATATGGAAACTTTGGGCCGTGGTTTTCGTGGTAAGCGTGGGCGCATTCTCCTTAGAGAAAGCGTGACAGTAACCAGTGCTGGCGGGCCAACGCCTAGCTCAGATTGGAATCCCAGCGACTTATCGCCTGATTTGCAAAAATCGATGTCGATTGAAACGTTGAATGCGGCGCGAAATTCAATTTCGAGCGTGTTCGGCGTGTTGCCCGGCATGTTTTCCACAGCCACAACAGGGCCAATGATCCGAGAAGCTCAACGCCATTTAGCGCAGTGGACCCTTGCACCAATCGGCAAAACCATTGCTCAAGAGACAAGCGAAAAGATGGGAACTGAAATCACGTTGGACGTAATGCGGCCACTTCAAGCGTTCGATGCAGGTGGGCGAGCGCGAGCGTTAACCACGATAATTCAAGCACTTGGACAAGCCAAAGAAAGCGGCATTGATCCGAATGAGGCTTTAAAGCTGGTCGATTGGGATTAGTGGTGCCCTGTCCGTCCTATTCAAGGGCACCCCGGACAAGTCAGCAAGTGTCCGTAATAACACTGACAGGGCGCGGCGGAGTTAACCCCTACCTTTCATTGCCCCGCGCGGCGCTCATCTTACTACAAAAAAGTTAATCTTGATGTTCTTACGCGCTCATAGTAAATTGAATGCATCAAAGGATCAGAGATGCAGATTTCAAGATACACGCCAAAACTCACTGCTGATGAAATTGAACGTTGCTGGATGAAACCACTCGACGCTTGCAATCTGTCTGCGATTGGCGACCCTTCAAAAGCCGAAATAAAGCGCTTTCTGAATAACATTTCTGACCGAGGTTTGATCCCGTTCGTCAAGAAGGGAACCGGCAAGACGTCACCTCGTTTGTACAGCCTGAAATCTTGTCTAATGATGCGAGTTATGCGCGATATCACTGCGCAAGGTGCAACGTATGAATTCGCGGCCACAGTAGCGGAAAAAGCGGCAGATGTGTTTATGGAAATTGTGAAAACACACGATGACGTATTTGAAATAGATTCAGACGATTGGTTCCTGTTTTTTACATCTGACTGGGTTGGACACATTAAAACCGATTTAATTCGGAAAGACGAAATCTGCCCCTCATTGCTGGCACAAACAACTCTTTGGAGTGTTTTGTCTATGGGTGGGATTTCCTTCATGTTGATCAATCACTACCCGGACCACTGGTCAAGAGATCGCATGGATAGAGGATTGGATTCATCAAATAACGACAGATACGCTGGTTGTGATGTAAATGGTTACCCTCTCGATCCAGCACACCCATGGAACAATGAAGGCACTCCGATTGAGATTGCGAAACGGCGACTTGAGATCGAAGAGTACATCGCTGCTCGTGAGCAAAAGGAGGGCAACAAATGACTGCCCTTCCTGCCTATATCACACCGGACCAAATAGCCTCTCATTTTGGCATCAATGAACGCACTGTTCGTGAGAAAGCTAAAGCATTGGGCTTGAGCCGCAAGATTGGCAAGAAAGTATTTCTGCTCGAAGGTGACGTTCATCAACTCATGGAGGCTTGTCTCGAATGCCCCTCAAGCTCACAAAAAGAGGCCGGATCTATCATTACCGAGGCACCGTTAACGGTAGACTCCTACGCGGAAGTACAAAAACGACTGACAAAAAGAGAGCGGAACGGATCGCGGCGGAAGTCGAAGCGAAGGCATGGAAACGTAGTCTCGATGGACCGGGGGCAGATCTGACGATGGCTGATGTATTCTTGGCATATATCGAGGCAGAAAAGGCAACCAGGTTTATTGCTCCACTGGCTGACTATTGGAAGAACACCCCAGTAGCATCAGTGACGCCAGAAGCTATTCGCCAGTCAGCGAACAGGCTTTATCCGACCTGCAAGCCTGCCACCAAAAACAGGCAAGTCATTATTCCAACGCAAGCTGCAATCAATCATTGCGCTAAATTGGGATGGTGCAGCCCGATCAAAGTGGAACGCTTCAAGGTTATCAAGAAGGAAGCAAAGCACGTCACAGATGAATGGGTTGCGTCTTTCGAAGACAATTCTCCCCCCCATTTGGGCGCTTTGTGCCGTTTCATGTTCGAGACAGGGGCAAGGATCGGGGAAGCAGTGGCGCTGGAATGGCGACATATCGACTTCGAAAAGCGAACCGCTTTAATCAATATGACGAAAGTCAGTGAAACACGACTTGCCCGCCTCACACCTAACGTAATCGCCGCGCTTGCCAATATTCCAAGCAATCGCAAGCCAGACGAACCGGTTTTTCAATATGAGGCTTCAGATTGTGTTCGCAAGTCTTGGAACAACGCCATTAAGCGAGCTGGAATCGAGCATATGACGCCTCACGCTTGCCGCCACGGCTTCGCAACCAAGATGCTACAGGCCGGTAAAGACGTGAAGACAGTTGCCGAATTTGGAGGCTGGAAAGACATTCGGGTACTGCTCGAAACCTATGCTCACGCGATCAAAGATCCCACCGTGGTTGATGACGTTTTTGGCACAAAATCGACACACAGCCACACCACACAAGCACTAACCAACTGTAATGAAAGGGGAATTTCATGACTGACCATAACCCTCGTTGGGGAGAGGTGTCCCACAGACGGGCATAACCGATATCCTCAGAAGCGTCAAACGGAAAGTGGCGACCTTGGCCCAAGGGATGTGCCGTTGGGTAAGCAAGAATAGCACGGCAAACAGCACAATCCTCATGGATTTCAAGGTCGTTGAAGCATCCCGCCCCCCAATGAGCCGCCGCCCCTTTTCAACCAAAAAAGGCGACCGTCTCATGACAGTCGCCTTTCTCGAGAGGATTTTCATCCTGAATTTTTGTCCCACGAGGGGCATCGTCAGCGCATCATTTGCACTTCATGCGGCATTGATGAGCGTGGCACCGCACCCGATACCCGCCTTAGGTCAATGCTGCCCTAGTTCAGGTCGTAGCGCAGACCCACACGGAAGTCGTGGGCATACAGATTTTCGAACCGAACCGGCTCAGTGGAAGAGTTGTCACGTCGACCACCCGTACGCGCTTTACCAAGCGATACGAACCGATAGTTGGCGTCAAGCTTGACATTTTCAGCAAGATCGAAGGTAGCACCAGTCGTCAGGTTCCAAGCGAAGTTGGTCCTGGTCTTGTTCTTGAACGGAGACCCGGTACCAACGGTCTTGTGATTGCTGGCTTTCAGCCAGGCCACACCGACACCACCGCCCACATAAGGATTGATGCTGTAGTAGGTTCCAAGATCAACATAGCCGTTGGCCATCAGCGTCCAGGCGCTGAAATTCAGCTTCTCATACGAGTCACCCGGGGTACAGCCTGCAGGAGGGCTAACCGGGGTACAGGTAGAGGTGCTGTCATATTTGACCTTGTGACGATAGTCGAGGATCACGTCCGCACGAAAATGCTTATTGAAATAGTAACCGGCACCGATACCAGCAACCCAACCATTGGCGATATTCTCGTGATGGAAGCCGATCAGGTTGGTATTGGTCGGGTCGGTCCAGGATGCGTGACCGCCCTGATAAACGGCGAATCCGAGATCGCCACGCAAATACCAACTGGAACCAATTTCAACCGGTGTTTCTGGTTCATATTCGATAACCGGGGGCGCAGGCAGATCTGCTGCCAGTGCAACAGTCGCGGACATAGCGGCCCCGAACACGCTCAAAAACAGATTTCTTTTGAGGCTGCTCATCATGATTTCCTCTCGATGCAAGTGTCTGAACACGAAAAACTTAGAATTACACTTGAGGAAACGATCTCAGAATATTCTTAATACTGGATTAACCACGAATATTAAGCATGATTTCTATCAAAACCGCCAATTTCGTAACTATTTGTAAATAAAATAATTCAAATTGCAAAAATCAAACTTAACAAACTGTTACCAACACCCCAAGTTGCCAAAAATCCAGACACAACAATCCACAATCCAGACGGCACAATGTCGGGCCGAAAGCCATCGCCCCCCCAAAAAACAAGCTGCAACCGGGCGGGGAAAGTCATTTGCTTTATCTTTGTCACTCGCATAGTCTGTCCGTCCCGCCCGCACCCAAAACCCGACGGATATGACATGCAATCCCCCACACTGCGCCATTGGCTCATGCTCGCCATTCTCATTCTGTCTTGGGGATCGGCGATCCTTCTTACCCGTGTCGCGGTCAATGACCTGCCACCCCTGTGGGTCACTGCTGGACGTGTGACGACCGGAGCAGCAACCCTGCTTGCCTATCGGCTGATCTTTGTCCGCAAACCTTTCTCCCTTGGCTGGCACCATCTGCCATGGCTTCTCTGGCTAGCGCTACTCAGCTCCGCCCTGCCCTTCCTGCTGATTGCCTGGGGCACCCAATATACCAGCGCCGCCATCGCCGGGATCCTGATGGGCACCATCCCGCTCTCGGTGCTGGGGCTGGCCCACATCCTACTGCCCGATGAAAAACTGACCCGCAACAAGGCGATCGGCTTTCTGATCGGCTTTATCGGCGTGGTCCTGATCATCAACCCCACCGCGGGAAGCCTCTCCTTGGATGGCAACAGCGAGCTGATCGGTCAGATTGCCATTTTCATCGCCAGCTTCTGCTATGCGCTGAACAGTGTCTCGACCCGCCGCATGCCACCTGCCGACAATATTGACAAGGCAACGGCGGTTCTGATCACCGCATCACTGATCCTGATCGCACTCTGTCTGCTGTTCGAGCCCTTCACCGGTCTTGACCGCGCACCGATGGAAAAATGGCTGATCCTGCTTTATCTGGGTATTGTTCCGACCGCTCTGGCCACTCTTGTTCTGTTTGTTTTGATGTCCCAAACCAGCGCCGGCTTTGTCGCCACCTCGAACTATATGATCCCGATCGTCACAGCCTTGGGCGGCATGATTTTTCTGGGCGAAAGTCTCGCCCTGATCACCCTGATCGGCTTTGCCATCATCCTGCTTGGATTGCTGCTCAGTCAGCGCAAGGGCAAGGCCAGACAGCAGATTGAACCCGCCGAGTAACGTTGCCGGACCATAGTCCTCAAACAAAAAAGCCGGATCAGATGACCCGGCTTTTGAAGTGCGTCCATATGACACCTGACTAGCCATCAAGACTGGCCTTGGTGACCTCCTCGCAAATGGCGTCAACGACCTGAGTAACCAGATCGGAATTGTCGCCTTCTGCCATCACCCGGATCAGCGGTTCGGTGCCCGACGCCCGGATGACCAGACGGCCATTCTTTCCGAACTTTGCCTCACCCGCAGCAATCGCCTTTTTGACATTCTCTGCCTCAAGCGGCTTACCGCCAGAATAGCGGACATTTTTCAACAGTTGCGGCACCGGTTCAAACCGGTTACAGACCTCGCTGACCGGTTTGTCGAGTTTCTTGACCACAGCCAGAATCTGCAAAGCGGCAATCAGGCCGTCGCCGGTGGTGCAATAGTCACTGAGCACCAGATGGCCGGACTGCTCACCACCAACATTGTAATTGTGCTTGCGCATATGCTCGACCACATGACGGTCGCCAACCTTGGTCCGGGCCAATGACAGCTTCAGGCCCTTAAGGAAGCGCTCAAGCCCCAGATTGGACATCACGGTCGCCACGATCCCCGGCGCGGTCAGCAGGCCCTCCTTCGACCAGCTTTCGGCCACCACGGCCATCAACTGATCCCCATCAACCTCATTGCCCTTTTCATCGACAATGATCACCCGGTCCGCATCGCCATCAAGCGCAATACCGATATCAGCACGCACTTCCTTGACCTTGTTGATCAGCGCGCCAACGGAGGTGGAGCCACAATTGTCATTGATGTTGAAACCATCCGGATCAACGCCGATTTTGACCACCTCGGCACCCAGCTCCCACAAGGCATCAGGGGCCACACGATAAGCAGCCCCATTGGCACAATCGATCACCACCCGCAGCCCTTCAAGGGACAAATCCTTTGGCATGGTTCGCTTGGCAAACTCGATATAGCGGTCATAGACACTCTCGATCCGCTTGGTCCGCCCCAGATAACGAGCGCTGGCCAGCCTGGCGGTCATGTCCGTATCGATCATTCTCTCGATTTCGGCTTCGATTTCATCCGACAGCTTGTAACCGTCCGGACCAAAAAGTTTGATGCCGTTGTCATGATAGGGATTATGTGAAGCGGAAATCATGACCCCCAGATCTGCACGCAACGAACGGGTCAACATCGCCACGCCCGGTGTTGGCACCGGCCCAAGCAGAAAGACATCCATGCCCATCGCGGTCAGACCAGCAGTCATGGCAGGTTCCAGCATGTAACCGGACAGACGCGTATCCTTTCCAATCACCACCCGATGACGAAAGTTCCCACGCCGAAACACCTTGCCCGCCGCCATGCCGACTTTCATGGCAATCTCCGGTGTCATTGGCGACTGGTTGGCATATCCACGAATGCCATCGGTTCCGAAATATTTCCCCATACGCTTCCATCACCCTTTCAGCAACACGTCCCAGAAGAACCGTGATCCCACCGACACGCGCCATATCTTTTCAAGCAAACAGTCCGCGCGGCATGGGGCCACCACCCCGCGCAGGCATTTGCAGCAAGGCTTAGCGCAAAATTCTGACTATTTGTTCAACAAAGCATCGCTTTGCCCGTCAATAATTGTTTCCTGTTGTTACACAAACCCTGCCTACAAACGCAAAAAAGCACCCCGAAGGGTGCTTTTTCCTGTTTCATTTATAATGGGGCCTTGGCAGTCTTATGGCTGCGGCTGAGGCTCCATGCCACCATCCGGCTCACCACCCTTTTTGACCGAACCGGCCTTTGGCACGGCAGAGCCTTTAGAGGTCACCGGCGTGTCATCATCTTCGCGCACCGGAGGCTTGCCATCGAGCAGACCGCGAATCTCGTCGCCAGACAGGGTTTCATATTCCAGAAGTCCTTCGGCGATCGCGATCAACTGATCCTTGTGTTCATTCAGGATCTGATCGGCCTTCTCATAGCCTTCATTGACGAAACGCTTGACTTCAGCATCCACCAGTCTCTGTGTATCATCAGACACATGTTGCTGACGTGCCACAGAATGGCCAAGGAAGACTTCTTCCTCATTTTCCGAGTAAAGCAGCGGGCCGAGCTCGTCGGACATGCCAAACTGGGTTGCCATGGCGCGGGCCAGACGGGTTGCCATCTGGATGTCGCCAGAGGCACCGGACGTAACCTTCTCATGACCGAAGATCAGCTCTTCGGCCACGCGGCCACCCATGGCGACAGCAAGGTCAGCATGGCATTTGGCACGGGTCAGTGACACCTGATCTTTTTCCGGCAGACGCATCACCATACCAAGCGCACGACCACGCGGAATGATGGTGGCTTTGTGGATCGGATCAGAGGCTTCCATATGCAGCGCAACGAGCGCATGACCGGCTTCGTGATAGGCGGTGAGTTTCTTTTCCTCTTCGCTCATCACCAAGGTGCGGCGTTCCGCACCCATCATGACCTTGTCCTTGGCATCCTCGAATTCATGCATGGAGACCAGACGACGATCCCGGCGGGCAGCCAGCAAGGCCGCTTCGTTGACGAGGTTCATCAGGTCCGCACCGGAGAAGCCAGGGGTGCCGCGCGCAAGGGTCTTGAGGTCCACATCGGGCGCCAGCGGCACGTTGCGCACATGCACTTTGAGGATCTTTTCACGGCCGGTAATATCCGGGTTCGGCACAACGATCTGACGGTCAAAACGGCCCGGACGCATCAGGGCAGGGTCCAGCACGTCAGGACGGTTGGTCGCAGCCACAAGGATCACGCCTTCATTGGCTTCAAAGCCATCCATCTCGACCAGCAACTGGTTAAGCGTCTGTTCGCGCTCATCGTTGCCGCCGCCAAGACCGGCACCACGGTGACGACCCACAGCGTCGATCTCATCGATGAAGATGATGCAAGGGGCGTTCTTCTTGGCCTGTTCGAACATGTCACGGACACGGGACGCACCCACACCGACAAACATTTCGACAAAATCGGAACCGGAGATCGAGAAGAAAGGCACATTGGCCTCGCCTGCAATCGCTTTACCCAGCAGAGTTTTACCAGTACCCGGAGGGCCCACCAGCAAAACACCGCGCGGAATACGACCACCAAGGCGCTGGAACTTCTGCGGGTCCCGCAAAAACTCGACAATTTCCTGCAGGTCTTCCTTGGCTTCATCGACGCCAGCCACATCTTCAAACACGACGCGGCCTTGCGCTTCGGTCAACAGCTTGGCCTTTGACTTGCCAAAGCCCATCGCCTTGCCACCGCCCTGCATCTGGCGCATGAAGAAAATCCAGACCGCGAGAATGAGGATCATCGGGAACCAGGACACCAGCGCCCCCAGAAGCGAGAAGCTCTCGGTCTGCGGCTTGGCAGTGATTGCAACGCCATTTTCCTTCAGAAGCGGAATAAGCGTGGTATCGTTGGCAGGCAGATAGGTCTGGAAGTCGCTGCTATCGGACATCTTGCCGCTGACTTGCTGACCGACAATCGTCACTTCCTTGACTTGTCCTTGCTCCACATCAGCCACAAACTGGGAGAAAGGAATCTCCTGAGAATTGGTACGCTGCGTCGGGCTCTGGAACAGCTGGAACAAGGCCACAAGCAAGAGGCCGATAATTACCCACAAAGCCAGACTGCGGAAATTCGCGTTCATATGTTTTCCCTTGGTTCCCGGGGGGAGGTCGAATGCCTGTCGCAAGACACAGAAGGCCTTTGGCGGGCAGTCCGACAAATTTTCTTGTTGAATTTAGGTGTTCAAAGCGGTCTTGCCAAGGCAAGAGCCCCGCTTTCTACCCCAAATTAGACCCATAGTTTAGTTTTCGGTCTCTCTGGGGAAACATTTCGTTTATTTTTCTTGGAATTCAACCCTTATCCCCGAAAGTTCACTCAAGTCTGTCCAATCTTTAACGAAGACGGGCTTGTCCATAAACCAGACTGACGGCAGGGCCTCAATCAACCCCATCGGCAGATCTCCATGATAGGCGCGGAAAGAGGCAAGAAATTGCCCTTCCTGCTCCATCAGGCAGACACCGTGCCGCCCCAATGGTTTCAGAACGCCTTCTGCGTGTGGCGGCACACTGGACACGGATACCGTCTTATACAGCCCCGGCCAGTCAATTGGATCACCCGCCCGGAAGGACCGGGTGAAGGGATCGCGTCCCAACTCACGATAGATCCATAGATCATGTCCATCCGGCTCGAAACAGCAACCGCCAAAGGTACGCTTCCCGTCTCGCTCGCCTTTGCACCTCACATAAGCCAGATCAAGCGCCAATAGCTTTTCCTCACGCGGCGGGTAGGCTGACCCCGCCACATAGTCAATACACCGCCGCCAGAGCCGCAACCGCACCTCTTCGAGGTGACCCGAGAGGCCATCCAGCGACAGACGCAAGGACCGCCCCGGCTTCACTTCAACGTCTGAGTGAAAACTCTGCTCGCTCATTGCTTCGAGCGCAGCATCCGCCCTCTGCATCCGACGCGCGGTGGCAGCCAGTCTTTCTGCATCGCACCCTTCAGCGGCGAGCATTGGCATCCATTGCCGCACACGGACACGCTGGTAGGCATCCTGATGGTTGCTTGGATCGTCCACCCAGCTCTTGTCCATGGCCTCCAAAGACGCACGCAATCGTGTTTTGGGCACGCTCAGAAAGGGACGCAACAGCGTCAGTTCATCGAGCTTTTGTTCCGGGCGCATTGCGCCAAGACCGGTGACGCCACTGCCACGCAGCAACCGCATGATCAGCGTTTCGGCCTGATCATCCAGATGATGGGCCAGTATAATGTGCGAACAACCCAGCCTTCGTGCCTGATCTGCCAGCAATTGGTAGCGGGCCACACGGGCCTTAGCCTGCAGATTGCTCAGGTCCAAAGGCGGCGCCCAGACAAGGGTGGAATGGGACAGGCCAAGCGCCGCGGCCTCATCCGCCACCAAGGCGCATTCGGCGGTCGCGTCAGCCCGCAATCCATGATTGACACTGGCGACATGCAGCGACAGCGGCACCGCGCGCGCTTGTTGCCAATGATGACACAAAAACATGAGAGAAAGAGAATCAGCACCCCCGGAGACCGCAAGCAGAACCGATTTGAGCCGCAACAGCGGCGCAAACAACGCATCCAACTCTTCAAGTGTCAGGGGAGAAGGCGGCGGCGCGGTCGCGTCACCGGACTGTCTAGCATTGGGCACTTTTAATCTCGGCCCGCACTTTCTGACGCACACCGGACGAGGCATTCGGGAATTTGGCAAGCAATTCCTCAAAGGTCGCGCAAGCCGCGTCACGCTCATTGATCTTACGCAGGGACATACCGGTCTTCAGCAGGATTTCCGGAGCCTTCTGAGCGGTTGGATATTGGGAATAGGCATCGAGGAAGACCTGAATCGCCCCACGAAAATCCCCCTGTTGATAAAGGCTTTCGCCAATCCAGTAATGGGCATTGGGGGCCAGACGGTCATTGCCATAGGCCTGAACAAACTGACGGAAAGCCACTTCGGCAGCGGGATAATTGCCTTGCAGCACCTGTCCGTAAGCCGCGTCATAATCGGTTGCCGGATCGCCGGTCAGGGCGGTCATCTGATCCACGGCCCCGTTGGAAGGCTCCGTCGTTGCCCCGCCGAGCATGGAAGACAGATCGATCGGCCCAGTTCCTGGTTGCGTGCCTAGTTGCGTGCCCGGTTGCGTGCCCAATTGGTTTCCGGCCACCGGCTGGTTGTTCTGTGCCAGAGGCGCAGAGGTCAGCGGGTCGGCAGGCAAGCTACCCAGATTGCGCGGCGGCTCCCCCAGCTGTTCAAACTGCTGGGGTTGCTGGGTGCGTTGCTCGGCCGGCTGCCGGGGCTGACTGTTGCTGGAGCTTTTGCGTGGCGACTTGCCCCGCTCCAGATCCTGAAAGCGAAACTCGCTGTCTTCCTGAAAGCGACGCAGTTGTTCCTGCAACTGCCGCAAACGGAAATTCATTTCTTCCATCTGTCCGGTATATTGGCGCATCTGATTTTCAAGACGCTCCACCCGCACCGCAAGGTCGGCAGCGGACTGCGCAACCACGATACGGCCATCATTGTTGGGAATGGGCTGAGGCGGCAGCAACAGCCCCTGATTGCGTGCCTGCTGCTCAAGGCCCTCGACGCGTTTGGCCAACGCATCCAGCGGCTCCTGATTGGCAGCAAAAGTGGCACTGCCCCAAACCATCGCCAACACGGCGAATAAGAACCTGATCATGAATGTCCCCTGGGATCATGTGTCAAAACAAGGCGAAAGGGTCACCGATACATCGTCAGACTATCGGATTCTCGCCCTCTGGTAAGCCTTTTGAGCCAATTTCGCGGCAAAAATATGAAGCCCCTTGCCGACACCGCAGAAAAGCCCCTCCTCTGCGTATGCTTTCCAGCGCACGCATCCACATATCTTGCCTTGAAACAGAAAAAGGACCGGCCTGTCGACCGATCCTTTTTCAAATATCCACCGGGCCAACCATTGCCCGATTGGCCAATTCTAGTTGGCCAATGTGGTCACAGCACGTCGGTTCTGCGACCAGCAGGAAATATCGTTACAGACGGCGACGGGGCGTTCCTTGCCGAAGGATTTGGTCGACATCCGGGTCGCTGAGATGCCTTTGGACACCAGATAGGTCCGCACCGAGTTGGCACGGCGGGCACCAAGCGCGATGTTATATTCACGGGTGCCGCGTTCATCGGCATGGCCTTCGATGGCAATGCGGTAATTGCCATATTGCTGCAGCCAAAGGGCCTGTTTGTCGAGGGTTGCCTGAGCCGAGGTGTTCAGATCGGAACTGTCCGTATCAAAGAAGACACGATCACCGACATTGACGACAAAATCCTGAGCGGAACCAGGCGTCGCAGCAGACAGGCCCGGATTGGCAAGCTTGTCGGGGCTCGAGGAACAAGCCGCCAGCGCCGTCATCAGGGCGATACCGAATGCGGCACGAATGGAGAATTTTGCGCGAGTTGACATTAGTCTTGTCCTTCATATCCCAAAGGAGTGGATTTACTGGCCTTCTATAATGAAAAACTTAGGTTAACTGCGGGTTTGCAAAGATGGTTAACAAAGTCTTTCTTGGCACTTATCCCTCACATTGCGTGAGATCCCGACATCTGTCGCAAACATGGCCAGACTGAGGCGAATGGCCCCAGTCCGGCTGCTTTTGTTGGATATTGCTGCTTTTCCGCATCAATTCACAAGGGGCGACCAGGCCGGATCAGAGCCGAAGGCTGGTGTTGGCACCACATATTCATTCCGGCCTGTGAGGTCGATGGAATAAAGCTTGGGTCCACCATTGGCTCCGGGGCTTTCCCGGAAGAACATCAGCACACGACCATTGGGCGCCCAGGTTGGCCCCTCATTGTGATAGCCATCCGCCAGAATACGCTCACGCGATCCGTCGGTCTGCATCACGCCGATCTGGAACTGCCCCTTATACTGCTTGGTGAAGGCAATCAGATCGCCGCGCGGCGACCAGACCGGGGTGGAATAGCTACCGGATCCAAAGCTGATACGCTGAACATTCGACCCGTCGGCATTCATCACGTAAATCTGCTGGCGCCCGCCACGATCACTTTCGAAGGCGATCTGGCGTCCGTCCGGCGAAAAACTTGGACTGGTATCGATTGAAGCGGAGTTGGTCAACCGGGTGATCTTGCCGTTGCGCAGATCCATCCGGTAAATGTTGGCATCGCCCCCCTGCTGCAGGCTGAGCACAATGCTCTGCCCGTCAGGCGAGAAGCGCGAGGAGAAGCTCATGCCGGGAAACTGGCCGACATTCGACCGGCGACCGGTCTCAATATCGAGCAGATAGGCCCGTGGCTGGCCATCTTCCAGCGCCATATAGGTGATTTCCTGCTTGGTCGGCGAAAAGCGCGGCGTCAAAACCAGATTGCGACCATCGGTCAGATAGCGCACATTGGCCCCGTCCTGATCCATGATGGCCAGACGTTTGACGCGATTGTCTTTTGGCCCGCTTTCATCGACAAAGACGATCCGCGTGTCGAAGTAACCCTTCTCACCGGTCAGGCGTTCATAAATCGCATCGGCGATAATATGCGCCACACGACGCCAGTTTTTCGGCGAGGTGAAAAATTGCTGGCCGGTCATCTGTTTGCCAGCAAACACGTCCCACAGGCGAAATTCCGCTTTCAGTCGACCATCGGCTTCCTGCGTCACGGTGCCCGTCACCAGCGCCTGCGCATTGATCACCGTCCAGTTGGCAAAGGATGGCACACTCGAGGAGGTCAGATCACGCTGAATGAAGGCATTGCGATCCACCGGGGCGAACAGCCCGGAGCGTTCAAGGTCGGCCTCGACCACCTTGGAGATATCCTGACCCTGCGGCACACCGGAGAAACTGGTGATGGCAATTGGCATCGGCTGAATATTGCCTTGCCGGATGTCAATCTCGATCAAGGCATGGCTGGGTTTGACAGTCAGCCCCTGAAAGACGAGGGCCAGCAGCAACACCGGCAGCATCAAAAGAACCCGTTTGGTCCAGTGATCCCGGCGAATGGAGTGACCAATCGACATGGGCAAGATCTGAGCGGATTGGTCGGGCGCAGAAATCGGGTCCTGTTTCATCTCTTTGTACATCCTGTCTTGTCTCACGTCACATCTGGGGCCAAGGCCAAAGGCTCGGTTCCAATCGTGCTAGAACATCTCACGCGGGTCAAATGTAATACGCACACGCTTCCATGCATCATATTTGTCTTGCGGCAAGCTAGAATAGGGTCCGCAACGGCGTACCGCTCGCATGGCGCTTTCCACGGCTGCCACACCAAACTGGTTGGCCGGAAACTCCACCGGCTCCGGACCACTGACCACATTGCCTTGACGATCCAGACCAAACTCGATCCTGACACGCAATTGTGACGCATCCGCGGCACCAACCGGAGGTGACCAGCAAGGTGAAATCTGGGCCCGCAAGGCATCCAGCTCACTCTGGGTCATCGCGGCGGCCTGATTGCCAGTGCGCGATCCAAAAGACGCATCCTGATCGCTGGTCGCCGCTTCGCTTGGCGCGGATTGATCAGCCTTGTTGGCAAGCGCCTTCAGAGCGTCGGTATCAAAGGAGCGCTGCTTTTTCGGCGGTGTCTTCTTGGGCGGACGCGGCCGCACCTTGGGCAAGGCGGCAATCGGCTTTGGCGCCTCGGGCTTGGCCTCTTCCACCTTCACCTCAGGCTCTTTGGGCGGCTCAGGCTTTGGTTCCGGCTCAACTTCGGGTTCTTTTGGTGGCTCCGGCTTTGGCGCAGGCTCTGGTACCGGAGGGGTCGGCTCTGGCTGTTTGGCCGGAGCCGGTTCCTTCGGCTTTGGCTCAGCCTTTGGCGCAGGCTTCGGCTCTGGCTTTTTGGGTTCCGGCTTTTTCGGCTCCGGGGCCTTTTCCTTCTTTTCCTGCACTTGTTCAGCAGGCTTGGCATCCTTCTCGCCCTTGCGCACATCGGTCACGTCAGACACTGAAACCAGCTCAATGGGCAGGATCTCCAGCTCCGTGATGTCATGCGGCTCCGCTGATGGCAGACTGAAAAGCCCCCATCCAAGCAGAACAATATGTCCGATGCTCGATGCTATGAAGCCGACATTGCGCAATTAGGATTGCTCCTCGGTGCTGACCAACCCGATTTTCTTGAAACCGGCGCGGTTCATCGCCCCCATCACCTTCATGATGGAACCATAATCGATCTCGCGGTCGGCCCGCACGAAAATGCGTTCTTCATAGCCATTCTCAGCGACAGCAAGCAGAGTTTGCACCAGACTGGCAAACTCAACTGGCTGATCCTGCAAAAAGAGACTGCCATCCTTGCGGATCGACAGGGTCAATGGCTCAGTTTGGCTGGAAAGCGG
This sequence comes from Cohaesibacter intestini, assembly GCF_003324485.1. Classification (NCBI taxonomy): domain Bacteria; kingdom Pseudomonadati; phylum Pseudomonadota; class Alphaproteobacteria; order Hyphomicrobiales; family Cohaesibacteraceae; genus Cohaesibacter; species Cohaesibacter intestini. The sequence continues at coordinate 101,416 of NZ_QODK01000004.1, read as the reverse complement.
CTTGGCGCTTGATTCCGGCAAATCCAGCGGCACGCCCACAGTCATCATCGGGGCTGCCACCATGAAGATGATCAACAACACCAGCATGACGTCGACCAGCGGGGTGACGTTGATTTCGGCAACCGGTCTGTGTCGCATGGCGCGTCTTGCGCCGCGCCTGCGCGATCCACCCGGTGATCCCATAGAGCCCATACCCATCACTTAGCCCCTTTCGTCCATCAGACGGGACAGGATGGCGGAAAACTCATCGGCAAAACCTTCCAAACGAAGCGCATGCTGGGATGCAATCGACGCCAGCTTGTTATAGGCAACCACCGCCGGAATAGCGGCGAGCAGGCCAATGGCTGTGGCGAACAGAGCCTCGGCAATACCCGGCGCGACGACCGCAAGCGAGGTGTTTTTTGAAGCTGCAATGCCCTGGAACGAATTCATGATGCCCCAGACCGTACCGAACAAACCAACAAACGGCGCTGCCGAGCCGACAGACGCCAGAAACAGCAATCGTTTCTCAAGGCGATCCACCTCACGGGCCAGCGTCACATCGAGCACTTTTTCGATCCGGGTCGGCAGCCCGGCGAAGGACCGGGCATGCCCTTCAAACGACCGTTTCCATTCCCGCATTGCTGCGACGAACAAGGCAGCCATCGCATGATTGGGGCGCCCGGAAAGGGTTTGATAAAGCTCTTCAAGAGACTGACCGGACCAGAATACCTTTTCAAAACGGTCCATCTGTCTCTTTGTCCGCGCATAGAGCAGTGACTTGTCGATGATGATCGCCCACGACCAGATCGAGGCAGCCATCAGACCAATCATCACCAGCTTGACCACGATATGCGCTTGCAAAAACAACGAGATCAGCGACAGGTCAGCCGTCACCCCTGCAAGGGCGCCTTGCACTACCTCATCAGCCATTGTCTCTTGTCCTTTCTTTGCCGGTTTCTCTTTCGCACAAGTCCGGCGCTTTGATTGCTATTCTGCGACAGGTCTTGTCAGCAGATTTTGTCAAAACTAGGGACGCCAGACCTCTACACCCTGTTGCATTCTCTTCCCGAGACAGCATGATTATGGTTAATGAAAGATTAAATAGTCGTGAACGGACAGATCGGGGCCGCCAAACTTTCCCCGCATGGGGACAGAATGCCACTTACGCACTTCCCCATAGAAAAAAGCGAGACTCCATCAGAGCCTCGCTTCATTTTTCTGTTCTTGCGACCTGCAAATCGCAGCGGGTCATGGCATGGGGCTAAATCCCGAATATCTTGCGCATGCTGTCCGGCAGGCGTCTTGGTCGCCCTTCCCGGTTGATCACCACAACTGTGACGCGGGCCGTGAAGATCACCTCATCGTCGCGCAAAATCTTCTGATCAAGGATCATGCGCGCGCCTTTGACCGCCTCGACTCGCGTTTCAATCGTCAGCATATCGTCGATATGGGCGGACTTGAGATAATTGATATCCATATGCCGCACGGCCAGCGCCACCCGCTCTCCGTTTTCATCGGAATCAAGCTTGGAATGCTCGATGCCCAAGAGGCGGATATAATCCGAGCGGCCTCGCTCTATAAAGCGGATATAGGAGGCGTGATAAACGATCCCGGAAAAGTCGGTGTCTTCATAATAGACCCGCACCACCTGACGGTGACCAAAATCGGTGAGACGGCCAGCAAGATCCGGCCAGTTTTCTTGTTCATGATGCTCCGGCATCATCCAGTCCTTCAGCAAAAAGTCCCATTTGCGGAGGGGTGTCTTTTTGAGGCACAGCCAGACCCAAATGGGCAAAGGCCTTTGGCGCCAGCAGGCGTCCGCGCGGGGTGCGCTGGATAAAACCCTGCTGGATCAAATAAGGCTCAATGATTTCTTCAATGGCGTCCCGGGGTTCCGAAAGCGCCGCGGCTATGGTCTCTATACCGACCGGCCCACCACCAAATGAGGTGGCAATCAGGATCAGGTAGCGTCTGTCTAGGGCGTCAAGGCCCTCATTGTCAACTTCCAGCATTTTCAAGGCTCGGTCTGCGACCTCGCGGCTGATCTCGCCGCCCGCCTGCACGATCGCCACATCACGCACCCGGCGCAGCAAGCGTCCGGCGATGCGCGGGGTGCCACGCGACCGACGCGCAATCTCAACCGCACCATCCTTGGTGATGCCAACGCCCATCAAGCGCGCCCCACGGGTGACGATATATTCCAGCTCATCGACCGTATAAAAATTGAGCCGCACCGGAATACCGAACCGGTCACGCAATGGCGTCGTCAAAAGCCCCAGCCGGGTGGTCGCCGCCACAAGGGTGAATTTTGCCAGATCAATCTTCACCGAACGGGCCGCTGGCCCCTCACCGATGATCAGATCGAGCTGAAAATCTTCCATTGCAGGATAGAGGATTTCTTCTACCGCCGGGTTGAGCCGATGGATCTCGTCGATGAAGAGAACATCATTCTCTTCCAGATTGGTCAGCAGAGCCGCCAGATCACCTGCCTTGGCAATCACCGGACCGGAGGTCGATTTAAAATTCACCCCAAGTTCCCGGCTGACAATCTGCGCCAGCGTCGTTTTACCAAGCCCCGGAGGGCCGACAAACAGCACATGATCAAGCGCATCCTTGCGGGTGCGAGCCGCTTCAATGAAGATCGACAGATTGGCCCGCGCCTGCGCCTGCCCGACAAAATCATCGAGCATTTGCGGCCGCAAGGTCCGGTCGGTATCTTCCTCGGTTGTTTGGGCCGAAACCAGGCGGTCATCATCCCCGATCATTGGCTAAGCTCCTTCAGGGCGAGGCGAATGAGCGCTGCGGTGCCCAGATCATCCCCTTCCCGTTTGATGACGGTGGCAACCGCCGCGCTTGCCTGCAGCTGCCCATATCCCAGATTGGACAGGGCCGAGACGGCCTCCGCCATGGCTTTGGGCGCGGCTGCACTGTCCATTTCGGCCTGCAGATTGGCAACCGCACCATCGGTTGCCGCCAGCGACGGCGTCTTGTCTTTCAACTCAGAGACAATCCGCTGCGCCACCTTGGGGCCAACCCCCGGCGTGCGCGCCACCATCGCTTTATCCTGCAAGGCAATGGCCGACGTCAGTTCGGAAATTTTCAACGTAGAAAGTATGGCAAGCGCCACCTTCTGCCCCACCCCCTGCACGGTCGTCAACAGGCGGAACCAGTCCCGCTCCAGCGTGGTGGCAAAGCCAAACAGCTTGATCTGATCTTCCCGCACATGGGTCTCGATCAGCACACTCGCTGCCTCACCGACCGAAGGCAAGGCCTGCAGGGTTTGGCCAGAACAATGGACCTCATAACCGACGCCACCCACATCGACAATCACATAGCCGTCGGCATATTCGTCGATCAGACCTTTCAGCTTGCCTATCATGGTTCGGCTCTCCGCTTCTTATCCCAGCCCGGCCTTCAGGCGATCTTCAGGGCTTTCTGTTTGCGCTGATGGGCGTGACAAATGGCAATGGCCAGCGCATCGGCGGCATCTTCGCTGTCGAAATGGGCTTTTGGCAACAGCATTTTGACCATCACCTGAACCTGTTTCTTGTCCGCATGGCCAACGCCAACCACGGTCTTCTTGACCGCGTTCGGTGCATATTCAGCCACTTCCAGCCCCCTTTGCGCAGGAGCCAGCAGGGCAATGGCCCGCGCCTGCCCCAGCTTCAGGGTGGCGGCAGCATCCTTGTTGACAAAAGTCTGCTCAACGGAGACTTCCTGCGGCTGGTATGTTTCCAACACGCCCCAAATGCCCGTATGCAATTCCAGCAATCGCGACGCCAGATCAAGCTTGTTATTCGAGGTGATCAGCCCTGAGCCAACAAAAATCAGCCGATTGGAGACAACATCAATCGCACCCCAGCCAGTGCGGCGGAGCCCGGGATCAAAACCAACGATTCGGACAGGATGTTCTTTCATAGCTCTTCATTAGCCCGGAAATATGAACAATACCAGAACAAACTCGCACTTCAAACAGGAATTGACAATTGCAGGCACCATGAGAAAATGGCGCTCACCTTCAGGATTTTGCACCCTTCTCGCCAACGCAATAAAGCATCTTTTCATGACCGACATCAATCTGCCTCTGATCATGGGCGCCTCCCTGCTCGCCATGGCAAGCCCCGGCCCGGCAACACTTGCCATTGCAGCGACCTCAATGTCCCATGGCCGCAAACACGGTCTGGCACTGGCCAGCGGAGTGACAACCGGATCCTTCCTCTGGTCTCTTGCCGCCGCTCTGGGCATGGGCGCGGTGATGGCTGCCAATGTCTGGCTGTTTGAAGTGATGCGTTATTTCGGGGCCGGTTATCTGTTGTTTCTGGCCCTGAAGTCTGCGCGTTCCGCCATGACGCCAACAGGGCTGGAGCAACCAGTGATCGAGACGGCAGAACTGAGTCTGGGCAAAAGCTACCTCAAAGGGCTGGCAATCCACTTGACCAATCCCAAGGCCATTCTCTTCATCGGCTCAATCTATGCCCTTGGCCTGCCAGCGGAGGCCACCCCGACCGACCTGATTACCGTTGTCCTGCTGCTTGGCAGCCAAAGTGCTCTTGTTTGTCAGCTCTATGCATGGATATTTGCCAGCCGCCCGGTCGTCAGTGGCTATCGCAAGACAAGACGCGCCCTTGATGCAGTCTTTGCCATGCTGTTCGGTGTTGCCAGTCTCCGCATTCTGACCAGTACCTTTGGGCACTGAATAGCACGCCAATGTGCCACAAAAGACAAAACCCCGCTTGGCGGCCAAGCGGGGTTTCTTTTATTCCGTCAACAGGCAAGGCTTAGCCTTCCAGAGAGGCCATCACTTCGTCGCTCATGGAGAAGTTGGAATAGACATTCTGTACGTCGTCGTCATCTTCCAGCGCATTCATCAATTTCATGATGGTGGCGGCTTTCTCTGCGTCAACGTCGATCTCGTTCTGTGGCTTCCAGATGGCTTTCTGGGATTCCGCTTCCTTGCCAAAGGAATCTTCCAGCGCCTTGCCCACTTCGATCATGTCTTCAAAGGCGGTGTAAATGGTGTGGCCTTCCTCATCGCTGACCACATCGTCTGCGCCCGCTTCAATGGCCGCTTCAAGAACCGTGTCTGCATCGCCCACATCCGCAGGATAGACCAGCTCGCCCACGCGATCGAACATGAAGGCCACAGACCCGGTTTCACCCAGAGACCCGCCATTTTTCGAGAAAGCAGCGCGCACGTTGGAGGCGGTGCGGTTGCGGTTGTCGGTCAGCGCTTCGACGACAACAGCGGTGCCGCCCGGGCCGTAGCCTTCATAGCGCACTTCATCAAAGTTGCCCTCGTCACCGGCCTCAGCCTTTTTAATGGCGCGGTCGATATTGTCTTTCGGCATGGACTGGCCGCGGGCGTTCTGAATGGCCAGACGCAAACGGGCGTTGGAGTCAGGATCGCCACCGCCCATTTTGGCTGCGACGGTGATTTCCTTGGAGAGCTTGGAGAACAACTTGGACCGCTTGGCATCCTGTGCACCCTTGCGATACATGATATTCTTGAATTTTGAATGGCCTGCCATAATCCCTAAATCCGTAAATTCTGTCTCATCGCGCCCAAGGCGCATCAAATTTGTTGCAGGTGATGCCACAAGAGACCAGCAAAGATCAAGCGATCTGTTGCCAGAGCCTTCAAAGACTGGCTGTTTCGTTAGGATTTTTCCCAGAAGGACGGAATATGCGGGGATAGATGCCCGCCAATCCGCAACGGCTCGACAGCAAGGGCAAGGCCGGTTCCATCCTCAATATCGACGGCCACACCGCAGAGGGTCGGATCACCAAGCGCTGGCGTAAAGCGCGCGGATGGAACCTTGCGCAGGAAGCGCTGTACCGGCTCTTCCTTCTCCATGCCAAGCACAGAATCATAGTCACCAGTCATGCCCGCATCCGACATATAGGCCGTGCCAGAAGGCAAAACCCGATAGTCCGAGGTTGGCACGTGAGTGTGGGTGCCCACCACCAAGCTGACCCGCCCATCGAGAAAATGTCCCATGGCCTGCTTTTCCGAGGTCGCCTCGGCATGAAAGTCGACCACGATCGCATCAGCAAACTCGCCCATCGGGCAGGCTGCCAACTCCTTCTCGACAGCAGCAAAGGGACAGTCCAGCGCATCCATATAAACCCGCCCCATGGCATTCATCACCAGGATATTGGCGCCATTGCGGGCAGTATAGAGATTGGCGCCCTTGCCGGGTACGCCGGAGGGGTAATTGACCGGCCTGAGGAAAGCAGGCTGCCGCTCGCAGAAAACCAGCGCATCGCGCTGGTCCCAGGCATGATTGCCGGTGGTGATGACATCGCCACCCGCATCCAGCAGATCCTGAACAATGGTCTCTGTAATACCGAATCCGGCGGCGGAATTCTCGCCATTGATGACAACGAAATCGATGCCATGGGTCTCAACCAGCCCCGGCAGTTTATCCTGCACGATCGTCCGACCGGCCCGGCCGACAATGTCCCCAATGAATAACAGTCTCATCGCGTCCTGCCTTCAGCGCGTCGCGCTGTCTTCTTTGGCCAAGCAACCACCCCGGAGGCTGCAAGGCTCTACAAACTGAGAAGACATGATGCGATCACGTTTGAGGATCCATCAAACGACGCATCATTGAGCGTCAGGATGGGTCCGTAGCAGGGGAGTGAATGATACCGGCCTCGGTCACGATCATATCCAGAGGCAGGTCATAAAGACCAACCGGCACCTTGTCCAGTTTTTGCAATGAAAAAGCCAGTCCGAAACATTGCGGCCTTTGCTCAGCCTCAATCAGCCCGGCAATATACCGATCATAATATCCGGCCCCGTAACCAAGCCGATTGCCGCGAGGATCAAAGGCCAACAGTGGCACGATCAGGATCTGCGGCTCGACAATCAGGGCCGAAGGGTCCGGTGCGAAGGTGCCATAGCCTCCATCCACCATCGGGCAATCGGGAAGCCATTGACGAAACACCATCTCACGATTTGCCAATGTCGCAGGCAAGGCCAAATCCGCTCCGGCGGACCGCAGCGGATCAACCAGGGCAAGGCAATCGATTTCAGAGCCAATTGGCCAGAAAAGGCCTATCATGACCCCTTTGACATCATCCAGTTGATCAAGCAGAAGACGGGCTGCCTGTTCACTATGCACCGCGCGCTCCGCATGGGGCATGGCATCGCGCAGCACCCGCACCGTGGCACGCAACTGCGTCTTTCTGTCGATCAGTCGCATTTCATTCACGCCGCGTCCTCCCCGAGTTCACCATGATCATCCCATGACGAATGCCCCGCGACAATGCGCTGCCTCAATGATTCACACGCTCCCCAAGTCATCATACGAAAAGCCAACGAACAGGAAGCGAACAGAAAACAAAAGAGCGGCTCCCTTCATCAAGGAGCCGCTCTTGCAATAGGAAGCCGCAGCGACCGTTAAAGCTTTTCTGATCCTGGGACACCTTATGTTAAGGTGGGGGCCAGTTGAAGAGGACCACGGTCCCTATCAGCGCCAGCTCCCTTTCGGATCTTTAAGGCCCCGAGGAAAAGTAGCTTCTCACGTGAAGTGCAGCAAGCAATGGAATATATAGGAAGGGCGGTGGGAATTCCAGCCCACTGCGACAAGATTTTCAGCTTTCCAGCAATAAGTGTGACAAGCGCTCCAACTGCTCGGCGGCCTTGTCGATTCGGTGCGCCAACTGCTCCTGATCGCCTTCATTCTTGACCTGAACAGCCGACCGGGCTTCCCTCAGCGCCGAGACCTCCTGATCCAGATGCTTGACCCGGCCGTCCAACTCGGCCAGTTGGTCCATCGCCATGATCCCGGCCATCACCGTCAGGCGCTGATCACCAATTTCGCCGAAATTCTCTTTCAACTGATCAATCAACTCGTCAAACCGGCGCGCCAGCGACAGCAGATGGTCTTCCTGTCCGTCTTCGCACGCCATGCGATAGGCGCGACCATTGATACTGACACTGACCTGAACCATAGCCTTCTCCGGTCATCCCTTCACAGATCAGCCACCATGCTGATCCAGAACGGCCCGAACTGATTCCATTGCGGAGACCAGTCGTCGGGACACTTCTTCATTTGCACCTTCAAGGCGCTCTGATCGCGATTGGGCGGATTTCAAAGATTGCGTCAAAGTTTCGCGCTCCTTGCTCATCCGCTTCAAATCGCCCTGCAAGGCATTGAGAGACAAAGCCTTATCCTGCCTTTTGTCAACCGCCCGTTCGAGGGACGCAATCGCCTGCTCAAGCCGCACCAAGGCGTCCTGAACCGCTGGTCTTTCAGACATACTTCCCCCAACCTTCCCCCAACACGAAAAACTCTCACTTGCATTGCCACTCGCCACCGCCACAGCAAGGGGTCCGCAGCCCAATCCCGATTGTGCCCCCTCTTTGTCAGACAGGGTCAAACGGACTGGCATTCTGGCCTGCTTTAGCGGAATGCACCCCCAGCGTCCAGCCATCCCACATCGCTTTGATGTGTTTTGGGCACATCTTTCATCGGGCCTTTCTTGCGCCAAGTCCCGGCTCTGTTGTCGTTTCTGCCTCTGGCATCCGCGATGGGGCATTTTGAGGCCAGCCCGACAGGCACGATCAACCATGGCATCCCCCGATGCCGTTCAGGAAAGCGATTCAAACCCGGTGAATCAGGCCAAAAATATGGCTAAATTTGAATCTAGGTGACTTCTGCCAGTCCCGTCAATGCCGCCTCTTCGTCAACAGTTCCAGTCCACAGGGGATTGTCTGGAGCGCAAAAATCAGCCTTTTTGCTAAGTCTAGGGCCAAGTTGAGATTGACTCTTCGCCCACGAGTGATAAATGTCTCAGCGTTTGTTTCAGCCTCTGTCTGCCGGGCTACAATGAGGCAGGGCAGGTCCTGAATGGCATGATCGACTACGATCACTCAACTGGCGGAGGGGGCACTAGGTTGGGATTTCCCTTGCTGTCACATTTGATAATTCCCAAAAGCAGAGTTCATGAGCAACATGGATAAACAAACCCGCATGGCACATGCGATCCGCTTTCTTTCAATGGACGCCGTTGAAAAAGCGAAATCAGGTCACCCTGGTCTTCCAATGGGTGCAGCCGACATTGCGACGGTTCTTTTCACCAAATTCATGAAGTTTGACCCGACGGCCCCGAAATGGGCTGACAGAGACCGCTTCGTCCTGTCCGCCGGTCACGGTTCAATGCTGCTATATTCTCTGCTGCATCTTCTCGGCTATGAAGACATGTCGATTGAGGATCTTCAGAATTTCCGCCAGATCGGCGCGAAAACCGCGGGTCACCCGGAATTTGGTCATGCGTGCGGCATCGAAACCACCACTGGCCCACTTGGTCAGGGTCTGGCCAACGCGGTTGGCATGGCAATTGCCGAGAAAGCACTGGCAGCCCAGTTCGGCTCCGAGCTGGTTGATCACTACACCTACGTGCTGGCTGGTGACGGCTGTCTGATGGAGGGCATCTCTCAGGAAGCCCTGTCTCTGGCAGGCCACCTCAAGCTCAACAAGCTGATCCTCTTGTGGGACGACAACAATGTCACCATTGACGGTGCCGTGTCCGTGTCTGATTCCACCAACCAGTTGGACCGCTTCAAAGCGTCTGGCTGGAACACCGATGCCATCGACGGCCATGACCACTCGGCCATCGAGAAAGCCATTGCTGCCGCTCAGAAGAGCGACAAGCCAACCATCATTGCTTGTAAAACCACCATCGGTTTTGGCGCGCCAAACAAGGGCGGCACCTCGTCCGTTCACGGCGCTCCATTGGGTGCAGCGGAAATTGCCGCTACCCGCGAAGCGCTGGGTTGGGAAAATGAGCCATTTGATATTCCGTCCGACATTCGCGACGCATGGCGCATTGCTGGCCTGAATGCCGCTCATGGCCACAAAGAGTGGCAGAAGCGCTTTGAAGCTGCCGATTCCGAGCTGTCCGCCGAGTTTGAACGCCGCATGCGTGGCGACCTGCCATCCGGCTTCGAAGATGCCATGGCAGCCTACAAGAAAGAACTGGCAGCCGAGCCCAAGAATGTTGCCACCCGCAAAGCCTCCGAGATGGCCCTCAATGTCATCAACGGTGTCCTGCCGGAAACCGTCGGCGGCTCTGCTGACCTGACCGGGTCGAACAACACCAAAACCTCGCACACCGTCTCCATCACGCCAGACGACTTCTCCGGTCGTTACATGAACTGGGGTATCCGCGAGCATGTGATGGCCTCTGCCATGAACGGCATGGCCCTGCATGGCGGCGTCATTCCTTACGGTGGCACCTTCCTGGTCTTTGCGGATTACATGCGCGGTGCTATGCGCCTCTCCGCCCTGATGGAACAGCGCGTTGTCTATGTCCTGACCCATGATTCCATCGGTCTGGGCGAAGACGGCCCGACCCACCAGCCGGTCGAGACCCTTGCCTCCCTGCGCGCCATTCCAAACATGCAGGTCTTCCGCCCTGCAGACGTGTATGAAACCGCAGAATGCTGGGAAGTCGCCATTCAGTCGGAGCACAATCCGAGCGTCCTGTCCCTCACCCGTCAGGGTCTGGAACCGGTTCGCACCGAATATTCCGATGACAATCTGTCAGCACGCGGCGCCTATCTTCTGTCCGATTGCGACGGGGAAGCCGACGTATCGATCTTTGCTTCCGGCTCTGAAATCGAAGTCGCCATGGCAGCTCAGAAAGCCCTTGCCGAGCAGGACATCCCGGCCCGGGTGATTTCCGTGCCTTGCTTCGAGCTGTTCGAGAAGCAGTCCGCAAACTACCAGCGCGAAACGCTGGGCAGCGCCAAGGTCAATGTTGCGATTGAAGCTGCCATCCGCATGGGGTGGGATCGCTTCATCGGCTCTGACGGCATTTTTGTCGGCATGGACTCGTTTGGCGCTTCCGGCCCTTACAAAGAGCTTTATGAGAAGTTCGGCATCACCGCCGAGAATGTCGTTGCACTGGTTGCAGAGCGCCTTAAAACGTCATAACTTTTGAAGCAAAATGTCAATTTGGCGGGAAAATACGCAAAAAAATGCTGAAGTCCCGCCAAGTGACTTGGCAGCCATGCAAAAATGTCATACGACAAAAGTATGATAACGATTTAAATTGAGACTGATCAGTGCGTCATATTCAAAGGCGAATATGTGGCGCATAATTGGATGATCTGGAGGAGATCCCTGTTTCGACACTCACGCAAATTTGTGTTGAAACACGGACCATTCTCGAGCCAATGAACCAAAGCGTTATCCTGCCACCTTGAAGCCTCAGGGTGACAAGAGAACTCTCTCAAGTGGAAGTCCGACCCCCTTTCGTTGGTAAATTTCGGGGCAGGCAAGAAAATTCAGGAGAAGGTCATGACTGTAAAAGTAGCGATCAATGGTTTCGGTCGTATTGGACGAAATGTACTGCGTGCTATCATCGAATCTGGTCGCACCGACATCGAAGTCGTAGCGATCAACGATCTGGGCCCAGTTGAAACCAACGCCCATCTGCTCCGCTTTGACTCTGTTCATGGTAAATTCCCTGCAGAAGTCACCGTTGATGGCGACACCATCAATGTCGGCCGCGGCCCAATCAAGGTCACCGCTATCCGCAACCCTGAAGAACTGCCTTGGGGTGAGCTGGGCATCGACATTGCCATGGAATGCACCGGTATCTTCACTGCCAAGGAAAAAGCGTCCATGCACCTGACCGCTGGTGCAAAGCGCGTTCTGGTGTCCGCACCGGCTGCTGGCGCTGACAAAACCATCGTTTACGGCGTCAACCACGACACCCTGACCGCTGACGATCTGGTTGTTTCCAACGCATCCTGCACCACCAACTGCCTGTCTCCGGTTGCTTACGTTCTGGACAAAGCTGTTGGCATCGAAAAAGGCTTCATGACCACCATTCACTCCTACACTGGTGACCAGCCGACCCTCGATACCATGCACTCGGATCTGTACCGCGCCCGCGCAGCAGCCCTGTCCATGATCCCGACCTCCACCGGTGCTGCGAAAGCCGTTGGTCTGGTTCTGCCAGAACTGGCTGGCAAGCTGGACGGCGTCGCCATCCGCGTTCCAACCCCGAACGTCTCGGTTGTGGATCTGGTCTTCGAAGCCAAGAAAGACACCACCGTTGAAGAAATCAACGCAGCAATCAAAGAAGCTGCTGATGGCGCACTGGCTGGCGTTTTGGGCTACACCGAAGTGCCGAACGTATCTTGCGACTTCAACCATGATCCACATTCTTCCATCTTCCACATGGATCAGACCAAAGTCATGGAAGGCCGCATGGTCCGCATCCTGACCTGGTACGACAACGAATGGGGCTTCTCCAACCGCATGGCTGACACCGCGGTTGCTATGGCCAAGCTCATCTAATCACGGTGAGACAAGCCCCGGCTGATCAAGTCAGGCGGGGCCTGACCAGACATCAAGGCGCTGTTTGAGACGAAACCGGCCACGGTTTTAGGTCCGGACAGCGCCTTTTTCATTTGACGACAGGCTCCCCAATCGGAGCAAGGCGCGCGCTGAAACAGCGAGCCGACAAGAAGCAGGATTGACCCATGGCAGCAACGAAATTCAAAACCCTCGATGATGTGGAACTGCACGGCAAACGCGTCCTGGTGCGTGTTGACCTCAATGTGCCGATGAAAGACGGTAAAGTCACCGACACCACCCGCATCGACCGCATTGTTCCAACCCTGACGGAAATCTCTGAGAAAGGCGGCAAGGTCATTATCCTTGCGCATTTCGGCCGTCCAAAGGGCGAGAAAGTGCCTGAAATGTCCCTCAAGCAAGTGGTCCCTGCCGTGGCACGCGCCATGGAACGCGAAGTGGCCTTTGCTGAAGACTGCATCGGTGATGTGGCCAAGGCAGCCATCGACAATATGGACAATGGCGACATCCTCGTTCTTGAAAATACCCGCTACTATAAGGGTGAAGAGAAGAATGATCCCGAGTTTGCCGCTGCTCTGGGCGCCAATGGCGACCTGCTGGTCGCCGATGCCTTCTCGGTATCCCACCGCGCCCACGTTTCCACCGAAGGTCTCTGCCACCATATGCCAGCAGTTGCCGGCCGCACCATGCAGCAGGAACTCGAAGCCCTCGACGCCGCCCTTGGCAACCCGAACCGTCCGGTTCTGGCCGTTGTCGGTGGTGCCAAAGTCTCCACCAAAATCGACCTTTTGGAAAATCTGATCACCAAGGTTGACGGGCTCGTTATTGGTGGCGGCATGGCCAACACCTTCCTTGCCGCGCAAGGCAAGGATGTCGGCAAGTCCCTGTGCGAACATGATCTGGCTGAAACCGCCAAGCGCATCATGGCAAAAGCCGACGAAATCGGCTGTGAAATCGTCCTGCCGACCGATGCTCTGGTCGCCAAGGAATTTGCAGCCAACGCCCCACACGACGTGCTCGATGTCGACAGCGTGCCCGCTGATGGCATGATGCTCGATGTGGGTCCCAAATCCGTCGAAGCCGTTGTTGCATGGATCAAGAAAGCCAACACCGTTGTCTGGAATGGCCCGCTCGGCGCTTTCGAAATTGCCCCGTTTGACACCGCAACCGTTGCGGCTGCCAAGGCCGCTGCGGAAGAAACCAAGGCAGGCAAACTGACCTCGGTTGCTGGCGGTGGTGACACGGTTGCAGCCCTCAACCATGCGGGTGTCTACGAAGATTTCTCCTACATCTCCACCGCAGGCGGTGCTTTCCTTGAATGGATGGAAGGCAAGGAACTGCCGGGCGTAGAAGTGCTCAAAGCCTGAGACAGGCACGAAATCATAGGATAACCGATGCGCCGACACGCCCGTTGGCGCATTTTTCGTTTTGATCGGGACGCCAAGCCTTGCATGCGCTGGCCTTTTGCGAGATATCAGTCAAACCCGCGCATCCAACCACCCCAAAACAGCAGGTCGCATCATGGAAGCCTCTCAGATTTATCTCGTCACACCCAGACATGTCGATCTGGAGACCTTCCCGGCCCAGCTCGAAGCCGCCATTGCCGGTGGTGATATTGCTGCGCTGTTGATCGACTGCGATGCCCAGCATGACAGCGAGCTGCAGCAGATTGCCCAGACGGTCGTACCGATTGCCCAGAAGCATGACATCGCGGTGATGCTGCGCGGCGATTCCCGCGTTGCTGGACGGGCCAAATGCGACGGTCTGCATATCGATGGCGAACTGGCCGAGATCAAAGCGGCCGTCGAGGATTTTTCCAGCCGCTTCATGCTCGGTGCCCAAGGCAGCAACAAACGCCATGCAGCCATGGAAATTGCCGAAACCGGCATCGATTACATCATGTTTGGACGCTTGGAAGCCCCGGCAACCGAGGAGATTCACGACAAGGCGCTGGAAATGGCCGACTGGTGGTCCAGCCTGTTCGAAGTGCCTGCGGTACTCATTGGCGCGGCCGACTTGCAGGAATGCGCCAAGGTGGCAGAACGTGGCATCGAGTTTGTAGCCCTGCGCGAAGCCATCTGGGACCATGAAGCCGGCCCACAGGTCGCGGTTCAGAAAGCCAACGCCATCATTGCGGCCCACACCCCACAAGAGGACTGACCATTGGCATGGGGCGCAACGGGACCGGCATTTGATGCCGGCCCACCCATCACAGAATGGCCTAACTTCTGTGAAGAATGGCTTTCCCACATTTCAGACAGCCTGAACCATTGAGGATTCGTGTGACCGTGACACTCGACCGTGCAAATGCCTACATCCGGATGCACAACGCTTTCAAGATCCCCGTTCGTTTGCTGGCTGTCGCCCTCTGCGTCAGCAGTGCGAGCGCCCAGACACCGGAAAAGTCAATCGGCAATGCAACCACAGGCGTTGAGGAAGCTGATGCAGGAACCTTCGCAGGCAGCCGCGTTGTTGCCCCGACCAACAGCGACAATCCGTTCAACCTGCCGCAACTGAAGCTTTCCCCCGGCCTTGCCTTTTCTGCCTATCAACGGGGCTATTACCTGTCAGCCTTCGATCTGGCCACCAAACTGGCCGCCGGAGGCGAGCGTTCAGCGATGACCCTGCTCGGCGAGCTGTATCTCAATGGGCAAGGCGTCCCGCAGGATGTCAAGGAAGCGGCCAACTGGTTTCAACTGGCCGCAGACAAGGGCGACCCGGAGGCACAATTCTCTCTCGGCTTGCTCCATGCCCGCGGGCGTGGCGTCGAGAAAAATATCGACAAGGCCGTCGAACTTTTCACCAAGGCGGCAGAAAACGGCCAAAAAAATGCCCAGTTCAACCTCGCCTATATGGCCTTGCAAGGCCAACAAGTGCGGCGCGATGTGACCCGTGCCCTCGATCTTTTCACCAAATCCGCCAAGCAGGGACTGGCCGACTCCCAATATGCGCTGGCGACCCTTTATCAATCAAACCTGTTTCCCACCCCCAATCTGGAACAGGCCAGCTATTGGATGCACAAGGCGGCACAAAATGGTTTCACCGATGCCCAACTTGAATATGGACTGATGCTGTTCAAGGGCCGCGGCGTGAAGAAGGATTATGGTGCAGGCCAGGCTTGGATCGAACAGGCGGCCAACGCCGGCCATGTCATCGCCCAGAACCGACTTGCGCGGATTCTCGCGCATGGTTTTGACAACCCGCCGGAACCGATCAAGGCCGCTCGCTATTATCTGCTTTCCAAACGAGCCGGGCTGAATGATGACTGGCTGGAAAACTTCTTCCAGAAGCTGCCCAATGCCGACAAGCAACAGGCCCTGAAATCCATTCAGCAAAGTGGCCTCTGGTCACCCCAGTCAGTCCCTAAGACAGCGCCCCAGACCGCACCCCAGACAACACCCCAGACAGGCAAACGGCAGCCCTGAGACTGGTTACCAGAGCCTTTCGCAAGCAAGACCAGTCCATGGACGAGACGTCAGAAAGCCGAAATCTGGCAGTTTCACGCCAAAAAATCTGCCAAAAGCCTTGCAAATCGCCCGTGAATATGGTCCTAGAAGGCACCTGTCCGCGTGCTGAGATCTTTCCGTCTTGGCCGGGCGCCTATCATCCTTTCAAATGACACAGGATCGCAGCAACCATTTGTGCCCGCATCCTGTCAGCAAGATGGCTAGTTATGAAGATCAATGGTAACGAAATCCGTCCTGGCAATGTGATCGAGCATCAGGGCACGATCTGGGTTGCAGTTAAAATCAATGCCGTGAAACCCGGCAAAGGCGGTGCCTTCGCGCAGGTTGAACTGAAAAACCTGATTGATGGCCGCAAACTCAACGAACGCTTCCGCGCCACCGAAACAATCGAGCGCGTGCGTCTTGAGCAGAAAGACTTCACGTTCCTCTATGAAGAAGGCGACAATCTGGTCTTCATGGATACCGAAAGCTACGAGCAGCTTGAACTGAACAAGGATTTCGTCGGCGAGCGCTCCGCATTCCTTCAGGACGGCATGGCAGTGGTTGTCGAGTTGCACGAAGAGCGCCCGATTGGCATTCAGTTGCCCGATCAGGTGGTTCTCGAAGTCACCGAGACCGAGCCGCATATCAAGGGCCAGACCCAGTCCTCTTCCTACAAGCCTGCGATGATGGACAATGGCGTGCGCTGCATGGTGCCTCCCTTCATCTCCATTGGCGAGAAGATTGTGGTCGACACCAACGAAATCACCTATATCAAGCGCGCCGACTGATCAGCCGCAGATCTTTTCTGGCCACTGGCATCCTGTCTGGTGGCCTGACAGCCTTTAGCGACGTGTTGGCGTTCGAAAGATCACCTGCACGTCCTTTCATTTTATCCGCACCCGATCAGACCGAGGCAAGGTCCATATCGGGATGCCAGTCACCCAGGACACACGACCCATGGCCCGCTCAGCCCTTCTCAATGTCATGACCCAGGCCGCCCTCAAGGCAGGCCGCCGCCTCGCCCGCGACTTTGGCGAACTGGAAAATCTGCAGGTCTCCCGCAAAGGACCGGGTGATTTCGTATCCAACGCAGATATGCAGGCAGAGAAGACCATTCGCATGGAACTGCAGAAAGCGCGCCCGAATTTCGGTTTCCTCATGGAAGAAGGCGGCACCATCGAGGGCGTTGACAAGAGCCACCGCTGGATCATCGATCCGCTCGATGGCACCACCAACTTCCTGCACAGCATTCCATTCTTCGCCATTTCCATTGCGCTGGAACATGAAGGGCGCATCGTTGCGGCCGTTATCTACAATCCGGCCACCGATGACCTGTTCACCGCCGAACGCGGCCGTGGCGCCTTCTACAATGACCGCCGCATGCGCGTTGCGGCCCGCGATGACATTCATGATTGCGTCATTGGCACCGGGATCCCACATCTGGGTCGTGGCAAGCACAGAGCCTATCTGGGCAAGATGGAAACCGTGATGGGTGAAGTGTCAGGGGTCCGCAGCATGGGGTCTGCAGCCCTTCAGCTGGCCTATGTGGCTGCTGGGCGCCTTGATGGCCATTTCGAAGAATATCTCAACGCCTGGGACATTGCCGCAGGCATCCTGCTGATCCGTGAGGCAGGTGGCTTTGTCACCGACATTCACGGCGGCGATGCCATGCTGGAAAATGGCTCGGTGGTGGCTGGCAACGAATTGATCCGTCAACGCCTGAAAAAGCTGCTCGACAAGCCCCGTCAAGACCAGGCCTGACCGCAAAGCCGGTTATGGACCTGCTGCGAACATACTGACCTGATGATCCGGGCGCGGTGCAACGAAATGCATCGCGCCCTTTCTTTTGCACGCCCGCATGGTAAATAAATCATAAAAACCCTTCCCCTTGGCGGTGAAATTGGGCAATGTCCGTAAGGACCATGAAGGAAACGGGTCTTCATCACCATTCCGACATGGTTTCGCGGTAAGTGGTTTCGCGAAGAGTGGGTTTCGCGCCAAGCGGCATGGCGGAGCGTGACTATTTCCAGGGAGCGCCTGTTTCTGGGGAAGAGTTGAACCGTCCGAGTTGGTCGACCCATCATGACGTTGCGGGCCATTCTTTGTGCAACCAGAACAGACGGATGATGACCAGCGAAATGGATCCTTACAAGCTCGCAAGTCCACAGCGTTATTTGTGGCGCATGCTCATCTTCATCGGCGCAGCCGCCTTTGTACCCCTGATTCTCTATCGGCAGATTCTGGACGCCTTCTGGAGCAACCCGCTTCTCAACGCAATGATCTTTGTGGTGTTGGCGGTGGGGATTTTCCTAGCATTGCGACAAGTGGTCCGCCTGTTCCGCGAAGTGAAATGGGTGAATAATTTCCGCCTCGGCGATCCGGGGCTCGAGGTCTCCCGCCCACCAATCCTGCTGGCCCCGATGGCCACCCTGTTGGGCGACCGCATTGGCCGAATGGCAATCAACACCTCGACCATGCGATCCATCCTTGATTCCGTTGGCATGCGTCTGGATGAAGCCCGCGACATTTCGCGCTATCTGACCGGCCTTCTGGTGTTTCTCGGCCTGCTCGGCACCTTCTGGGGTCTGCTGCAAACCGTGAGCTCGGTCGGCGATGTCATTCGCTCTCTCTCGGTTGCCTCGTCCGATGTCGGTGTTATTTTCGAAGATCTCAAAGCTGGCCTTGAAGCCCCGTTGCAGGGCATGGGCACCGCTTTCTCCTCCTCTCTGTTCGGTCTTTCAGGCTCCCTCGTCCTCGGCTTTCTGGATCTTCAGGCCAGTCAGGCCCAGACCCGTTTCTTCACCAATCTTGAAGACTGGCTGTCCACGGTCACCGACATTCGCATCGAGGATCTGGAAAACGGCTATGCAGACGCCCTTGATAACGGCGATAACGCCCAGTTGGTGTCCGTGCTCGAGCAATTGTCCGCCAAGATGGACAAGGTTGGACGCGAAGCGAGCGCAGGGTCAGATCGAAACGCCACCAGCGCCATGGCCAATCTGGCTGAAGGCATTCAGGGTCTGGTCGGCCATTTGCGGTCCGAGCAGGAACTGATGCGTGAATGGGCTGATCAGCAAGCCACCCAGCAGGAAGAAATCAAACAATTGCTGGCCAAGCTGAATACAGTCCTGTCCACCCCGCCCAGCTCATAACACCGCGCCTGATACAGGCGAAAGGCCCAGAGCTTCGGGCCATTCAGCAACAAGCAAATGCAAGCCAAGCAATGAGGCACTGACATGGGTCTGTCCCGAAATCGCCGCACCGAAACAAGAGCCGACTATTGGCCCGGCTTCGTCGATGCCATGGCGACCCTGTTGCTGGTGCTGATTTTCCTGCTCACCGTCTTCATGGTGGCGCAATTCTTCCTCAGTCAGGAGATTTCCGGCAAGGACACGGTCTTGAACCGGTTGAACAGCCAGATTGCCGAACTGACGGAACTGCTGGCCCTTGAGCGTGCAGGCACCCGCGACCTTGAAAGCTCCTTGCTGAGCATGCAGGCCAGCCTGACCAGCGCCGAGGCCTCCCGTGACCGGTTGCTGTTGCAACTGGAAAATCAGGCTGGTGACAAAGACACGGCCGGTGGCCAGATCGCCACCCTGACCAAGGAACTGGAAGGCGAGAAAGTCATCTCCCAGCGCGCCTTGGCCCAAGTGGAACTGCTCAACCAGCAAATCTCGGCCCTGCGCCGCCAGATAGGCGCACTGGAGGACGCGCTGGAAGCCTCAGAGAAGCGTGATCGGGAAAGCCAGACCAAGATTGCCAGCCTTGGCAAGCGCCTCAATGTCGCCTTGGCCCAGCGGGTGCAGGAGCTGAACCGCTATCGCTCAGACTTCTTTGGCCGTCTGCGTGAAATCCTGTCCCAACGCTCTGACATTCGCGTTGTCGGTGACCGCTTTGTCTTCCAGTCTGAAGTGCTGTTCCCGTCCGGTGGCGAGCGGATGAAAACCGAAGGCGAGCAGGAGCTGGACCGTTTGGCAGAGGCCATATTGGAGCTGAGCGCCGACATCCCGCCGGAGATCGACTGGGTGTTGCGCATCGATGGCCATACCGACAATCGCCCCATCAACAGCGCCCGCTTCCCGTCCAACTGGGAATTGTCAGCCGCCCGTGCCATCTCGGTGGTCAAATATCTGATCACCAAGGGCGTCCCACCCAACCGCCTTGTCGCAGCAGGTTTTGGCGAGTTTCAGCCGTTGGAAGAAGGGGATGATGACGAAGCCCTGCGCAAAAACCGCCGCATCGAGCTGAAGCTGACCCAGCGCTAACGGATCACCACCGGCCGCAGACGGGACTACTCGCCCCGCCCTGATCCAAACTGCAGTTTCGCCAGACGGGCATACAACCCGCCTTCGCGGATCAGACTGTCGTGATCGCCCTGCTCAACCAGACGCCCATCCTCAAGCACCAAGATCCGGTCGGCCTTCTTGACCGTTGCCAGTCGATGGGCAATGACAATGGTCGTCCGGTCGACCATCATGCCATCAAGCGCCGCCTGCACATAGCGCTCGCTTTCCGCATCAAGCGCGCTGGTCGCTTCATCCAACAGCAGGATCGGCGCATCCTTCAGGATCGCCCGGGCAATGGCCAAGCGCTGCCGCTGCCCGCCAGACAGGGTGACCCCGCGTTCCCCCACCAGCGTCTCATAGCCATCGGGCAGCGCGGCGATGAAGTCATCGGCGTGGGCTGCTTTGGCTGCAGCGACAATCTGATCTGGTGAGGCGTCCGAGCGGCCCATGGCGATGTTGTCGGCAATTGACATGGCGAAAATCACCGGTTCCTGCGGCACAAGAGCGATATGATTGCGCAAATCCTGCAAGGAAAGCTGGTCAATTGGCGCTGAGCCAAGCCTGATCTGTCCCTGTTCCGGATCATAGAATCGCATCAAAAGCTGGAAAATCGTGGTTTTGCCCGCCCCGGATGGCCCGACAATCGCCACCGTCTCCCCTTCGCCAATGGCGAAGGACAGATCATGCAAAACAGGGCTCTTGTCGGCCTGTGGGTAATGGAAGCCCACTTGATCGAAGCTGACAGACAGTGCGTCCTTCGCATCCAAAGCCGCCGGAATGGCGACCGACTGGATCGAAACCTCCTCATCGAGCAGTTCAAACAGCCGCTCCGCCGAGCCGGAGGCCTGTGAGATCTCACCCCACACCTCGCTCAAGCCCCCCAGACCACCGGCAGCCATGATCGAATAGATCAGGAACTGGCTCAACAGCCCGGCAGAAATCCGTCCGGCGGTCACATCCTGTGCCGCATACCACAGCACCCCGACCACCGAGGCAAAGATCACGAACATCGCAAAGGCGGTCAGGACCGCCCGCGCCCGCACAGACAGGCGCGCTGCACCAAAGGCTTTCTCGATGGCATCGCCAAAGAAGGCATTGGCCCGCTCTTCTTGTGTAAAGGCCTGCAAGATACGCATTGCACCAATGGCCTCGGTCGCAAAGGCCGAACTGTCGGCCAACCTGTCCTGTGCAAAGCGCTGCTTCTGCCGCACCCAGCGCCCCAGAAAAACAATCGGCAACACGATAAAGGGGATTGCCCCCAACACGATGAGCGACATATGCGGGCTGGTTACCACCATCATCACCGCAGCCCCGAGAAACAGCAGCATATTGCGCAAGGCCATCGAGGCGCTGGCTCCGACCGCCGACTTGATCTGGGTCGCATCCGCCGTCAGCCGCGACACGATCTCGCCGCTGCGCACCCGGTCGAAGAAGGCTGGCGACAAATGGGTCAATTTGGCAAATACATCCCGCCTGAGGTCATTGACCACCCGCTCGCCGAGAATGATGACGAAGTAATAGCGGCTCGCACTGGCCAGCGCCAACAAAAGCACCGCAAGAATCAGCCAGCCGGTATAGCCATCGACGGAGGAGACATTGTCCTGCGACAATCCCTTATCCACCAGCCCGCGCACGAGAATAGGCAGCGACAATGTCGCAAGCGATGCGACCAGCAAAGCCAGAATGGCCATCAGCACCGTGCTTCGGTACCGCAAGGCATAAGGCAAGAGGCGCGTAAGCGGCTGCAAGCGGGGTTTAGACGCGACGTCTTCTCTGGCCATGACTGCTCCTGTCGGGGGAAAGGCTGTGGGCAACGGGTTGGAAAGAAAAAATTGCCCTGAAAGGTGTCTTTTTCTCTCTCTAGATAAGCAACAGGCTTGTATATCGCAACACACTACGCTATACGGTGCTTCAAAATATCATGACGGCTGTGTGGCCTCGCCTGCCCGCAGCCTAATTTATTGGATCTGGCAGATCGGCAAGCCTCAGAGCGGGCGCCATCGCGGTCCCTGGCTAAGGACGCTGAAAATGAAAAAAGACATTCATCCAGAATACCATATGATCAAGGTTGTCATGACCGATGGCACCGAGTTCGAAACCCGCTCCACCTACGGCTCCGAAGGTGCTGTGATCAATCTCGACATTGATCCGTCTACGCATCCGGCATGGACCGGTGGCAACACCCAGCTGCTGACCAAAGGCGGCCGCGTGTCTCGCTTCAAAGACAAATTCTCCGGCTTCCTGGGCTCGTAAGACCCGGTCGTCACGGACGATTTTCAAACCCGGTGCCTGGCGCCGGGTTTTTTATTGCCCGGACGCCAGCAACCGACGTCGTCCGCGATGGCCATCTGTTCCAATCTGGATCACTTTCCTCCCAAGCATCACTTCGGGCCATTCCGATTGTGAGACAGTGACGGACCAGAGAGTCTGGCCATAGATCAGACCAGAAACCGGACAAGAACCCCGCACAAGAAAAAAGCGAGGCCCGACATTCGGGACACTCGCTTTGGATGGTCGAACGACTGGAGCGGTCTGGCAGTGACGATCAGTCCGCCATGGACCGGGCCGCAAAGGCATTGGCAATCATGCCAATCTGGTCACCGACCGGATTGCTCTGTTCGGAATCCACTTCCGGCTCGACTGCCTTCTTGGAATAGATCAGATCATCGAGATGACGGATGCGCTTTTGCAGATGCAGGGAGCGTTCGATCAAATCACGCAAACGCGACGGCAATTCGTCCCAGCCCGGACCGTCTTTGGCAGAAGTCAGCCCGTGCAGACGCACTTTATTCTTTTCCTGACCGGCCTGTTCGGCGCTCATTTCGCCTTCATTCACAGCACGCTGGAGCAACAGCCAAGAGGCCATCTGCATCAGGCGGGTGGTCAGGCGCATGGATTCGGTCGCATAAGCAAGCGATGCAACGCGGGGCAGGCTTTTCGCCTCGGCGCGGCCTTCACCATCGAGATAGTCGGCGGCCTCTTCGACAAGGGCCATGCCATCCCGGAACAAGGTTTTGAAGCTATCGGAATCCGCCAGTTTGGCCCCGAAAGAGACCGGGCTTGTGTTTTTTTGTTGCCTACGCTTGTCGCTCATGTGACCTCCAAATGTCTGGCCTTGCCTAGCATGATCGCTGTGTCATATTCAAACAGGCAATGCAGCAGAATGTGATTTGCGTAAATACTAAGCACAAACCGTGCCAAACCCGCTTTTGTCCTTGACAGAAACCAGGGCATCGCGATGGGAAACCGGTGCATGTCGGGAGCCGCCGTCAGTCTAGCAGAAACGATGAGCGCGGCCTAACTTTTCCTGCCCGACCCTGCCCCTCACCCCCGTGATTGCAAAACCGTATCCCCATAAGGGGCAAAAATCGGGCAACAAAGTGGCTATCGGACCTGCCCGTTGGCACATCCCACAACTTCACCAACACAGTTTCAGTCCAGACAAAAGCACCTGATTGCCGAACAGCGACGAATCAGCCCCATCCCCGCGCCAGACCGAAGCGCGTGGGAAACAGGCCAGTTGAGACCACCAAGACAAAAAAAGAGCCGCATAGCGGCTCTCAGGAGTTAACAGGGAGGCGTCAAACAGAGTGACAGGAGCCACTCGTCATCCATATAGTATGGACACCTTTTATTAACTCAAAAATAGATTAACAACGCGTTAATATGCAGCAAAATGCGAATAAATTCGACACATGACGCAAAGGAACTCATTTGATTACTTCAGTACAAAAGCAATGAACCCAAGACTTCACGACATCGTATCTTAAAAATTGCTCAAAAGAACGAAAACAACCAGACGGAAGCCCAAGCAAAACAGCACACCCCATTCAAATCCCGCCTTTCTCACCCCGACCTGCTCGCTCTTTTTGTGTTTTTGCACCCAATAGGTCATTGATCGGATTTCCCCTGATCGGTCAATTGCGTTAGAACCAGTTCAGACATGACAAGAGAGGTGACCCATGCCACACCCATCCGAGATGAATGCCATCTATGCGCCAGAGCCCGGTGGCCCTGACAATCTGCAAATGGTTCAACGCCCCGTCCCAACCCCGAAGGATGATCAGGTTCTGATCAAGGTGAAAGCCGCAGGCGTCAACCGCCCCGACTGCATCCAGCGCGCCGGCAATTACCCGCCTCCCAAAGGAGCATCCGACATTCTCGGGCTGGAAGTTTCCGGCGACATTGTTGCCGTTGGCAAGGATGTCTCTGAATGGTCCGTTGGCGACAAGGTAACAGCACTGGTCTCCGGTGGTGGCTATGCGGACTACTGCCTCGCCCATCAAGGCAGCGTCTTCCCTGTGCCTGAAGGCTGGAGCTATCTTGAGGCAGCCGCCCTGCCGGAAACCTTTATCACGGTCTGGCACAATGTGTTCCAGCGTGGCGCCCTGCAGCCCGGCGAAAGCCTGCTGGTGCATGGTGGGTCATCAGGCATCGGCATCACCGCCATCCAGCTTGCCAAGGCTTTCGGTGCCAAGGTGGCCGTGACTGCCGGCAACAAGGAAAAATGCGACGCCTGCCTGGAGCAGGGTGCCGACTTCGCCATCAATTACCGTGATCAGGACTTTGTCAAAGAGATCAAGGACTGGACCGAGAAGAAAGGCGTCAATGTCATCCTCGACATGGTGGGCGGTGACTATATCTCGAAAAACTATGTCATTGCTGCAGAAGATGGACGCATCGTTTCCATCGCCTTCCTGCAAGGGGGCATCGCCGAGGCCGACTTCCGTCGCCTGATGATGAAGCGCCTGACCCATACCGGCTCCACTCTGCGCGCCCGCTCCGACGCCATCAAGGCTGCCATCGTCAGTGAGTTGAAAGCCAAGGTCTGGCCTTTGCTGGCAAGCGGCGACATCAAGCCTGTCATCTACAAGACCTTCCCGATGAAGGAAGCCGCAGCCGCCCATCACCTGATGGAAAGCTCCGCCCATATCGGCAAAATCATGCTCGATCTGTCCGGCGAATAGACCCGGCTGATCCTTAACAGCCAGAAACAAATGCGCCCGCCGCGCCCCGATTTTTCAGGTTCAACCGCGGCGGGATTGCAAATAGACGACTATTCGTCCTTTCCCTTAAATCTCTGTTCACCTCAATGACAGGAAGCGGCCTATTCTGCGACCACAAGTGGCTTTGTGAAAGGAATTGGTAACGCTGCCGCGGTTCAATTGGCCAAAGACGACCAATGTCCGGACCACCTGATGCAGGGGCCCGGCGCTTGGCCGTTGTCGCGCCTTTGTGCCCGCTCCTCTAGCGCCGCACATCAGACGCCACGCATTGCTGCTTGAACAGGGGACTGCCAGAACCATGCTTGCTTCATCTTTGCTGCGCTTAGCCAGAAACAAAGCCAGACGCCTTCAGCGCTCTGCACCGTTTCAAACCGGCCGCTCTTTCGCCAAAGACGAAAGCGGTGCCATTGCCATCATTTTTGCCCTGACGCTCATCCCGATCCTGTTGCTGATCGGTGTGGCGATTGACTATTCCCGGATCGCTCTGGATCGATCCGAAGTTCAGACGGCCCTCGATGCGGCGACGCTGGCGGCGGTGAAGAAAGTCGGGATCCTGAATGATTCCGAAATCCGCAGCATGATCGGCGCCTATGTTGTCGCCAACACACCAAACAGCATCAAGACCAACATTGATGTCGTCGAGATCAAGCGCAACCCCAATGCCTTGCGCGTTCAGGCAAGCGGCGAGACCAAAACCACCTTCATGCTGCTTGCGGACGTGGAAAAAGCCGATTTCAAGGCTGACAGCAGCGCTGTGGCCTCGGACAAGAGCATCGAAGTGTCCCTCGTGCTTGATAATTCGGGCTCGATGGGTGGTTCGCGCCTGTGGGCACTCAAGAATGCGGCCAAGGAATTGGTCACGATCCTTGAGGAAAATCAGCAGAATAGCGAAGATCTGAGCATTGGCATCGTGCCGTTCAACCATCTCGTGCGACTGGATTCCAACGACACCAGCCGCAGCTGGCTGGACAAGGACGCCTCGGCGTCAATCCATCGCAACAACTTGCCGCCAAAATCGAAGCGCTTTGATCTGTTCAGCATCCTCAAAGACCCATACACCTACAAAGCGGAAGAATGGGAAGGCTGTGTTGAAGCGCGCAAGCATCCGCAGGACATCAAGGACACCGCAGCCTCAAGCGGCAATCCAGAAACCTTTTTCCAGCCCTTCTTCTATCCAGACACCCGCGAGCCGAACAACCGTTATGACAACAGCTATAACGATTATCTGCCAAAGAATGACTATCCAAGCGGCATGACATGGACCCAGAAGAAAAAATATGGCTGGTATTACAAGCAAAAATTCTCCAAGGGCCGCGGCCCCAACTATAGCTGCTATGTCCAGCGCATTCTGCCGTTGACAACCAACATGAACACCGTGCGCTCTCACATCAATTCCCTGAGCGCCAACGGCAACACCAACATCCATCTGGGCACCATCTGGGGTCTGCGCCTTCTGTCCCAGCAAGCGCCTTACAGCCAGGGCAAAAGTTATGATGATGACGAGAATGTCAAATTCATGATCGTCATGTCGGACGGGGCCAACACCTATGGTGGCTATCAGGCCTATGGCTGGGCAGCAGACGGGCGTATTTCCGGCTCGGGCAGCACCACCAGCGAGATGAACAAACGGACGCTGGAAGCCTGCACCGCAGCCAAAGACAAAGAGGTCATTGTCTATACCATTGCCTATGGCAATATCGGCTCGTCCACAACCAAGATGCTGCGCGACTGCGCCACCTTGCCGGAAAATGCCTTCACGCCACAAAGCACCTCCGATATGATCAACGTCTTCAAGGAGATCGCAGCGGCTCTGAACGTCATCCGTCTGACCGACTGATTGGACCCCTGCACCGAAACACATGATTTTCGGTCACGATTTCAAAAAGATAACACAAAATGGCCGGAGTGGGACTGCCCCACATCCGGCCGTTGTCATATCTGATCCATCCACCGTTCATCTGCCGTGCCTGCCCCCCAACACAATCGGCTTCAACGCCGCCGCATATCGGTGCTATAATGGCGCTTACAGGGAGAGAATCGGGACGATTTCCGAAGAAAAACCAGCGCAAAAGCCTGCTCTGGACCTTTTCTTGTTTGCGCCGGGAGGACAATCCAAGTATAGTCGCGCCATTCCCTGTCAATTTCAAAGAATCTTGAGAGGCTGATCTGAAGAGAATTCAGGTCCAGCAACAATGAGGATGTACCATGTCGAATGCACCACTGATGCCGAAAGCAACCGCAGTTTGGCTGGTCGATAACACAGCCCTGTCTTTCGATCAGATCGCTGCTTTCTGCAAGCTGCACCCGCTGGAAGTCAAAGCGATTGCCGATGGCGAAGCCGCACAGGGCATCAAGGGTATGGATCCGGTAATTTCCGGCCAGCTGACCCGTGAAGAAATCGAGCGCGCCCAGAACAACCCGACCTACCGGATCAAACTGGCCGCGCCAAAAGTTGTCGTGCCAGAACCAAAGCGCCGTGGCCCACGCTATACACCGGTCTCCAAGCGTCAGGACCGTCCGAACGCCATTCTCTGGCTCGTGCGCAACCATCCTGAGCTCAAGGACGCCCAGATCGTTCGTCTCGTTGGCACCACCAAGCCAACCATTGAGGCGATCCGCAGCCGTACCCACTGGAACAGCGCCCAACTGACTCCGATGGATCCGGTCACTTTGGGCATCTGCAAACAGCTCGACCTTGATATGGAAGTGCGCAAGTCCGCCGCTGATGCGCCAGCCCGTCCGGAAAGCCTTGAAGAGCAGACCCTGTTGTCCACCGAGGAAACGGTCAATCCAGCCGATCCGTTCGGCAATTTCAAGGCAACAGAAAGCAAGCCCGAAGAAGAAGACAAGATCCCGGATGCTGCTTCCGTCTTTGCCAATTTCCAGCCGTCCGAGAAGAAGGACGACGAAGACGACGATTACTAGGATATGGCCTGCCCGAGGCAAGCGCCATACGCCGGGGCAACCATCATCAAGATATAAAAAAGGCCGGACAGCAGTCCGGCCTTTTTGGTTTCACCTCTCACTCAGAGGTTAAATGCCATGCTCACGCAAAGCCGCCTCGATCTCGTTCAGAATGGCGGGATCGTCAATGGTCGCAGGCATTTTATATTCTTCATGATCCGCAATGGCGCGCATGGTGCCACGCAGGATCTTGCCCGAACGGGTCTTAGGCAAACGATCAACGGTGACAGCGATCTTGAAGGCAGCAACCGGGCCGATTTTCTCGCGTACCAGCCCGATCAGCTCCTTCTCGATGTCCATCGGCGCGCGATCAACACCTGACTTCAACACCACGAAGCCGGCAGGCAACTGGCCTTTCAGCTTGTCGGCAATACCAATCACCGCGCATTCGGCGACATCCGGATGGGCTGCCAGCACTTCTTCCATCGCCCCGGTCGACAGACGGTGACCGGCCACGTTGATAATGTCATCGGTGCGCGACATGATATAGAGATAGCCATTGTCGTCCATATAGCCCGCATCCCCGGTCTGATAGTAGCCCGGAAATTCATCGAGGTAGCTGGACTGGAACCGCGTGTCATTCTGCCACAACCCCGGCAGGTTGCCCGGTGGCATCGGTAGCTTGATGACGATGTTGCCCATCTCGTTGGCCGCAACCGGATGGCCGTCAGCCCCGACAATCTGCACATCATAGCCCGGCATGGAAACCGTCGGAGATCCATGCACCACCGGCAGCAGCTCAATGCCAACCGGATTGGCGGCAATCGCCCAACCGGTTTCGGTCTGCCACCAATGGTCGATCACAGGCACTTTGAGCATATCCTCGGCCCATTGCACCGTATCGGGATCGGCACGCTCCCCGGCAAGGAACAAGGTGCGGAGCTTGGAAAGATCATATTTCTTGATGAAGTCGCCCTTCGGATCTTCCTTCTTGATCGCCCGAAAAGCCGTCGGCGCAGTGAAGAGAGCCACCACATCATGCTCTTCAATCACCCGCCAGAAGGTGCCTGCATCAGGGGTGCCAACCGGCTTGCCTTCGAACAGCAAAGTGGTCGCACCATAAACCAGCGGCCCATAGACAATGTAGGAATGGCCCACGACCCACCCCACATCCGAAGCGGCCCAATAAACCTCACCCGGCTTGACGCCATAGAGATATTCCATGCTCCAGGCCAGAGCCACCATATGGCCGCCATTGTCACGCACAACGCCCTTTGGCTGACCGGTGGTGCCGGAGGTATAGAGGATGTAAAGCGGGTCGGTCGCTGCCACCGGCATGCAAGGAACCTCTGTGCCCGCCTCCAAAGCCGCCGCGACGGCACTGGCATAATCCACATCGCGCCCGTCAATCAGATCACAAACCAACTGTTCACGCTGGAAGACAATGCAGCTGTCGGGTTTGTGTTCGGCCAACTCGATCGCTTCGTCAAGCAATGGCTTATAGGCGATGGTCCGGTTCGGCTCGATGCCACAGGAGGCTGAAATGATTGCCGTGGGCTTGGCGTCATTCAGGCGGGTTGCCAGCTCATTGGCCGCAAAGCCACCAAACACCACCGAATGAATAGCCCCGATGCGGGCGCAGGCCAGCATGGCAAACGCGGCTTGCGGGATCATTGGCATATAGATGATGACCCGGTCGCCTTTGGCAACGCCGCGATCCTTCAGCACGGCGGCCAGCGCCTGCACCTGATCTTTGACCTCGGCGAAGCTGTAGCTTGCCTTGGTGCCGGTGATTGGGCTGTCATAGATGATCGCAGTGTCCGCCCCGCGCCCGGCTTCCACATGACGATCCACCGCATTGTAGCAGGTGTTGCATTCCGCTCCGGCAAACCAGCGTCCATATACACCACTGTCGGGATCAAAGATCTTTTCCGCTGGCTTGAACCAGTCGATCTTCTCCGCAGCCTTGGCCCAGAACCCTTCCGGGTCCTGCTTCCACCCTTTATACACGTCGCTATATTTCACGCTCATCAAAGCCTCCCAGCGATTGAACCTTTGGCGCTATGAATAACGTCCGCCTTTGCGACGGTCTATCGGGCAAAAGTAGGGATAGCGTCTGTTTTTCTTGACCTTTTCGGGCGATTTCTTGAAATTTTCGCTGTATTCCGAAGAAAAAAGGGTCCATAAGACCAGAAAATTTAGACTAAAGCTTTAGCGCAAATCCACCTTCCTGCCGATGCATGCCTCCCTCACGCCCTGCACTTTCCGTCATCTTGTTCTTTTCGAATAAGTACAACCACTTATACACCAAAGAAACCAAGCAATGATTGCCGATCCAACCTTCTATTATCTCGCCGTGCCAGCCATTCTCATCACCGGCATCGCCAAGGGGGGATTTTGCAGCCCACTTGGCATGCTCAGCGTGCCGATCGCCGCTCTGGTGATTGATCCGGTGACGGCAGCGGCGATCATGCTGCCGATTCTGGTCAGCATGGATCTGATCGGATTGGTGGTTTATCGTGGCAAGGCCAACCGGCATATCCTGACCCATATGCTGCCCTTTGCCATTTGCGGTGTCGGGCTTGGCTGGCTGCTGGCTGACAAAATGAATGAAGAGGTGATCCGCCTTGCACTGGGGCTTGTCGCTCTTGGCTTTGTGCTGAACTATTTCTTTTTGGCGCGCCAACCAAAAGACGGCAAACCGGGCGGCACTGTGTCCGCTGCCATTTGGGGCACGCTGACGGGCTTTACCAGTTTCATTGCCCATGCGGGCAATCCGCCCTATCAGATCTATGCCTTGCCGATGCGTCTGCCGCCGATCCAGTTCGCCGCGACCATGGTCTATTTTTTCGCCATCACCAATCTGGTCAAACTGATCCCCTATTTCGCCCTTGGTCAGTTCAGCCGCGAAAATCTCACGACCACACTCACCTTGCTGCCACTGGCCCCTATCGGGGTGGGAATCGGCGTCCTGCTGGTCCGTGCCCTCGATCAGAATCTCTTCTACAAGCTGGCCTATGGCGCAATGCTGCTTGTCTCGATCAAGCTTTGCTATGATGGGGTCCTGTCCCTGTTCTAGGCGCCGGACGCCCTTGTGCCAAAGCCCCGATTCCATCAACAGGCCCGCTTTCAAGTCGAATTTCCAATTGAATAAAACCGTATCCTTCGCTTTGATAAAGGAAAGCACGTAACATGCGAGGACAGGAGTCGACCCCTGTCCGACTGAAGCGACAATGGGAGGGCCAAGTCCACCACCCGTTCGGCGTTCAGTCACAAACATAGCAGCTCACATTGGCTGGCAGCAGGGACTAGAGACATTGGCCTGCATATCAGGACGACAAACAGGGAGGCGATCATGACGAACAATCCATTCTCGCAGCATCTGGACAAGATGCCTGCCAATTATGTGCCGCTCTCCCCGATCACCTTCCTCGAACGCGCCGCAACCACCCACCCCGATCATACGGCCTGGGTCTATGGCAGCGACCGCACAAATTATGCCGATTTTTATCGCCGCTGCCGCCAGCTCGGTTCGGCCTTGATGCACCGTGGTCTGCGCGCTGGTGATGTTGTTTCAATCATGCTGCCCAACGTCCCCTCGATGCTCGAGCTGCATTATGCGGTGCCGATGTTTGGCGGTGTCATTCACACCATCAACACCCGTCTTGATGCAGCCATCATCGCCTTCCAGCTCGAACATGCTCAAAGCAAGGTGGTGGTGATCGACACCGAATTTGCCGATGTGATGAAGGAAGCGATTGAACTGGCAGGTGTTGACCCGATCATCGTTCAATATGAAGATCCACAGCATCCCCAGCAGGGCCTCTATCTGGGCGAGTTGGAATATGAAAATCTGATCACCGAAGGCAATCCCAATTTCAAATGGCCCGGTGTTCAGGATGAATGGGACGCGATTGCACTGAATTACACCTCTGGCACCACCGGTGACCCCAAGGGCGTGGTCTATCACCATCGCGGCGCCTATCTGATGGGCTATGCCAACATCATCTCCGCCGGTCTCGCCAAACATCCGGTCTATCTCTGGACCCTGCCGATGTTCCACTGCAACGGCTGGTGCTTCCCATGGTCCATTTCAGTGGTTGCAGGCACCCATATTTGCCTCCGCTCGGTGCGCGCCAAACCGATCTATGATGCCATCGCCGAGGAAGGCGTCACCCATCTGTGTGGTGCGCCGATCGTCATGTCGACTTTGTTGAACGCTCCGGCCCATGAAAAGCGCGACCTGCCGCACAAGGTGGACTTCATCACAGCCGCTGCGCCACCGCCCGAGTCCGTGCTGGCGGGCATGGCCGAGGCTGGCTTTGCGGTCACCCATGTCTACGGCCTGACCGAAACCTACGGCCCTTCGGTGGTCAATGAATGGAAGCCGGAGTGGGACGATATGAACCCGGCAGATCAGGCCAGAAAGAAAGCCCGACAGGGGGTGCGCTATCCGGCCTTAGAAGGCCTTGCGGTCCTCAATCCCAACACGATGGAGCCTGTCCCCTCGGACGGCGAAACCATCGGTGAGGTGATGTTCCGCGGCAACATCGTCATGAAGGGCTATTTCAAGAATGAGGGTGCCACCAATCAGGCTTTCTATGATGACTGGTTCCATTCCGGAGATCTCGCCGTGATGCACCCGGACGGCTATATCCAGCTGCGCGACCGCTCCAAAGACATCATCATTTCCGGTGGCGAAAATATTTCATCCATCGAGGTGGAAGATGCCCTCTATAAACATCCCGCAGTGGAAGCCGCCGCAGTCGTGGCTCGTCCCGATGATAAGTGGGGCGAAACGCCGTGCGCCTTTGTCGAGCTGAGCGAAGGGCATGAGGCGAGCGAGGGCGAGCTGATCGAGTGGTGTCGGGAACATCTGGCCCACTTCAAAGCGCCGAAAACCATCATTTTCGAGGAACTGCCGCGCACCTCAACCGGTAAAATCCAGAAATTCCGCCTGCGCAGCAAGGCCAAACATCTATGATGCGGTATGGCATGGCCCACATCTGTGGGCTTTGCCCCGAAATCAGCCCGCAAGGAAATCAGGCAACAAAAAAGCCGCGGGCACTTTCCGCGGCTTCAACATTCAAACTGAGCGACAGGGTCAGCTAGCAGCTTTCAACTGTTCGATTTCATCGCGCATTTGCAGCTTTTTGCGCTTCATATCGGCGAGGTCAAGGTCGTCAATGGAAGGATGGGTAAATGCTTGTTCAATTTCCTTATCCAGTTCGTCATGCTTGCGTTGCAGCTCCTGGATACGTGCATCTAACGACATATAAGTCCTCCATAGGTTCGATTGAGACATGGTAATTGTGACATAGATGTTACAGCCTGTCGACTGAAATCGGGCCTGAATAGGCTGTCTTTTTGCATCTTTTGAAGGGCTTGCAATTGGACAGTTAAAACACTCTGAACAGAATCAAGGCCTTGCAAAAAAGGTCCCGATAATGTATTGAATTTACAACCATTTATTAGATCGGCCCAACTATTATGACCCCTGAAAAAGAACAAGAAATTCGCGCCGCTCTAGCGCTGCTGAAAACAGAACATTCCGATCTAGATCTAGCCATTCAGGCATTGGAGGAGCGCCCCGGCGGCAACGCCCTGCCCATCCAGCGCATGAAAAAGAAAAAGCTGTCTTTGAAGGACGACATCCAGCGTCTTGAGAATATGCTGTTTCCCGATATTATCGCCTGATCCGGACACAACCATGTCCAGAACGATGCCCAGAGCCCTACCCAGAACCATACCCTGTGACGCCATTTCGGCAGCAATGCCAGCCTGATCGCGCACAACTTGCAGCTTGTCCCACACGCCAAGTTGGCTATACTCCGCGCTTTCTAAGGCCCACAGAAGTCGGGCAGACACATTATTGAGGTCTGCAAGAAGGATCTGACCATGTCGAACGCCGGAACCAACGCCGCATCCCCTGTCGCCATCATCATGGGCAGTCAATCCGATTGGCCCACTATGCGCAACGCCGCTGAGATTCTCGACGCCCTCGGTGTGGGCTATGAGGCCAAGATCATTTCGGCCCACCGCACGCCCGACCGCATGGCCGACTTTGCCAAGTCAGCCAAGAAAGACGGCTTCAAGGTCATCATCGCAGGGGCTGGTGGCGCAGCCCATTTGCCCGGCATGACGGCGTCCATGACACCCCTGCCAGTCCTTGGCGTACCGGTCCAGTCTCGCGCTTTGAGCGGACAGGATTCCCTGCTCTCCATCGTTCAGATGCCAGCGGGCATTCCGGTTGGTACGCTGGCCATTGGCCGGGCGGGCGCAGTCAATGCGGGCCTGATGGCCGCCGCCATTCTGGCGACCACCGACGATGCACTGGCCGAGCGCCTTGACGCCTGGCGTCAGGCCCAGTCCGACGCCATCGCACTGGAACCTGTCGACGAAGACGCATGAGATTCAAACCAAACCGAAACGGCAATAAACAATAAGAGGCACATATGCTGCAACCGGGTGATACAATCGGCATTCTGGGGGGCGGTCAGCTTGGCCGAATGATGGCGCTTGCCGCCAGCAAAATTGGCCTCAAGACCCACATCTATTGCCCGGACCCCAACAGCCCGGCCTTTGACGTGACTGCCTTTCACACCTGTGCCGATTATGAGGACGAAGCCGCCCTTGAGGCCTTCGCCAAGTCGGTCAAACGGGTGACCTACGAATTCGAGAACATCCCGGCCCCGACCGTCGAGTTCCTCAAGTCCCGCCTCCCCGTCCTGCCCGGCGACAATGTGCTGCGCACCTCTCAAGACCGTTTGATTGAGAAAACCTTCTTTAATGACATAGGCATTCCGACCGCCGGTTACCACGATGTGGCCAGCCAGCAGGATCTGGAAGCGGGCGTAAAGGCCCTTGGCCTGCCAGCACTCTTGAAAACCCGCCGCTTCGGCTATGATGGCAAGGGACAGGTTTTCCTGAAGAGCGAAGAGGATGTCAGAACGGCTCTTGATATTATCGGCAACCAACCGGCGATTCTTGAAGCCTTCGTGCCATTCGAGCGGGAAATCTCGGTCATTGCCGCCCGCAATGAGCAGGGCCAGATTGTTTCCTACGATATTGCCGAGAATGTCCATCAGAATCAGATCCTCCACACCACCACGGTGCCAGCAGCCATCAGCGATTCTATCGCAGCTGAGGCCAGAGCCATTGGTGAGAAGGTTGCCGACAAGCTGAATTATGTTGGCGTGCTGGCGGTGGAGCTGTTTTTGCTGCCCGAAGGGCATGACCAGCGGCTCGTCGCCAATGAAATGGCACCACGGGTTCACAATTCCGGCCACTGGACCGAAAGCGCCTGCCTTGTTTCGCAGTTTGAACAGCATATCCGCGCCGTTGCGGGCTGGCCTCTTGGCACCACCAAACGCCACAGCAACTGCGTCATGACCAATCTGATTGGTGACGATATCCATGCACAACAAAGCCATCTTTCCGAACCTTCAACCGCCTTCCATTCCTACGGCAAATCGGAGACCCGGGATGGCCGCAAGATGGGTCATATCAACGTGATTTCCCCGATTGATGCCGCTTGAAAGGCAACTTTTTAGCAGTTTTTCGTCAAAACCGGCCCCTTGGATATAGACAAGCCACTGCCGGTCTGATAGAACGCCCCAAAGTTTCGGTCGCTGCCAAGGCGGTGGCCGATTTTTTTTCGAAAATCCAGACATCACGAACTTAAGGATTGACGCGTGCAGGTACTCGTCCGCGATAACAATGTTGATCAAGCCTTGAAGGCGCTGAAAAAGAAACTCCAGCGCGAAGGCGTGTTCCGTGAAATGAAAATGCGGAACTTCTATGAAAAACCTTCTGAGAAGAAGGCCAGAGAAAAGGCTGAAGCCATTCGTCGTGCCCGTAAGCTGGCTCGCAAGCGTCTTCAGCGCGAAGGTCTGATTCCTTCCAAAGGCCGTGGTCGCTAAGGATCGTGTCGCCTCAGGCCGCCTTTAAATGCGGCCCGTAACAGGCTGACCCTCCGATAGCTAGACCATACCACTTTGCGCCCTTCACAGCATGACTCCGTCCCGCTTCGGGATGATGCATTGCTTTGTGCGATGCATGTCGGCTCGGGCGCAGAGACAGCCTTTCTCCAAGGCTAGACAATGTGACTCTGTGTCAAAGTTCGCTGATGTTGGTCAGGTCCCGAAATCCGGGGCCTGATAACATCTGTTTGCGTTCACTTATGTCTTGACACATCCGTGCAAATGGCCGCATTGAAAGCGAAGCCGTTTGACATAGGAATGGATATGCACGCATTTATGCGTTGCACCATGCCACACATATCCGGCTGACAAATTTTGGCCAGTTTATTCTGTCAAAAGGTGAAATTCACAGTCAAAAGCGCCCGAATGGCGCGCCGGAACGTCCGACGGGGTTTGTCAATATGGTTCGCATCTGCCACTTCAAGCAGCTTTTCCTGATCGCAGGTCTTTCATTGGGTTTGGCAGCATGCCAGACCACTGGCTTGGAGACGGGTCAGGATTTTGACCGCAATGCAGGGGCAGCCGACAACATCGCCTCCCTCAATCAGGTGATTGCCGAAAATCCGTCCGACGCCAATGCCTACAATATTCGCGGCACCGCCTATGGACGCTCGCGTCAGTTTGATTTGGCCTTGCAGGATTACAGTCGTGCCATTTCGCTCAATCCCAACTTCCATCAGGCCTATGCCAACCGTGCGCTGGTCTACAAGAAGATGGGCGATCTATCCTCTGCACTGGCCGACTATAACCGCGCCATCGCACTGGTCCCGACCTATGACGTGGCCCTCATTGGGCGCGGTGACATCTATCGCCAGAATGGCGACGCCAACCGCTCGATTTCCGATTACAATCAGGCAATCGCTGCCCAGACCCGTGACCCGCGCGCCTATTATCATCGCGGCCTGATCTTCCAGCAGCAGCGCAACCATTCCCAGGCCATCGAAGACTTTACCTTTGCCCTCAGCCTGGATGCCTCCAACCCGGAAGCCTTCAACTCCCGTGGCATTTCCTATCTGGTGCAAAATGACATCAAGGGTGCCCTTGGCGATTTCTCGAATGCCGTCAAGATCGACCGCGACAATTATCGCGCCTGGACCAATCAGGGCATCGCGCTGGAAAAGGTCGGCAACTATTCCAAAGCGTTTGATTCCTATTCCCGTGCCCGGATCATCAATCCCAATTACAGCCCGGCAACCAACGGCATGAATCGCACCCGCAAGCTACGGTCCCAAAGCAAAGCTTGATCAAGCGGACAGGAAACAGAACAGAGACAAAAAAAGCGTGCCTTTCGGGCGCGCTTTTTGTTTTGGCTTGACTGAAAACCTGCTGGCTTACAGCAGGAAAATGGCCATAAAAGCGACCACCAGAAGACAGCCAATGGTGCCATACTGGAAAAGGGCAATGAACAGATCATAGGTCTTTTCATGCTCTTCATAATCCATAACCGGATTGAGTTCTTTGCTCATGGGTCCCTCCTCATACCGCCCGGGGCGGCTAAGCATTTTCTCTGCGACAACATAGCGCAGCAGAAAAGGAATGGCAATCCGTCCTCCCGCCATCCCCGCCAGAAGTCGAAAGGCTCATGCCTCAGCGCCAAAGCTAGGGTCAATGTCCCCCGGCGCAGCAGGCAAAAGGCGTCGTGCCGCCAACACCCGGTCCTGACTGAAATCCTCGATCTGTTGGTTAAACATCTCATAGAAGTTCAGCTCGGCACCAAGATGCAGAAACACCCCGCCAAGACCGATGGCGGCCCGATCCATGAAGACAAATTCCCGTGGCACCGTCACAGGACCAAGGCGCTTGAATTCCTGATGCACCTTGAAGGCCTGCTTGCGGCCATATTCGGCCGGACTGACCCCGTCAGCGATCGTGCGCACCCGATCATCAAGCAACGGACCGTAAATGAACCGCGCCCAGACATTGAGCGCATCAACCAGCTCGTTGCTCAGATTGGAAAAACCCCAGCATTCATAGGCATGAACGATCTGGTCACGATCATCCTTGCCAAGCCCGTGATACAGATCCACCACCCCTTGCACAAAACGCGGTGAGAAGATGCGAACGCAGCCATAGTCAAACAGATTGATCCCGGCAACCCGACCATCCTCTTCAAAGGCGGTGTAGTTGCCCAGATGCGGATCCCCGTGAATCACCCCATGATGGGCGAACGGGTACCACCAGGCATGAAACATGACACGGGTCAGGAAGTTACGGTCTTCCTGCGAATGCTGCTTGTAGTCCAGCAGCTTGCGGCCATGCAGCCAGTCCATCGTCAACAGACGCGGACTGGACAGATCGTCATAGAGGCGCGGCACCCGCACCCTCGGCTCATCCTTGAAAATCGTGCGATAGACATGCATGTGCCAGGCCTCGCGCACATAGTCGAGTTCTTCGCGCACCCGTTCGGCAATTTCCTTGGCGATCTCGCTGGTATCAATTGCACTTTGCATGCTGCGATGCACGGCAAAGACCATTTTCAGCTGCTTGAGATCGGCTTCCACCGCCGAGGCCATATCGGGATATTGCAGTTTGCAAGCAAGCTCGATGCCATCATGATGAAAGGCCCGATGCACCTGCCCCAATGAGGCGGCAGCAGAGGGCTCATGCTTAAAGGAGGCAAAGCGCGTGCGCCAGGCCGGTCCCAACTCGGATCGCATCCGCCGCTTGGTGAAGGCCCAGCCCATTGGCGGCGCATCCGACTGCAATTGTGCCAGCTCTGCTGCATATTCAGGTGGCAAAACATCCGGCACCGTGGCCAGCATTTGCGCCACTTTCATCAAGGGCCCCTTAAGTGTCCCCATGACCCTGGCAAGGTCAGCGGCTTCGCGCTGGATATCGCTGTCTCCACGGCCAAACAATCGCGATGTGGCCGCGCGCGCGACAAATCCCCCCATTCCTGTATTGACCTGCGCATAACGTTTCACCCGACGGCCAAACCGGTTGGCATCGTTGTAAGCGTCATCATGTATGTCATCTGGCCCGTCATCGCGCGGACCATCCGTCGCCGGAAGGGCGACGGAGGATTGGGACAGTTCGGGTGTCTTCTGATCGGCCATTACAGTCACTTTCCTGCCAGTCACACCCTGTCGGGGCAAAGAGAGGTTCAGGCCTCTTCCAGAGCTTCCAGCTCGTCAATCAGCGCCTCGACAACCGAGAGGCCTTTTGACCAGAAGTCCGGATCCTTTGCATCAAGCCCGAATGGTGCGAGCAATTCTGAATGGTGCTTGGTGCCGCCTGCGCTCAGCATGTCGAAATATTTCTGGACAAAGCTCTCGTCGCTATCCTGATAGACAGAATAGAGCGAGTTGACCAGACAATCCCCGAAGGCATAGGCATAGACATAGAAGGGGGAATGGATGAAATGCGGAATATAGGCCCAGAAGGTCTCATATCCCTCACCCAGCCGCACCGATGGCCCCAAGCTGTCTGCTTGTACGCTCATCCAGAGTTCGCAGATCTGGTCAGCGGTCAATTCTCCTTCAGCGCGGGCCGAATGCAGCTTGCGCTCGAACAGATAAAAGGCAATCTGGCGCACCACCGTGTTGAGCATATCCTCGACCTTGCCGGCAATCATGGCCCGACGTTCGGCCACATCCTTGGTCTTGGCCAGCAAGGAGCGGAAGGTCAGCATTTCACCAAACACGCTGGCCGTCTCGGCCAAGGTCAACGGCGTTGGTGCCATCAAGGCACCCTGCCCGGCAGCCAGCACCTGATGCACCCCATGGCCCAGCTCGTGGGCCAGTGTCATCACGTCGCGTGGCTTGCCCATATAATTGAGCAGAACATAGGGGTGTGCGCTCGGAACGGTCGGATGGGCAAAGGCCCCCGGCGACTTGCCTTCGCGTACCGGAGCGTCGATCCAGTTTTTGTCAAAGAACTGACCGGAAATCTCTGCCATTTTCGGCGAAAAGCCCGCATAGGCATCCTGAACGATGGCCTTGGCTTCCGGCCATTCGATCGTCTTGGTTGGCACGGCAGGCAGCGGCGCATTGCGGTCCCAATGCTCAAGAGCATCCTTGCCAAACCACTTGGCCTTCAGCGCATAATAACGATGCGACAGGCGCGGATAAGCCTCCTGCACGGCATCCACCAGAGCGTCCACAACTTCGCGCTCGACCCGATTGGCAAGATGGCGGCTGTCAGCCACATCCTCAAAGCCGCGCCAACTGTCAGAAATGCTCTTGTCCTTGGCCAGCACGTTGGAAATCAGCGAGAAGGTCGACAGATTGGCCTTGAAGGTCTTGGCCAGTGCATCGGACGCCGCTTTGCGTTTGGCTTCGTCCGCATCGGTCAACAGATTGAGCGTTTGCTCGATGGCCAGCTCTTTTGTGCCGTCGGCCAACTCGACCGAGAAGCGCAAGCCTGCCATGGTTTCGTCAAACAGACGATTCCACGCCATCGCACCGGTGACCGACTTCTCATAGAACAGTTTCTCCAACTGATCTTCCAGCTGGTACGGCTTTTCCTTGCGCAGATCATCCAGCCACGGCTTGTAGTGGCCAAGCAAGGCACTTTCTGCCACAACCTGATCCAGAACCGCGTCTTCGATGCGGTTCAGCTCCAGTTCGAAAAACAGCAATTGGGTTGAGATCGTTGTGATCCGCTCCTGCACATCGCCGTAAAACTTCGCCCGCACCGGATCGACGGTGTTGCCGGTATAAGTGAGGCCAGCAAAACTGATCAGGCGCCCCATCCGGTCCTGAATTTTCTCATAGCGCTGTAAGGCTTCCCCCAGCGCATCGCCCCCCTTGTCCGCCAGCAAAGCCGCCAGCTTGCCCTGATAGTCGGCTGCAAATGCTGCCACCTCTTCCTTGCACTGGCTAAAATCCTGTTCCAGCGCCGGATCATCAACCCCTTTATAGAGGTCGTCCAGATTCCATTCTGGCAGCCCCTCAAGGCTGGCACTTCCCTGTTCGGCCGCAGCAGCAGTCAAAGGTGAATGAAGAAAAGAAGGATAAAGAAGGGCAGTGGTCATGAAACAGCTTTCCAGCGATAAGAGAAAGAACAAATCCCCGGACGCGCGCTCGGATAGCGACGGCGTCACGCGGGCATTATAACAAAGATAGGCAATCTTCCGGACGGATCCAATGCCCTGACGTCAAAAGTAGGCACACAAGCTGACTTTGCCCAGACGGACGGGTCGGAAAGTCTGTTCCGGCGCCCCGCTATGCACATAATTTTTTCCACCAATCAGGCCGGAAATTAATGAAGCTTTAACCGATGCAGGGGATCTTGGTTCAAAATGAAACAAGGCTGAACCAACCCGCACACAAGCAACCCGGCCCCTACATGAGCGAAAAAATCCTGATCGTTGATGACGATCCCGTCCAGCGCCGACTGCTGGAAGCCATCGTTGAGAAGAGCGGCTTCAAGGCCGTCAGTGCCGAACATGGAGAACAGGCACTGGCGATTCTCGAACAGAATCCCGCCAGCTATTTCGACCTGATCATTCTTGATCTCGTCATGCCCAACCTTGACGGCATGGGCGTGTTGCAAGCGTTGCAGAAAACCGACATCAAAGCCCCGATCATCGTCCAGACCGCTCATGCGGGCATCGACACGGCCGTCAATGCCATGCGCGCTGGTGCATTCGATTTCGTCATCAAGCCGGTGGCCCCGGAACGTCTGCAAGTCGCCATGCGCAATGCCTTGAAGGTCAACGCGCTTGAAGAGGAAATCACCCGCATCCGCTCGCGCAGTCAAGGGACGCTCAGTTTCAAGACCATCATCGCCTCGAGCGAACCCATGGGCCGGGTGATCAATCTGGGCAAGCGGGGCGCAAAATCCAACATTCCGATTCTGATT
The DNA here is from genome assembly GCF_003324485.1 of Cohaesibacter intestini. Classification (NCBI taxonomy): domain Bacteria; kingdom Pseudomonadati; phylum Pseudomonadota; class Alphaproteobacteria; order Hyphomicrobiales; family Cohaesibacteraceae; genus Cohaesibacter; species Cohaesibacter intestini. The sequence continues at coordinate 59,664 of NZ_QODK01000004.1, read as the reverse complement.
GAAGGGGAATCCGGGGTCGGCAAGGAATTGATCGCCAAGGCCATCCAGCATGCCTCCGACCGCTCTTCCAAACCCTTTGTCACGGTCAATTGCGGCGCAATTCCCGACAATCTGGTCGAGAGCATCCTGTTCGGCCATGAAAAAGGGGCCTTCACCGGGGCGGCGGAAAAACATGTCGGCAAGTTCGTTGAAGCCAACGGCGGCACGCTGTTTCTTGACGAGGTCGGCGAACTGCCGCTCGAAACCCAGGTCAAATTGCTGCGTGCCTTGCAAGAAGGCGAGATTGACCCGGTCGGCGCGACCAAGCCGGTCAAAGTGGATTTCCGTCTGATCTCGGCCACCAACAAGGATCTGATCCAGCTGGTCAAGGATGGCAAATTCCGCGAGGATCTCTATTACCGTCTCAATGTCTTCCCCATCCGCGTTCCCCCCTTGCGGGACCGCAAGGATGACATCCCAGCCTTGGCGCGGAATTTCCTCACCCGCTTTGCTGCCGAAGAAGGCCGCAAGAGCCTTGCCACCATCACGTCCGATGCCCTGTCCCTGCTTGAAAGCTATGATTGGCCGGGCAACATCCGCCAGTTGGAAAACACCGTCTTCAGGGCTGTGGTCCTGTGCGACGGAGACCAGTTGACGGTTGAAGAATTCCCCCAGATCGCCAGTCAGGTCAGCGCCTTCAGCGACACGGTTGTACGCGCACGCGCTCCCCGTCCTGAAGATCTGGCCCGAATGGCCCCATCCGCAGATGTTCCGGACCAGACGCCTGAAAGGGTGCCCCCGGATACAACATCCATACCCTCCCCACCCGAGGCATCCCACCCCTCGGCCATGAGCGGACAGGAAGCAGATCCGGACAGTGACGCCCTGCGGCAAGACCCATGGGGATTTCTGCGTCTGCTTGATGAATATGGCAACATCCGCGCGTTGGCCGAGCTGGAGGCGGAAATCATCGATCGCGCCCTCAAGCATCATGATCACCGGATGTCCGATGTGGCGCGCCGCCTCGGCATTGGCCGCTCAACGCTCTATCGCAAGCTCAAGGAATATGGACTGGATCAGGACGAAGCTGAGTCGGACGAACCGACAAAACCCGGCGCTCGGGCCTCCTGACCGTGATATCTAGGTGACACCACAGATAGGAAGACGATCCTGATCCAATTTTTGGATTGCAATGGATCGCGAAAATCAGCTTTGATTCTCTGAACTGATTTGCAAAGATTCGCGGACCGAAGGTCGTGAAAAGGGGAACGCAAGGACATGCCTAAAATGTACACTGCCATGATGGCGATAACGATCGCAGCAGCGGGCAGCGCATTGTGTTTGAACCCCTCTGTTGCCGCCGAAGCGGGTGCCTCCAGCATCGAAGCCTCTGGTCAGATGTCTGCGAACCATGGCCCGTTGCGCCTGCTTGATGTCCAGCCGTCCGCCGGTTTCGAACAGGAAATCGCCAACCGCATCCAGATCAACACCATCCTGACCGCCCTGCGCCAGACCGACACCGGCATTGATCAGCAACGCGATCAGGACCTGTTCGACGCAGTGGCCGCCAAAATCGACGCCATTCCGCGCACCAAGGACTTCCTTGAAAAACGCGACAATGCAGCGCTCGTGGCCTTTTATGAAACCCGCAATTTCCAAACCGCTTGGTTTGACAATGGCGAGTGGACCGATCACGCCCGCAAGCTTGTATTCGCTCTGTCGCGCGCCGACCGGGACGGTCTCGACCCGGCGGATTATCAGACCCCGTCCCTCGCCCTGTCGCGTCAGGCAGGCAGCGCGAACGAGGATATTGCCCAGGCTGACATTGCCCTGTCGCTGGCACTGACCCGCTATACCCGTCACGCCTATGCCGGACGCATCGATCCGCGCAGCTTCCCGAAAAAGGCTGTGACGATCAAGCCGCACTATCCGGATTCGATTGCCGCGCTTGACAAGATCCTCGTCTCCAGCGCCCCCGTCGAAACCCTGCGCAGCTACAATCCGCAGCATCAGGGCTTCCTTGCCCTGCGCAAGGAATATAACCGCCTGCGCTTTGCCGGCAAGAAAGACCAGACGCCCCCTGTCCCAAGCGGCAAGAGCCTCAAGGTCGGTATGAGCGATGAACGCGTGCCGCTGATCTGGCGCAAGCTTGGTGAGACCGCTCCGTCGGACAATCCAACGCTATATAGCGAAGCGCTGGCCGGAAAAATCGAGACCTATCAGGCCAAACATGGTCTGATCGCGGATGGCATTGTCGGCAATGCCACCCTGCGTGTGATGAATGATGACCGCAAGGAACTGATCAGCGACCTGATCGCCAATCTCGAGCGCTGGCGCTGGCTGCCCCGCGATCTGGGTGACTTCCATGTGATGGTCAACATTCCAACTTTCCATGTGCAGGTGGTTGAACAGGACAAGGCAATCCACGAAACCCGCGTCGTGGTTGGCAAGTCCCAGCACAAGACCCCGATATTCTCTGATCAGATGGAATATCTGGTGGTCAATCCATACTGGAATGTCCCGCGCTCCATCGCTTCGAACGAATTGCTGCCTAAGATCAAGTCCGACCCTTCGGCCTTTTTCTCCAAGACCAACTATCAGGTCCTGGCAAGTGTGAAGGGCCGCACCCAGATTATCGATCCATCAAAACTTGACTGGGAAAAGGTCGATGCCACTCAGGTGCGCCTGCGTCAAATGCCCGGCACCCGTAACGCCCTTGGCAACATCAAGTTCATGTTCCCCAACCAGCATGCGGTCTATCTGCATGACACGCCATCCCGCAGCCTGTTCAATCGCGACTATCGCGCCTTCAGTCATGGCTGTGTTCGAGTGCACGAACCGATGGAATTTGCCGAAGTGATCCTTTCGCGGACCAAGGGCTGGAACGCGGCACGCGTCAAGAAGATGATCGGCGGCAACGAGCGCCGGGTTAATCTGGCGAACAAGATCCCGGTCCATCTGGCCTATTTCACCACCTGGATGTCCGATGACGGTGTGTTGCAGGTTCGGTCCGACATTTACGGCCACAATGAAAGGACCAAGAAAGCCCTTGGCCTTTGATTAACCCTGACTGCGCTCAGGTAAAGCATATGAACCGATAGCTGGGGATGGATAGACCAATATCCGTCCCTTGCCATTTTTCGTCCCAATTTTCCGATCAACTTGCCGTGAACCGATTATTTGACCTCTCAAACGGGGTTGAGTGATGCATTTTGCGTGGCTCTTTGACCTTCATTAACCAAATGCCAAGCATAATGCACACAAAGTAAGAAGACTTACCTGCAATCCTTGGCCGGCAAGGCATGCAGATTCACTTTGGTAAGCACCGCTCCCGCTGCTCTGACCGCGGAGCGAAACTGTGCGTATGTCAGCCCGAGCTGACGGATGATTGGACAACCTGTGGCCAGACACAAAGTCTTTCTGTCCCGTTTGATGCCTTTAATGCGCCCCCTTCTGTCAGCATCTGCGACATGGGTGGTGTCACGCATCCATCTTCAGACAGCATTCCTGCTTTCCCTTCTGATGGTGCCCTTGATGGCTCCGACCATGGCACAGGCCGCCTCCCGTTCGCTGACCCTGCACAACACCCATACCAAAGAAACCCAGACCATCACCTTCAAGCGCAATGGTCGCTATGATCCCGAAGGGCTGCGCCAGATGAACCGCTTCCTGCGTGACTGGCGTCGCAACGAAAGCACCCAGATGGATCCGGTGCTGTTTGATCTGATCTGGAATGTCTACAAGGAAACCGGGGCAAAAAAGCCGATTCACGTGGTGTCTGGCTATCGGTCCCCGGCCACCAACAACATGCTGCGCAGGCGCAGCCGAGGCGTTGCCAAGAATAGCCGTCACACCAAGGGGCAGGCGATGGATTTCTACCTGCCCGGCGTGCCAATCAGCAAAATCCGTAGGGCTGGCCTCCGATTGCAGGCCGGTGGGGTTGGATATTATCCCACGTCGCGCTCGCCCTTTGTCCATATTGATACTGGCAATGTCCGTCACTGGCCCCGCATGACACGCAAACAGCTGGCGCGGGTCTTTCCCGATGGCAACACGGTTCATGTACCGACCGATGGTCGCCCCTTGAAGGGCTACAAGAAAGCCAAAGTGCAGGTTGCAGCCCGCAAGGCTGAAATGATCCGCACCACCCGTTCTGCCCGTCGCTACAGCCAGGTGGCCAAAGCAGCACCGGCTCGGCCACGCAGCCCCGATCCCGTGCGCGTCGCCAGCAACAAACCTGTCGCGTCGCAAGGCGAAGGCACCCTTCTTGGCAGACTGCTCAATCGCGGCCCGAAAGCCCCGCCAAAGCCAACATTTGAAACTGTGAATGCACCTGGCACAGCGACAACAACAGAATTTCCAACACAACTGGCCTCGCTACCCAAGCGTCCCGACGGACGGGAAGAGACCCGCGCACCGGGCAGTCTTGTGGCCACTCGCAGCGCTCAGCTCACCGTCTCGTCCAATATCGATGCAGATGACATCATCGCAGCAGCCGAAGCCTCCGACGCCAAGCTCCGAGCCGCAGAGACCACCAACCCTGACGAACAAGCTGCGCCGCCGATCCTCTTCAGGTCCTTGCCGCGCGCGCGCCCTGCCGACCAGAGAAGCAGCTCCTTCCAGTTGGCCAGCGCCAACCCGGAGCCGAAACCACTGCCTATTCAGGTCGCGTCAGCTGATCAGACCGCACCTGACGACAGTGCTGTCGGCAGCATAGGAACTTCGCCGGTTCTCCAGCAATTGGCCAACGCACCACAAGTGACCCAGACAAGGCAGGCTCCGCAACCAGCCAGGACGGAACCTGCTGCTGATGCCTCCCAAGTGGCGTCTGCCGCGGCCCCTGATCCAGCAAATGTTGCAGCGCATGTTGCAGCGAAACAGCCTGAGCGGGTCGAACTCGCCGCTCTGCCTCATGCCCGCGCACCAATCACGGCCTCTCAGCAGGACGCCAAAAGCGTGCTCAACCAGCTGACCGGCGCAGCCGAACAGAGCAATGAAGCCTCCATCGTTCGGGCCGCCTACGCTTCGGCAAGCACCACCGGTCTGCCGACGGCTGCCCCGCGCACGCGTCTCATCGCCCAACCGGATAATAGTGCGTCAGATCTGGCATCCCTGCCACGCAAGGCCGAACGCCAACAGCTGGCGAGCCTGCCGTCCAATCTGAAGGAACGCATCGGTGTGCCACGCGACATGATGGCCAAACTGCCGCGCCGCGCCGACCGAGCCCCATTGCAAGCCCCTGCGGCCCGCAACGTGCCCCCGCGCGCCAAGCGAACCTCAGATGCAGATGCTTCGCATCTGACAAAACTGACTTTCGCCTATGGTCCATCTGGCATGGCGCACTTTGCCCATATGAAGCAATCGACCCGCACGGCGACCTTTGCCCGCCTGTCCCGTCCGATCCCGGCCAATCTCCGTGCCTTGGTCAGCAAACCATCAAGCATCGTCGATCAGACCTTCAGCAGACTTCCCGGCCAGATGCCACAGGATGCCCGCTTCAGTGGACGGGCCATCGCACGCCTGTCGATCAGAAGCTTCCGGTAAGAGCGTAACCGCGTCCTGCCCATGGCGACAATCAAGGCCCAACGGTGCGCCCTTGGGCACACGCCCCTGACATGAGCTGCTGTGCAGGAGCCTCCCCCTCTCAATTGAAACTGGAACTAGAACTGGAACTGGAACTGGAACTGGAACTGGCGGCGCGAAGGATCAGTGGCGCAAGCGCAATCCCACTTCGATTTTGTTGGCAGAAAAATCCGCCCCGGCTTCATTGCTGTTGCGCTGTTCACGACCGACACGGGCAATCAACTGAACCGAACGATTGAAGGCATATTCGGCGCCAAAGGTGGCATCGAATACCCAATCCTTGCGCCCCGACCCGCGATAATCTTCATGAGATATGGAACTGTCAAGCGACAGGGTCAGGTTGCGCCGCACCGCATAGTCGGCTTCGAGCGACAGGGTCCGGGTCGCCACGCTGGTCGCAGCAGTTGAACTGGAGGTCAGGCTGGTCTCCAGCCCACCCTTGAGGGTCCACAAAGCATTGGGGGACCAGTTGACGCTAGCGTCGGCAAACAGGATCGTATCGCGCCCCAGAGAAGCCCTGTCCGGATCCCAGAGCATCACCCCGCCGGATACTTCACCCGACAGTTTCTCGCGATCTGTAACGGCCACCCCGACCGCGCCACGCAGGCTATAGCCATCAAGGCTGCTATCGCGCTGGTCGTAGCGTTTGCGGGCGACTTCCACATCAACAAATGGCAGAATCTGATCCGTCACCTGATAACCGACACGTCCGCCAGCCTTGTAGCTCCGATAATCGCGACTGGCATCCTCGTCAAACCGTTCGCGATCAAACGCGCCACGCAATTGCAGTTTGAGCGGGCCAGCCCCCTGATCAAGACTCGCCGTCAAACCGTAGGCCGTTTCGATTGATGCTGTGCCGCCCGATGCAGCCAGATCCGGATTGTTCGCCTCTTCCTTACTGCGCTCCATCCGGGCGCCGAGTGCCAGCTTGGTCTGGTCGGCCAGATCGAGGGTCAGATCCGCATTGGCGGAAAGCTCGTTGTCAGGCTTGCGGTTCGGAGACTGGTAGCTTTCAAACACACCCATTGCCCCCAGGGTCAACGCATGGCGCTGCCAGAGAGATTGCGCGGTCACCTCCAAGGCCACCCGCCCGATGCCCCCTTTGGTTCCCACCGCCGCATTATCGATATTGTCTGTGCCTTCGGCAAACAGCGTGAGCGACGGATAAAGCAGGAAAGAGCCCGCTTTCACCCCGACCGCATCATAGGCATCGCTGTCTCGGCTGCCTCGCACGGTCTTTCCCTGCTGTTTCTCGAAAGGGGGGACTGGACGCTGCTGCGGCAGGGCACGGCTTGCTGGCTGGATCGGATAGGTCACCCGACCTCGGGTTGCTGCAATCGATCCGGTGGTCGCCGGTGCAGATTGTGGTGCGGCATTGGACACAATGCCATCCGCGCTGCGCAAGGGTGGCGTCGAGGATGCGGAAAACAGCGATTGCTGCACGCTTTGCTGCCCTGTTTGCGGCCACAGGCTTGCATTGGCGCTTTGCGGCACCTGAGCACCGCTTTGCTCGACCTCTTGCGCATCAGCGCCCGTCGACAGCATCACCATCAGCGGCAAGATCACCACAGATGCACCGGCCAAGATGGGGCGGGTCAGAGATGTCGATGTCAACAGCAACCGCATGCGAAACTAGCCTTGCAGAAATTCGGTAAAGCCGCGCTCCACCCCAAACCTGCCAGCCACGCATCCCCTCTGACGAGAGCGGTGAAAGCGGACTTCAGGCACAGTTATTCCTTTCCAGAAAGTAAACACTTTTGGTTAACAACTCCTTTCCCCTCCCCCTTAGGCGCAGCCTTCGGACTGATCATCAGAAAGCCTTATTGAGAACAACTTTCTTTCCCACCGAAAGTGTACTAGAAATCGCCCATCTCAAATTCTCAGGCAGGCCACGATGACCCTTCCAGCTACCCCCGTCGACTATTCAGCAATCGCCTCGGCACACTCGACGATTGACAATGAAATCAATGGCCTGATCGCGCTGAAAGCGGAGTTGGAGACCAGCCTCAAGCAACCGTTTGAAGAAGCGGTGCGGATCATTCGCGAATCCAAAGGCCGGTTGATCGTCACCGGGATGGGCAAAAGCGGCCATATTGCCAAAAAACTGGCTGCCACTCTGGCCTCCACCGGCACGCCGGCCTTCTTCGTCCATCCAGCCGAAGCCAGCCATGGCGATCTGGGCATGATCCGGCCTGTTGATATTGTGCTGGCCATGTCCTGGTCGGGGGAAACCGCCGAGCTTGCCAACATCATTTCCTACACCCGCCGCTTCAAGGTGCCGATGATCGCCATGACATCCAATCCCGAAAGCACGCTGGCCACCCAGTCGGACCTCAGCCTCTGTCCGCCAAAGGTCAAGGAAGCCTGCCCTCACGGCCTCGCCCCGACCACGTCAACCACCATGCAGCTCTGTCTGGGCGATGCATTGGCCGTTGCCCTGTTGGAAAGCCACGGCTTCACCGCCGCCGACTTCAAGACCTATCATCCGGGTGGCTCGCTTGGCGCCAACCTGCAGTTTGTACGTGACCTGATGCACAAGGGCGCCTCGCTGCCACTGGCAAGACCAGATGTGAAAATGAGCGAAGTGATTGTCATCATGTCGCAAAAGGGCTTTGGCTGTGTTGGTGTCATCGACGAAGCTGGAGCGCTGATCGGCATGGTCACCGACGGCGACTTGCGTCGTCATCTGGCCGATAACCTCCTCAAAAAGCCAGTCGAGGAGGTCATGACCCGGATGCCAAAGACCCTGCCTCCGACCATGCTGGTGCCTGCAGCAATAGAAATGATGAACAGCCTGTCAATCAGTTCGATCTTCGTGGTCGCCGATGACAAACCGGTCGGTATTGTGCATATGCACGATTTCCTGCGGGCGGGCGTGGCATAAAGCCGACGATTCCCCTGCATTTCCAAGGCCCTCTGGCCTGCGCCCTGAATTGTTGCTGCAATGGGCAACATGCCGGGCCAGCCCCACCTTGTTATCCCTTTGGTAACCTTAATCAAATTTACTTCAGATTCGGAGCCTTTGAGCGCTTTCATTAGCAATCCATTAGATCTGTTTTCATAGACTGCCAGTTAATCAAATGGCACCGGGCGTCAGATCCGGCTCATGAAGACAGGAACACAGGAATGGATATTGCAACCCTAATCGGTATGGTCGCGGCTTTCGGCGTTGTGTTGACGGCTGTTCTGCTGGGCGGCACTCTCGGGCAGTTCATTGATATTCCCTCCGTTCTCATCGTGATTGGCGGCGGGTTGTCCGCGACTCTGATCCGCTTCACCCTTGGCGGCATCGGCGGCGCCATTGTAACGGGCGGCAAAGTTGCCTTTGGTGGCAAGAGCACCAACCCGCGCGAGATGATTGAAAAGATCACCGAACTGGCCGACGTTGCCCGCAAGAGCGGCCCGCTTGGCCTTGAGAATGTTGAAGTTGAGGATCCAGTCCTTGCCAAGGGTGTCCAGTTCATTGCCGACGGCTATGAACCCGGCTTCATCCGCGAAAGCATGGAACGCGAACGCGATCTCTATATTGAGCGCCTTCAGGAGGGCAAACGCTTCTACAAACAGCTCGGTGACGCGGCTCCGGCCTTTGGCATGATCGGCACGCTGGTCGGTCTGGTGCAAATGCTGGCCGCGATGGATGACCCTTCGGCAATTGGCCCTGCCATGGCCATCGCCCTGTTGACCACCCTTTATGGTGCGTTGGTTTCCAACATTATTTGTATCCCGATTGTCGACAAGCTCGATTCCAAACTCGATGGTGAAGATCTCAACCAGACCCTGATCATCGATGGCGTCATGCAGATCCGCGAAAACAAGTCTCCGAACCTGATCCGGGAAATGCTGATCGCCTATCTGCCGGAGAAAGCCCGCATCGAGCTTCAGGACGAAGCAGCCTGATCTGCTCCCAGATCTGCTCCACGCAGGTCTCACTGATCACAAGGAAAGGCGTCACGCATGGCCAAGAAAAAGCAACAAGGGGGCGGTGGTGCACCTGATTGGCTGGTCACCTTTGCCGATCTGATGTCGCTGCTCGTCTGCTTCTTCGTTTTGATCATTTCCTTCTCCATTCAGGACGATCAGAAACTGCAGGTCGTTGCCGGATCGATGAAAGATGCCTTCGGTGTCAAACCCGTGATGCGCAAGGCTGGCATGATCGAGATCGAAGGCATGCCCGTTCGCGAGCACATCAAACAGGTCGCAGCGGTGCCGCAGGAAAATGACTCCGACTTTGCCCAGGAGCGCCATGACCAGCGCTCAAAGCAGGGCCCGGAAGCCAACACCCACGATATCGAGAAAACCGAAATCGAACGCCCGCGAATGTTTGCCACCGCCGCCGCTTCCCTGCGTCAGGCCTGGCAGGAAATGCCGGAAATTACCGAAATTTCGAAGCATATCATCATCGAGGAAGACAAGGACGGCCTGAACATCCAGATGGTTGATCAGGATGGTCGCTCGATGTTTGCCGAAGGTTCGAAATATCCCTACGATTTCACCCGCCGCCTCCTCGTCCACATGGCACCGGTCCTTGCCCGAATGCCAAACCGGATCAAGATCAGCGGTCACACCACAGCCTCGAACGTACCTGTCACCTCGGGCTATACGGGCTGGGAATTGTCATCAGACCGCGCCAACGCTGTCCGCTCGATCCTGATGGAACATGGTGTTGCATCCGATCAGGTCTTTGGAGTGGAAGGCAAATCGGACACGGATCCACTCTTCCCGAACGACCCCTATCTGGCCGCCAACCGACGCATCACGATCCTGCTGATGTCCGAGGAGCCGCCCCTGCCACCGACCCATCAGCCCTAAGGCTGGGCATCGGCTGCATTGACCGACAAGAGAGCGTTGCTGACCCCTCAGTAACGCTCTTTACACATGGTCTCGCCCCTTTCGCCTTTGAGAGAGATTTCAGCCACTGCGTATTTCTGCTAAAGCTCGCGGGTACGTACAATCTCCATTCCAGTCAGGCCGAACCTCACCCCGTTAGGACACATCAATGCATATTTTCCAGCTTGAGAAGTGGCAACATGATCATCAGTTTCTTGATGATGATCGCAACCGGAAAAATGCCCGTCGCACATTCTATGTCGTCCTGTTGACCATCGTCACAATGGTCGTTGAGATCACTGCTGGCATGGTCTTCAACTCCATGGCCCTCTTGGCCGATGGCTGGCACATGGCATCTCATGCTGGGGCGTTGGGTCTGACCGTGCTTGCCTACTCGCTGGCCCGCAAGCATGCCGCCAACCGTCAGTTCACCTTTGGTGTCGGCAAGATCGAGATTCTCGGCGGCTACACCAATGCGGTCATTCTGGGGCTGGTGGCTTTGTTCATGATCTATGAATCCATCCTTCGTCTGTTCAACCCGCTGGACATCGCCTTTAACGAGGCAATGCTGGTGGCCTGCCTTGGCCTGATTGTCAATCTGGTCAGCGCCTATCTGCTGCATGAGGATGGCCATCATCACCATCATCACGGGCACGGGCACGGGCATCATCATCACGACCACGGTCACCATGATCATGCGCACCATGATCACGATCATCATGACCATCATGACCATCACGCCAGCGGCAAAGACCACAATATGCGGGCGGCTTATCTGCATGTCATGGCCGATGCGCTGACCTCCATTCTGGCGATTGTCGCGCTGTTATTTGGCAAACATTTTGGTTGGACATGGATGGATGCCATGATGGGGCTGGTCGGGGCCTTTGTTATCGGCAAATGGGCTTACGGGTTGGTCACAGAAACCGGTTCGATTTTGCTTGACCGGGCACCGGACGAACATCTCGCCCAAAAAGCCATCCAACTGATCGAAGCCGATGCTGACAATCGGGTGTCTGATCATCACATTTGGTATATCGGCTCGGACCGCTATGCTGCGATCCTGTCGGTCGTCACCCATTATCCGCGCAGCGCCGAGCATTACAAGGCTCTGCTCAAGCCTCTGCAGCAAATTGCCCATATCACCATCGAGGTCAATGTCTGCACTGAAGAGGCCTGCATGCCCATTCCCGACCTCGAGACGTCCTGAAGCAAAGCAACCTCCGGTACGATACAAAAAAGCAGACCAGACGGAAGCCTGATCTGCTTTGTCGTTTGAAGGATAAGGCCGATCAGCGATCAGAGCGGCACGACATCCAGCACCGTGCCATTGCTGCCAATGACGCGCACCTTTTGCCCTGCGGCGACATCCGGCCCGGCCACGCGCCAATAACTGTCATTCACCTTGACCCGCCCCTGACCATTTTCGATCGGCGCATCGAGAATATAGACCTGCCCCACCAGCGCTTGGGCGCGGGCATTGAGCAACGGCTTGTCGGAAGCCGTCGAGGCCGTTCTTTTGAGGATATATCGCCCGGCAATCACCGAGACCAACGACAGAAGGCCAAACAGGATGAAGGCATGTTGCCAGCTCAGCTCAAAGAAGAAACCAAGTATGCCGACAATCAGGGCCGCTAGTCCGAACCACAAAAACATCGTCCCCGGCGCCAGCAATTCCAGCACCAAAAGCAAAAGACCGAGAATGAGCCATGCCCATTCTCCCTGTTCGATGAAAAACTGCTGTATCATCTTGTCCCTTTCCTAGCCAGCCATCGGAGCAAAAACCGCAAAGACCCCTATTCTATTGGTCATCGCGCACGTCCGGCACCCGACCGGAGCGATTGGCCCCCGGCGCGTCCTTGCCAAAGACCTGCTTGCTCAACTCGCCAATGCCCCCAAGGGCCCCCAGAATGGAGGTGGCTTCGATCGGCAACATGACGACTTTCTGATTTGGTGCCTTGACCACCTCGCCCAACGTTTCGACATACTTGCTGGCGACAAAATAGTTGATGGCCTGCACATCGCCTTCAGCGATGGCCTTACTGACCATTTCCGTTGCCTTGGCTTCGGCTTCGGCTGCACGCTCGCGGGCTTCTGCCTCAAGGAAGGCGGCTTCCCGCGCCCCTTGGGCTTCAAGGATCTGCGATTGCTTTTCGCCTTCGGCGCGCAAAATCTCCGATTGACGCTGCCCTTCAGCTTCCAGAATGGATGCGCGCTTCTCACGCTCAGCCTTCATCTGACGGCCCATGGCTTCCACCAGATCGCGCGGCGGGTTGATGTCCTTGATCTCGATACGCGAAATCTTGACGCCCCAAGGGGCCGCAGCCGCATCCACCACATGCAACAGCTTGGCATTGATTTCGTCCCTGTTGGACAGCAACTCATCCAGATCCATCGACCCCATCACCGTCCGGATGTTGGTCATGGTCAGGTTCAGCAGCGCAGATTCCAGATTATGCACTTCGTAGGCTGCGTCCGCTGCATTCATGATCTGATAGAAGGCAACCCCATCCGAAGCGATGGCGGCATTGTCGCGCGTGATGACTTCCTGGCTTGGAACATCGAGCACCTGCTCCATCATGTTCATCCGGGCGCCGATCCGGTCAATGAACGGCACAATCAGCGCCAGACCGGGCCTTAGCGTTCGCGTATAGGCCCCAAAGCGTTCAATGGTGAAATTGTAGCCCTGCGGCACCGTCTTGATCCCGGCCAGCAGGATCAGGACAAACAGCACCACCAGCACGATGGCGACAATATCAAAACCGATAATATTCATAGAGCAACTCCTCAACTGGCAGCCATTGCAGGGTCGGAAACAACCACCGATATGCAACAACAACCGCAACCGCCTGAAGTCTGATCAACATAAAGTGTCTTTGCAGACACAGATACACATCAACAGCGTGGCATCACTATGCGTCAGGCCGACAACAAGAACAAATACTTAGTCCTCTTCTGCCCAACTTTCCCGCACCAGTCCCATCGTGCCAAACCGGGCAACATCACACCCAAACCTGCCCTAAGGGAAGTTTTCGCAAATTCCGCAAAAGATTCACTTCTTTTACCCAATATTTAATCCCGTTCTGTCATAACAGTCTGTCAGAACAGATGGGGGTCTGTTCCGAAATGTCAGCCAAGGGGACCACTGATGTTGCAGCCAATACGGCATGGCAGCGCCGTGCTTGTCGATCATAACACGTTTCAGCGCAAACTGCTCCGAACCGTGCTTCGATCCTCCGGTTTCATTCGCGTCAGCGAATTTGAAGACGTGGAGATCGGTCTTGACGAGTCCAGCCGGATTTTCCCTGACTTTGTTTTCATCGATTACGAGACCGCTCAGGAATCTGAATTGTTCAGAAGCCGCGAGAATATGCGAACAAAGATGCTTGGCGCCAACACCCACATGTTCATTCTGATGCAGGAGCCGACCCGCCAGCGGGTTACCAAGGCCGTTGGATTTGGTGCCCACTGGGTGATCTCCCGCCCATTCTCTCCCAAAAGCCTCAATGAACGCCTGCGCGCCATCCTCAACCCGGGCTATGCAACGCCAGTCCAACCGGAGCCGCCCAGCAAACGGCGCGCCGAAAGCCTGATCTCGCGCCCGATCCGCGACGACGACACCATGGACGATCTTTCCGAACATATGCACGACTTGCTGAATTACTCGCAGGACTACAAGAATCAGCTTTCGTCCACCCGAGCTGCAACGCGCCAGAATATTCTCAATCGCATCCATGAACTGGAAAAGAGTCTGCAATCCCGCCACAATGCGGCGGATGCCCGGAACGAAGATAACAGCGTCATGCTGATCTAACACAGCCTTTTGCCCGTAAACCGCATTGCTGTGTCCGCCAGCCAGTCGCACGGGCCCCTTCCGCATAAACCCTTAGCTGTTGCAATCGATTAAAATATCAAGTATTCATGATATATGGATAAGATAACTGCAATCACAGCCTTCTCGGCTCTCAGTCAGGAAACCCGACTTGATGTCTTCCGCCTTTTGATCAAGGCAGGCAACAACGGCCTATTGTCCGGGGAAATGGGGGAGAAGCTCGGCGTGCGTCAAAACACCATGTCGACCAACCTCAACATTCTGCTGCGCGCAGGCCTCATACGAAACGAGCGACAAGGCCGCTCCGTTCGCTATTTCGCTGACATGGAGGGAATCGGCGGACTGATTGACTATTTGCTTCAGGATTGTTGCGGCGGCTCAAAGGAAATGTGTGCCACAACGATCCAGATCCTTACGCAACCACATGCAGCGCAACGCTGCTCTGATTGAACAACAGGAAACCATACCCCGATGGCGATTACGATCTATCACAATCCCAATTGCGGCACATCACGCAACGTCCTGGCCATGATCCGCGAAGCCGGGATTGAGCCAACCATCATCGAATATCTCGAAACGCCACCAAGCCGGGAAGAACTGATCGCCCTGATCGACGCCATGCCGATCACCACCCGTGACCTGCTGCGCCAGAAAGGAACGCCCTATGAGGAACTGGGCCTTGGCGATGACAGCCTCACCGATGAGCAGTTGCTCGATGCCATGATGGCCCATCCGATCCTGATCAATCGCCCCATCGTGGTCAGCGACAAGGGCACGAATCTGTGCCGCCCATCGGAAAAAGTCCTGGAGCTGTTGCCCGTCGACATTGGCAGCTTCACCAAGGAAGACGGCGAAGTCGTCACCAGCAAGGGGCTTTGAGATGGACCAAATTAACCCTCAGGCCTTTAATACGGCATTTGAAAAAAGGGATCATCTGGCCGATGAGACTCACCTCAGAGAGATCGACGCTCAGGCACTGGCTGGCCCCGGCGATGACGGGCACAAGCCGCGTATCCTGCTCCTCTATGGTTCACTGCGCAAACGCTCCTTCTCCCGTCTGGTGGCAGAGGAATCCGCTCGTATCCTGACCCGCATGGGAGCGGAATGCAGGATCTTCAATCCGTCCGGGCTGCCCTTGCCCGATGATGCCGATGCAAAGCATGAAAAGGTGCAGGAACTGCGCGCCCTTTCCGCGTGGTCAGAAGGCATGGTTTGGGTCTCGCCCGAACGCCACGGCGCCATGACCGGCATCATGAAGGCCCAGATCGACTGGATCCCCCTGTCCCTCGGCGCGGTGCGCCCGACCCAAGGCAAAACGCTAGCCCTGATGCAAGTGGAAGGCGGCTCCCAGAGCTTCAACGCGGTCAATCAGATGCGCATCTTGGGCCGTTGGATGCGGATGATCACCATCCCCAATCAGTCATCCATCGCCAAGGCCTTCACGGAATTTGACGATGATGATCGCATCAAGCCCTCGCCTTATTACAATCGCATTGTCGATGTCTGTGAGGAACTGATGAAGTTCACCTGGATGACCCGCAGCCGCAGCGACTATCTGGTCGACCGCTATTCCGAGCGGGTGGAAACCGGCCAGCAATTGATCGATCGCGTCAATGGGGCGGATATCAAATAGGCCAGAATAGAACAAGCCCGCCTCTCAGGAAGCGGGCTTCGTTCGTTTCAGACAGGTGGAGCGATCAGGCGGAGTAATCGCGCTTGTCGGCAATCACCATGCCATCATTGGGCAGGCTGCCCACGGCCACCAGTTCGACCGATCCGCGAATCTTGGTGATGTCGCGCAGCGCCTCTGACACCGCAGTCACATCAACGGCAGCCTTGTCTCCGACTTCCACTCGAAGCATCATCGCATCCTGATCATCGGCGCGCTCCACGTCAAGCCGCACTTTCAGGATCGCATCGAACCGTTTGACCAGTTCATCAAGCTGGGTCGGGTCGATGAACATGCCTTTGACCTTGGTACGCTGGTCTGCACGCCCCATCCAGCCATTGATGCGCGATGCGGTCCGGCCACATGGGCTCGGCTCGGGCAGGATTGCCGTCAAATCGCCTGTGCCAAAGCGGATCAGCGGATAGACATCGCTAAAGGCTGTTACCACCAGCTCCCCAACCTCGCCATCGGCCACCGGATCATTGGTGCCGGGACGGACAATCTCGACAATGAAATCCTCATTGATCAGCATCCCCTCAGAGCCAAGACTCTCATAGGCGATGATGCCCAGATCCGCCGTCGCATAACATTGCGCCGTGGCAATGCCGCGCGCTTGGTAGGCCGCGCGCATTGAGGGAAACAAAGCCCCGCCCGACACAAGCGCCTTTTTCAGGCTGTCGAGCGTGACACCCATCTCATCGGCTTTTTCCAAAATCACCTTGAGGAAATCCGGCGTTCCGACATAGGCAACCGGCTTCAGGCTCGCCATCGCCTCCACCTGCATTTCGGTATTGCCGATGCCAGCCGGGAAAACCGCGCAGCCCAGTGCCCGGGCGCTTTCATCCAGAATGAAGCCACCCGGCGTCATATGATAGGCAAAGGCATTATGCACCATGTCACCGGGTCTGAGGCCTGCCGCAAACAGCGCCCGCGCCCCACGCCAAGGATCAATTCCAAGCCCCTGCGGTTCCCAGATCGGACCGGGCGACATAAAGACCCGACCAAAGTCCTTCGGCTCGCCAATGGCAAAGCCACCAAAGGGGGGATTGGCCTTCTGGGCTGCCTGCAACACGCTCTTGCGCAACACCGGCAGGCTGGCCAAAGCCGCCCGATCCGTGATCGCTGCTGGGTCGATTTCTGCCAGATGCGTTGCCCAGCCAGCGCCGCCAGCCTTGACGCGCGCGATCAGCGCAGGCAGACGGGCAAAAAGGGCTTTTTCGCGGGCGGCGGGTTCTTGCAGATCCCGTTCATCAAAATAGTCAGACATGGGTCACCCGATCAGGCCAGCCAGCGCTTGCGGCGCTTATAATGCTTCACATTGCGGAAGGATTTCTGCCCTTCGCCACCAACGCCGAGATAGAATTCCTTCACATCCTCATTCTCGCTGAGATCCTTGGCAGCGCCATCCATCACCACGCGCCCACCTTCCAGAATATAGCCATAGGAGGCATAGCGCAGGGCAACGGAGGTATTCTGCTCGGCCAGCAGGAAGGACACCCCTTCCTTCTCATTCAGCTGTTTGACGATCTCAAAAATCTCTTCCACCAGCTGCGGCGCAAGACCCATGGAGGGTTCATCGAGCAGGATCATCGACGGACTGGCCATCATCGCCCGGCCAATAGCGCACATTTGCTGTTCCCCACCCGATGTGTAACCGGCCTGCGATTGCCGCCGCTCACGCAGACGGGGGAAATAATCATAGACCATTTCAAGGTCGCGCTTGATCGCAGCAGCGCCATCCTTGCGGGTATAGGCCCCGGTCAACAGATTTTCCTCGATCGACAAATGGCCAAAACAATGACGGCCTTCCATCACCTGAATGCAGCCACGTCGTACCAGATCATTCGGGCTCAGCGCCTGCACCTGTTCGCCTTCAAAGACAATCGAGCCCTTGGTCACATCGCCACGCTCGGCCCCCAGCAGATTGGAGATCGCCTTCAGGGTCGTGGTCTTGCCCGCCCCGTTGGCCCCAAGAATAGCCACAATGCCGCCACGGGGAACGGTCAACGAAACACCCTTGAGCACCAGAATGACGTGATCATAGATCACCTCGATATTGTTTACCGACAGAATCGTATCGCTCTTGACGTCAGTCACCTAAGTCTCCTCCCCGAATGTCACCTCGGCCTGTCCCAATCTGGATTTTGCAATGGCATATATGTCTCAAAAGCCTGTCGCGAGCAGGCCGCGACAGGTTGGATCGAAAACTCGATCCGGTTGGCAAGGGCCGAAACCGGGCCGCATCACTCGCCCCTTGCTCTTTTGTCCACGGGATCGACGACCACCGGAGCACACAAAGGGCACTCCGGCACCATCATCCCATGGTCATCACATGCACTTGCGTGGCTCGAAGCTGTTTTCCTTGGCGTAAGCCATGGAGTCTTCTTTGATCAACGGCGTGGTCACATCATCCATCGGCTCGACAAAGTCGGAGATGAGGGCCCATTTCTTGGCTGATGCATTCCACTGCTGGACGGCAATCTTGGATGGACCGCGATGGTCCGAACAGCCAAGCTTGACCGCACCGGTGAAGCCGGGAAGACCCAGTTCTGCCCAGCGGGCATCGGAGATTTCGAGGGCTTCGAAGCCTTCCTTGACCATCTCGCCGGTTAGCTCCTTGGTGTCATGGATCTCCATCGCCTTGCGAATGGCTTCGGCCACGATCACACCGGCATAGATGCCACGGTTATAATGGGTCTCGCCAATGCGATCTTTGAAGTCCGGATCGACCGCTTTGCCTTTGCCATAGACATGGGTCTTGATATCGGCAAACAGCGGGAAGTCAGAGCCAACATTGACGAAATTCAAGGCCTTGTAGCCATTGGCCGCGTCACCCGCTGGCAGCACGTCATTCTCGCCACCGGACCACCAGACGCCGATGAATTTTTCCATCGGGAAGCGAATGGATGAGGCTTCCTTGATGGCGACCTGGTTCATAACGCCCCAGCCCCACATCAGCACCCAGTCCGGCTGACCACGACGGATCTGCAACCAGGTTGCCTTCTGCTCCTGACCGGGATGATCAACCGGCAGCAAGGTCAATTCGAAGCCATATTGCTCAGCGAGTTTTTCAAGGGTCCGGATCGGCTCCTTGCCATAAGCAGAGTTATGATAAACGAGGGAGATTTTCTTGCCCTTGAGGTTGGCTTCCCCACCCTCACTATCAATCACATGCTTGATGGCAACGGTCGCGCCATCCCAATAGGTAGCGGGCGGGTTGAAGACATATTCGAACACTTCCCCGTTGCGTGCCGAGGTCCGGCCATAGCCGATGGTCACCAGCGGGATCTTGTCCGCAGTCACTTTCGGGATCAACTGATAGGTGATGCCGGTGGACAAGGGCAGATAGGCCAGCGCGCCAGAGCCGATATTCTTGGTTTTCTCGTAGCATTCAACACCCTTTTTGGTGTTGTAGCCGGTCTCGCAGGGCACCACATTGGCTTTCACCCCGTTGATGCCGCCGTCGCGTTCATTGAGCAGCGCGAAATAGTCCGCGTAGCCGTTGGCATAGGGAATACCGCCCGGCGCGTAAGGACCGGTCCGATAGTCGAGCGATGGCAGAACCAGCTCGCTGGCCATCGCCGCGGCCGGTGCCATCAGGCTTGCCGCCAGACAGGCCACGGCCAGTTTCGTCTTGGCAAATTTCATTGTCGTTCCTCCAATATGCGTGCCTGCCACCTTCTTGTTGGCTTGGTCAGACACTCCTCCGAAAAAGGTTGCTCCACAAACGAAGCCTATGGGCCCTGCCCGCATGATCAGCCAATTGCCCCTTTCCTCCATGGGACCACCGGCGAACCCTCATACATCAATGCGGGAAAGGCCAGATTCTCAGCTTCTCCTTAAAGATCTGCCACAGACGGGCAAGCCCATGCGGCTCGACGATCAGGAAGAAGATGATGAGCGCACCCATCAGAATGATCTGAAGATGCTCTGACATGGCGGTCGACAAACCAAGCGTGTCCACCATGAAATTCTTGAAAGCGATCGGGAACAGCCACAGGAAGGCAGCCCCCAAAAAGGAGCCCATGATGGTTCCCAAACCACCAACAATGACCATGAACAGGATCAAAAAGGACTGATCAATGCCAAAAGCTTCGGTCGGCTCTGCCGCCCCGAGCCAGACACCGAAATACAGCGCTCCCCCCATGCCGATCAGAAAACTGGACACAGCAAAGGCAGTCAGTTTGGTGGTCAAGGGACGCACACCAATCAGTTCGGCGGCAATATCCATGTCGCGGATCGCCATCCACTGACGCCCGATGCGACCGCGCACGACATTCTTGGTCATCCATGCGGCCAGCGTCACAAAGATCAGGCAGAAGAAATATTTATACAGGATCGGCGCATTCGGACCGGTCACCTCGAACAGCAGGCTCGTCCGCTCTGGCGCGTTGATCTGCCCGGTGGCGGAATCGTTGTAGAACCACGACACCTTGTTGAACAGCCAGATGATGAAGAACTGCGCCGCCAGCGTCGCCACCGCCAGATAGAAGCCCTTGATCCGCAACGACGGCAGACCGAACAACGAGCCGACCAAAGCGGTGACAAAACCAGAAAGCACCACCACCACGGCAAAATCAAGGCCGGGGAAGGACGTCATCAGCTTGAAGGATGCATAGGATCCAACCGCCATAAAAGCCCCGGTGCCGAGCGAAATCTGACCGCAATAGCCCACCAGCACATTCAGCCCCAGCGCAATCAGTGTATAGATCAGCAAAGGCAGAAGGATCGCGTTGCCCCAATAGTCATTGACGAAGAAGGGCACCACCAGATAGGCAACGGCCAGAATGACGATCATGCCGTAGCGATCCTGAGCAATCGGGAAAATCGCCCGATCGTCGGTATAGTTGGTCTTGAATTGACCTGTTTCGCGATAGAACATCCGTTACACCCTTTCGATGATCTTTTCGCCGAACAAGCCCTGCGGACGAACCAGCAGGAAGGCGAGCGCCAGCATATAGGCAAACCAGTTTTCAACGGCTCCGCCAACAAACGGACCCATATAAACCTCGGCAACCTTTTCGCCGACGCCAATGATCAGACCGCCGACAATCGCGCCGGGAATGGAGGTAAAGCCCCCAAGGATCAGCACCGGCAGGGCTTTGAGCGCAATCAGCGACAGCGAGAATTGCACGCCCGACTTGGTGCCCCACATGATGCCGGCAACCAGAGCCACAATGCCTGCCACCGACCAGACAATCACCCAGATGGTGTTAAGCGAAATGCCAACCGACAAGGCAGCCTGATGGTCATCGGCCACCGCCCGCAGCGCCCGACCAATGCGGGTCTTCTGGAAAAAGACCGCCAGAGCCGCCACCAGAACCATCGCAATGATCGCGGCAACGACTTCCAGCTTCTCGACATAGAGATTGTAATTGTCGAGCAGATAGTCTGATGCCCCTTGCGGCAGACCGATATCAAGCGGTTTGACGTCCGAGCCCCAGAGTACGTCGCCCAGCCCTTCGAGCACATAGGCCAGACCAATGGTTGCCATGAACAGGATGATCGGATCCTGATTGACCAGATGGCGCAGGATCAACCGCTCAATCAGCCACGCCAGCAGGATCATCACCCCGACCGCAGCAGGCAAAGCCAGCCAGATGGGCAAGCCGAGCTTTTCCTGAACACCGACAAAGGTCAGCGCCGCAAACAGACACATCACCCCTTGCGCAAAGTTGAAAATGCCCGAGGCCTTGAAGATCAGTACGAAACCGAGCGCGACCAGCGCATACATCACCCCGGCCATCAGACCGGAAATGACGGTTTCCAAAAAGAAAGCGAATTCCATACCCATGGACTTGCCTCCGTCAAACAAATGAGAAAATACGGGTGATCATCAGTGCGAGACGCCGAGATAGGCATCGATCACTTCCTTGTTGGCCTGCACCTCTGCTGGTGGGCCATCCCCGATTTTCTTGCCATAATCCAGAACAACGACACGGTCGGACAAATCCATCACAACCCCCATGTCATGCTCGATGAGAGCGATGGTGGTGCCATAGCGCTGATTGGTCTCGATGATGAAGCGGGACATGTCCTCCTTCTCCTCAAGATTCATCCCCGCCATTGGCTCATCCAGCAGCAACAGGTCCGGCTCCATAGCCAAAGCCCGAGCCAGCTCCACCCGTTTCTGCAAACCGTAAGGCAACTTGCCCACCGGTTTGTTGCGGATATGCTGGATTTCCAGAAAGTCGATGATTTCCTCGACCTTTGCGCGATGGGCATTCTCTTCCTTCAAGGCAGGCCCCATATGCAGGCACTGCCAGAAGAAATTGGCATTCATCTTCAGGCCCCGCCCGGTCATGACATTGTCGAGCGTCGACATGCCCTTGAAGAGCGCCACATTCTGAAACGTCCGGGCGATGCCACTCTTTGCTGCCTCGTGGGGCTTCATCCGACGGCGCACCTCACCCTGCCAGAAGATCGTGCCTTCCTGCGGGTGATAAAAGCCGTTGATGACATTCAGCATCGAGGTCTTGCCCGCGCCGTTCGGACCGATGATGGCGCGGATTTCACCCTTGTGAATGTCAAAGGAAATGTCCGTGATTGCCTTCACACCGCCGAAGGACAGCGACACATGCTCAACCGCCAGCATCACTTCAGGCTCGGCCTGTTGCGCGGCGACATTGCTCATCTGCTCGCTTACATTGCCTTGAAAAGTCATTCTGCCGCCTCCCCAACACTGGTTTCATACGGGAAGACCTTGGCGTCAGACAGCCTGACCGTCGCCTCGATCGAGCCTTTGCGGCCATCCTCGAACACCACTTCGGTCTTGGTATATTGCTCAGCCTTGTCGCTATAGAGCGCTTCGATCAGATCGTCATAGCGCTCGGCAACAAAGCGGCGGCGGACTTTTTGGGTGCGGGTCAGCTCGCCGTCATCGGCATCCAGCTCCTTGTGGAGCACAAGAAAACGACTGATCTGGGAGGCCGCCATGATCGGCTCTTTTGCCAGATCCGCATTCACCTGCTCGATATGCGAGCGGATCATCGCATAGACTTCCGGGTGCCCCGCCAGTTCCTGATAGGAAGCGTAGGCGATATTGTTGCGCTCAGCCCAGTTACCCACCGCATTGAGGTCAATATTGACAAAGACGGTGGCACTGTCGCGGCCATCACCAAAGGCAACGGCTTCCTTGATGTTGGGGAAGAATTTGAGCTTGTTCTCGATATATTTCGGCGCGAACATCGCCCCATTGGTCAGCTTGCCCACATCCTTGGCGCGATCAATGATCTTGAGGTGACCGCGATCATCAAAAAAGCCAGCATCACCAGACTGCACCCAACCCTCGTCATCCTTGGTGTCCTTGGTGCTTTCTTCATTTTTATAGTAGGCAACAAACACACCGGGCGAGCGGAACAAGACCTCGCCATTGTCGGCAATCCGGATTTCGACATCCTTTGCCGGTTTTCCCACCGTATCGGAATAGATCTCGCCATCCGGCTGAACGGTCACGAAGATCGAGGCTTCGGTCTGGCCATAAAGCTGTTTGAGATTGATCCCCAGCGAGCGATAGAAACGGAAGATTTCCGGCCCGATGGCTTCCCCCGCCGTATAGCCCACGCGGATATTGGAAAAGCCGAAGGTGTTTTTCAGCGGCCCGTAAATGATCAGATCCCCAAGCCAGTATTTCAGCCGATCCATGAAGGCGACCGACTTTCCATTGAGAATATCTTCGCCAACCCGTTCCGCATGCTTGATGAAATAATGGAACAAGGCCTGCTTCATGGCACTCGCATCTTCCATCCGGATCATCACCGAGGTCAGCAAAGCTTCAAACATCCGTGGTGGCGCAAAGAAGAAGGATGGACCGATTTCCTGCAGATCCGTCTGCATGGTCTCCGTGCTTTCCGGACAGGAAATGCAATAGCCCGCAACATAGGACTGGCAATAGGAAAAGAGATGATCGCCAACCCATGCCAGTGGCAGATAGGCGAGCACTTCATCCTTCTCGGTGAGTTTTTCGGCCTCACAGGCATTGATGCCGGAAATCATCACATTGTCATTCGACAGCATCACGCCCTTTGGTTTGCCGGTGGTGCCCGAGGTATAGAGCATCACCCCGATATCCGCCCCTTTGCCTTTGGCAATCCCGTCCAGCCACGCCTGCTCGCGCCCGGGCTCATTGACCAGCATCTTGCGACCAATGGTCTGCACATCACCAAAAGCATGCAGATGGCTGTGATCATAGTCTCGCAGACCCTTCGGGTCGTCATAGACCACATCCTTAAGCACGGTCAGCTTGTCCGAAATCTCCAGAATCTTGTCGACCTGTTCCTGATCCTCAGCAACCACCAGCTTGGCGTTGGCATGATCAAGAATGTAATGCAGCTCCTCTGCCGCGCTGTCGGCGTAAACTGGCACCGGAACAGCCCCCAGCGCCTGCGCGGCGGCAAATGTGAAATAGAGCCGTGGACGATTGGTGCCGAGAATGGCGATATGGTCGCCTTTCCCAACCCCCAGTTCTGCAAGACCGACCGAAAAGGCACGCACTTCCTCCAAAGTGTCACCCCAGGTCCAGGTCTGCCAGATTCCCAGATCTTTCTCCCGCAAAGCAGGTCGATCCCGCCATTGTTTGGCGTTCCGCAACAACACGGCTGGAAAGGTTTCCAAACGCGTCGATGCAGTCTCCTCCGCAACTGACATAGTCGTTTCCTCTGTTCCCTAAGAAGGGTCCCATTGATTGGGTTATTTATATTTTTTTCAATCTAACGCTGAAAGGAACGGACAAATCAAGGGGCAGTGGTGCTTATTGGCCGAAGGATTTAGAAAGCAAAAGCGTGTTTTTTGAACTTTCATAATTGTGCAAGTGCGTGATTTATAATCATTCTTTTGCATTCCGTTTACGTCAACATTCCAAATTGTGTGGCAATATCAGTACCTTCCCTCTGGCACCCGATCACACAACACTGCAATTTACGTAAACGTCAAAAGACTTTCCAGAAAAGACAAGCCCGGATGCCGCAAACAAAGCTATGCGACAAAAGTCACGCGCTTCTGTGAATAACCTCGAAGGGCAATAGCCGCTCGTTGGTTTCACCCGCAACCATTTTTCCAAACCAACCCGGATAAGTCAATTTTGCCAGCAACTTCTCTGCCATGCAGGGCTCTTTGGCTCAGGTGATTCTGTGCCCTGCCCTGCTCAAGTCGTGCAATGAGACCAGATGTCGCATTCCGTCAGCAGACCCTGAAGCAAGCGCTTGGCAACAAAAAAGCCGGGTCAGGAGACCCGGCTTTTCAATGTCATACTATCTTTTCCATCCAGACAGGATCAACCATAGATCACCGTCGGCAACCAGGTAGCCAGAGCCGGCAGATACCACAGCAGGACCAACGCACAGATCTGGATCATAACGAACGGAATGATACCCCGATAGATCTGCGACGTCCGCACGGTTGGTGGTGCCACACCGCGCAGATAGAACAGAGCGAACCCGAAGGGTGGCGTCAGGAAGGACGTCTGCAGGTTCACGGCCATCATAATTCCCAGCCAGACCGGGCTCATCGGCTCCCCGTTTGGCATTTCCATCTGCAACAGAACCGGCGCAACCATTGGCACGACCACGAAGACAATTTCGAGGAAATCGAGGAAGAAGCCGAGGAAGAACATCAGCACCATCACCGCGATCATGGCGCCAATGGCACCACCGGGAATATTCGACAGGGCTTCCTGAATCATTTCCTCGCCGCCAAGGCCACGGAAGACCAGCGAGAAGAGCGACGCACCGATCAAAATGACGAACACCATGGAGGTAACCTGCGTCGTTCCTTCCATCACCGGCTTGAGAACGCCGGTTTTGATGAGCCGGATGATTGCAGTCACAATGCCAAACATCAGAACCAGCACGAAAAAGGCCGCAGCATAGATCGCAATCTGATCAGATGCCGGAATGACGTCCCGCGCCACACGCAAGTCCATGTTGGCCGTCAGCACCAGCACCGCGACAAGCGCCACCGCCGCCAGAAAGATCGGCCAGCTGTGGTCTTCGTCCAGACGATAACCAGCCAGCAGGATCGCACCGACAGCCCCCACGGCAGCCGCTTCGGTTGGCGTGGCGATGCCACCAAGGATAGAACCGAGCACTGCAAGGATCAGAAGGATCGGCGGCACCAGCGCATGAAGGATTTCCTTGCCCGTCACACCCGGATTTTCAGCCTTCGGAATGGATGGTGCGGAGCTTGGCTTGAGAATGGCAATCACCACCTGATAGATGATATAGAAGCCAACGAGCATCAGACCCGGCAACAAGGCACCGGCAAACAGGTCACCAACAGACACGGTCTCTGGTGAGAAGATCCCCATTTCCAGCTGCGCCTTCTGATAGGCGTTGGATAGCTGGTCACCCAGAATGACAAGCACGATGGACGGTGGAATGATCTGCCCCAACGTACCGGCGGCGGCAATCGAGCCACAGGCCAATTCCGGTGAATAGCCGCGCTTGAGCATGGTTGGCAGCGACAACAGCCCCATGGTCACAACGGTCGCACCGACAATCCCGGTCGAAGCGGCCAGCAAGGCCCCCACGATGGACACGGCAATACCAAGCCCGCCGTGAACCGATCCCATCAGGCGTCCCATCGTGTCGAGCAGCTCTTCGGCCACCTTGGAGCGCTCCAGTGTTACACCCATAAAGACAAACAAAGGCACAGCAATCAGCACCTCGTTGCTCATGGTGCCGAAAATACGCTGTGGCAGAGCCGACAGGAACGACATGTCGAAGGCACCGGCCGACCAACCGATCAATGCGAAAGCAAGCGCGACACCGGCCAGCGTGAAGGCCACCGGGAAGCCTAGCATCAACACGACACAGGCAGCCCCAAACATCAAAAGATCAAGAATATGAGCGAACGCTTCCATTAGTGGCTCCCACCCATTTGCTGCAGACGACGCAGCTCTTGTTCATCGCCCTGCAGGGCGTACCAGCTGCGCACCATCATCACGAAGGCCTGCAGCCCCATTTGCACAGCGAACCCGATGATCGCACTTTTCAAGAGGAACCGCGCCTGAATGCCCGAGGTTTCCTGACTGCCTTCCAAGATCGCCCAGCTGTTGGCAACATAGTGCCAGGAAGCAAACACGATCAGCACGCAGACGGGAATGACCAGAAAGGCCGCGCCGAACAGATTGACATAAGCCTTCGTCCGCGCGCGCGCTTCGCGATAGAAAATATCGACGCGCACATGGCCTTCCTTGGAGAAGGTATAGGCGGAAGCAAGCATGAACAGGAAAGCATGCAAATAGACGATCAGTTCCTGCATCCAGATGGAACCAACGCCAAACACATAGCGCATCAGTACGACGGTAAATTGTATGAGAACGATGAAGAGTGTGAACCATGCCAACGTCTGGCCTGTCACAACATTGACCCGATCGATCAGGTCCGCGAGAGCGCGCATATGTCTAACTCCTGGCTGATCCTGTTCGCAGACTTCCCCAGATGGAAATCCGTCACAAAGCGACAGATCACACCCGACCTCGAACAGGAGGTCCTTCGACACAGACCCAAAAGAAGGGCAGCATCAGCCATTTCGGCTTTTATTGTTGAAGTGCCCGCCGAAACGAGCGAGATGCCCTCCCCGCACCGGGGCGGGAAGGGCGGTAGGCTCTCATCAGAGAGTGATTATCCCAACACGCGGTCGCGGTTGGCGGTGTAGGTCTGCTCGGCAATGCGGTTCCAGTCACCCACATCCTTGCGTGCCTTGATGTAGCTGTCATAGATGCGCTTGGACAGGTCGTCGGTTTTGGCCACTTCCGCAACCACTTCCTCAGACACCTTGCCGATGGCATCAAAGACATCATCAGGGAACTGCTTCAGATTGACCTTGTGCTTGTTCAGCAGGGTTTCCAGAGCGGCACCGTTTTTGGCGTTGAACTCGGAGAACATGAAGTTGTTTTCAGCCAGACATGCATTCTGAACAATCGCCTGATCCCCTTTCGACAGGCTGTTGAACACGTCAAGATTGACGCCCGAAGCAAGCCCTGAACCTGGCTCGTGGAAACCAGGATAGTAGTAGAATTTGGTGATCTTGTAGAAGCCGAAGGCCAGATCATTCCAAGGCCCCACCCACTCGGTCGCGTCAATTGCGCCCGACTGCAGGGATGGGAAGATTTCGCCACCCGGCAGAGCCACGGCAGACGCACCAAGGCGACGCAGCACTTCACCGCCGAGCCCAGGCATACGCATTTTCAGGCCTTTGAGATCTTCAAGGGTGTTGATTTCCTTGTTAAACCAACCGCCCATCTGAACACCGGTATTGCCAGCCATGAAAGGCTTGATGTTGAACTTGGCGGACAGCTCATCCCACAATTCCTGACCACCGGCATTGTTGATCCAGGCATCCAGCTCGTTTGCCGTCAGGCCCATTGGTACGGCGGTAAAGAAGTTGAAAGCCGGGTGCTTGCCCTGCCAGTAATATTCAGCACCGTGATACATGTCGGCGGTGCCGGTAGAAACGGCATCAAAGCTTTCGAATGCAGGCACCAGTTCGCCAGCAGCATAGAGCTTGACGGTCAGGCGACCATCGGTCATCGCAGTGATGCGGTCAGCGACGCGCTGAGCACCGGTGCCAAGACCGGGGAAGTTTTTCGGCCAAGTGGTGACCATTTTCAGCGTGCGCTTATCCTGCGCAATTGCTGGAGCTGCAAGCGTGGTTGCTGCAGCTGCGCCAGAAGCAAGGCTGGCTTTCTTCAAAAAGGAACGACGATCCATCTAATAATTCTCCTCCACAGGCAATCTTTGTGATTGCAGACCAGTTCGGTCGGTTTTTTTGCTTACATAAACGCTTCTGGAGGCACTACAGTAGTAGCTGCGACAGACGGTGCGTACAAATACGCAACTCCCTCCCCAAAAGCCCCTCTACGAGCAACATACGAACATAAAAGACCACTG
The DNA here is from genome assembly GCF_003324485.1 of Cohaesibacter intestini. NCBI lineage: Bacteria > Pseudomonadati > Pseudomonadota > Alphaproteobacteria > Hyphomicrobiales > Cohaesibacteraceae > Cohaesibacter > Cohaesibacter intestini. The sequence goes on along the minus strand of NZ_QODK01000004.1, from coordinate 30,884 downwards.
ATTCCAATGGAAAATTGCTATCGTTTTCCAATATCTGTCAGAATAGTATTTTCGTCGTATGGACGACCAATTCAGCCTCTTTTCTGCAGAAAAGCCCAGTTTCGCACTGTGTCTGGGGTTAACAAGGCAATCCACGACGAGCCGATCGCTCCCCAGCAACACCTGTTGCAAGGGAGCAAAACCGGCGTCAGACGTCGCGCGCCAACCCCATGGCACGGTTGCGATAAAGAGCGTAGGTCTGGTCAGCAATGCTGCCCCAGCCCGCAAGCTCCTTGCGTGCTGCCGAGAAACTTTCGAGCACACGGCCTGTAAATTCATCTTCCGCGGCCACTTCAGCAACCACCTCATCGGCAGCCTTTGCGATGGCGTCGAACACTTCATCGGGGAACTTCTTCAACTGCACGCCATGCTTGGTCAGCAGCGTATTGAGTGCCCGGCCATTGTTGGCATTGAACTCGGCATAGGCGTCAGCGGTCGCAGCCTTGCAAGCCTGCTGAACGATCGCCTGATCGGCAGCCGACAGGCTGTTGAAGACATCGAGATTGAAGCCACAGGACATGGCCGTCCCCGGCTCATGGAAGCCCGGATAATAGTAGAATTTGGTGATCTTGTAGAAGCCGAAGGCCAGATCGTTCCAAGGACCGACCCATTCGGTTGCGTCGATCGCCCCGGATTGCAAGGAGGGGAAAACCTCCCCGCCGGGCAAAGACACAGCGGAAGCCCCAAGACGACGCAGCACTTCACCCCCAAGACCCGGCATGCGGATTTTCAGGCCTTTGAGATCATCAACAGCATTGATTTCCTTGGTGAACCAGCCACCCATCTGGACGCCGGTATTGCCAGCCATGAAAGCCTTGATGTTGAACTTGCCAGCCAACTCGTCCCAGAGTTGCTGACCACCGCCATGATACATCCATGCATCCATTTCACTGGCGGTCAGCCCCATCGGCACCGTGGCAAAGAAGTTGAAGGCCTTATGTTTGCCCTGCCAGTAATATTCTGCCCCGTGATAGAGGTCGGCTGACCCGGTAGAAACGGCATCGAAGCATTCAAAGGCCGGCACCAGTTCGCCTGCGGAATAGAGCTTGACCGTCAAACGCCCGTCGGTCATTGCCGTGATATTGTCAGCCAGCTTCTGAGCTGCCGTACCAAGACCGGGAAAATTCTTCGGCCATGTCGTCACCATCCGCAAGGTGCGTTTGTTCTGGGCGATGGCAGGCGCCGCGAGCGTGGAGGCAGCCGCGGCACCGGAGACGAGGCTGGCTTGTTTCAGAAAAGATCGGCGATCCATTTTGCTTCCTTCTCCCGTCTGCAAAGCCCAACGGGAGATCCCTTCAGATCAGTGGTCAATGTTACCGTCAGGTCGGGAGAGAAGGGAAATGAATGGCACCCTTCCGCCCCCAAAGCTATAGACGAAAGATGTAGAATGGAAACATATGAACATGCAGAGCGAAATTTTCAAACAAAAATTCCAGAAACTATATCAAAGGCTTGTTGAATGTTGCTTGCTGACTATAGAGAAACAAAAATATACAAACTTCCCCTTAGGCAATTTAAGCATTTGCCCGCATTATGCACAGGAGGTCGAATGATCACCTATTCTGTTCCACATGCGGCCCCGACATCGGTCACGAACCCCGCCCCGCTACCGCTTTCCCAACCCGGCCATAACTTGACACGGTCGGCAAGCCATGCAACCCAAAATCAGGCGCAGCCCGACACAAGCAAGCGCCGAACGAGACGTCTTGATCCCCGGACATCAGAGTAAGTCATGCAAAAAGCACCAACGACCAAAGCCTCAGACATGCGCGGCAACCTGCCCTTCAAGCTGAAGATCCTGATGATCGCCATCCTACCGATCATTCTTGCATCCGCCCTGACGAGCTGGGTCATTCATATTGGTGCAAACCGACTGATCGAGATCGAGACATCCCTGATCGAACAGCGGATCCTGACCTTCCGCCAGAAGGAGCTGGAAAATTACGCGTCACTGGCGCTGACTGCCATCGATCATGAATATTCCCACGCGCAAGTGCCAAGCCAGGATGCAAAACAGGCGGTCATTCGGATCCTCAACAATCTGAACTATGGCAATGACGGCTACTTCTTTGCCTATGACCGATCTGGCACCAGTCTGGTCAATGCCCCAACGCCCGAGCTGATTGGCGCCAATCTCTGGTATATCAAGGATAAAGACGGCAAGTTCATCATTCAGGGCCTGATGAAACAGGCGATCAATGGTGGCGGCTTCTTCACCTACCGCTGGAACAAGCCCTCCACCAAAACCGAAACCCAGAAGCTGAGCTATGCCACCTATCTGCCCAAATGGGGCTGGATGCTTGGCACCGGGCTCTATCTCGATGACATCGAACAGCAGGTCGTCGCTTTCCGCAGTGATATGCTCAAGGAAATCCGCAAGGCCGAAACCGTCCTGTTTCTGGTTGCCCTGTTGGCTGTGGTCGTCACGGCCATCGCCATCGCCGCTGTCAACTATAATGAGCACAAACTGGCCGACGTCCGCCTGAAGGCGCTGACCCGGCGCATTGTTGACGTGCAGGAAGAAGAACGCAAACGCGTCTCCCATGACCTCCATGACGGCATCAACCAGTTGCTGGTCAGCGTGCGACATCGGGTCGAGTTGGCTCGCGAGCAACTGGGCGATCCAGTCAAGGCCAAACAGTTGCTGACCAAAAGCATGGCCATTCTGGATACCTCCATTGCCGATGTTCGCCGGATGTCCAAGGCCCTGCATCCTTCTGCACTTGACAATATCGGCCTTGCGGTCGCCGTGCGCGAACTGGCGAAAGACTTCGAGGAAAGCACGCGCATCACCACCCGGGTCAAGACAGACCCTATCGGCGACAGGATCGAGGAAACGGCCAAAATCGCCATCTATCGTGTTCTGCAAGAGGCACTGACCAACATTGCCCGCCATTCCAAAGCCAGCCATGTCGACATTTCTCTCACGATCGATGACACCCTCAACAAGGTCACGCTGCAGATTGCCGACAATGGTATCGGGTTGAAAAACCCCGATCAGGTCCCCCATCCCGACGGATTGGGCCTGCGCAACATGGCCGAGCGCATGGAGAGCCATGGCGGTACCATGTCGATCCGCAATGGCAACCATGGTGGTGTCGAACTGATCGCTCACATGCCCCAAATCTGATACGAACTGTTTGGCAAGTATGGCCTTGGGGAAATCTGAAAACCCTCAGGTCGACATGGGATGGTCACATCCCGGCAAACGGCGACCCGCGATGCGGCGGCCGTTGCCAGCCGTCAACAAACAGCCTGAAAGACGCAGCAGATCATCCACACCGAGGCGAGACGCGTCTGTGTGAAACCACCCGCTCAGCGTGGCCCCTTGCGCTTTTCTTTGATTTTTGACCCAAGCCTGTATATTGCAGAACCACAACAGAATGGCCCAAAGCCACACCTGCTGACATCTACCAGCCGCAAAGACAGGCAAAATGGACGGATGGAAGCCCCATAACGAATAAGACGACCAGAGGAGGAAACCAGCGCCAAGAGGGAAACCAATCTCACAGGCCTGTTTCCGAGAGAGTTCGAAATGACCTTCAACAGAGACGTCCCCACCGCACAGGTTCCCCCCCGCAAGAGCCTGCGCATTGTCATCGCCGACGATCATGCTCTCGTGCGTGACGGCATCCGCGCCCGTCTGGAGATGATCGACAATCTGGACATTGTGGCGGAGGCCTCCGATGGCTTTGAGGCGGTCAATCTGACCCGTCTGCACAATCCGGACATCGTCATGCTCGACATATCGATGCCCAATTGCAACGGTCTGGAAGCGGCCCGCATGATCCGCTCGGAAAACAGCAAATGCCGCATTCTGTTCTTGTCAATGCATGACAATGCCGAATATGTCAAAGCGGCCGTGGATGCAGGCGCCAATGGCTATCTGCTCAAGGATGTCTGCACCTCCGGCATGACCTCGGCCATCGCTTCGGTTGCTGCAGGTGGCTTCTATGTCTCGAAAAACATCTCTCTGGATGCCCTCAAGGATGACGGCGACAAGGCCGCCAGCAATCCCTACAATCTCACCGAGCGCGAGCTTGATGTCCTCAAAGGCATTGCCGAGGGCAAAGCCAACAAGGCGATTGCCAGCGAATTGGGGATCGGTGTCAGAACGGTAGAAAGCCATCGCCAGCGGATGCGCGAGAAAATTGGTGGCGGCAATGCGGCCCAACTGACTCACATCGCCATGGAAATGGGCCTGATCAATTCGGGCTCCACCGACAAGCTGGCACCCTAGAGCAGGTTTGCCAGCAACAGGACCAACCCAAAGCCCATGACGATCACGCCACCTGCGGCCAGCAACACAATACCGAACCAGTTAACCCACTGGCTCGACAGACCGCGCGATACCAGCCCTTGCGAAAAGCTGCGGGCATAGACGGCAACCAATGCCAGAATGGCGATGGTCAGCCCGGTCCCCAGCCCCATCGCATAGGCCGCAAGAATACCCGCCCAGAACACCTTTTGTGACAGGGCGAAGACCAGCACAATCAAGGCCCCCGAACAGGGACGCAGGCCCATCGACAGCACCGCCAGAACCATGCCGCGCAGCCCCTTGACCTGCTCGACCGTTTCAACACTCGGCGCATGGCTGTGACCACAACCGCAACTACCCTCATGGTGGTGATCATGATGATGACCATGATCGTGGTCATGATCGTGATCGTGGTGATCCTCATGATCGGAATGGACATGAGGCTGTGACGCTGCCCCGGCCCTGATCTGCTCGGCAGTGCCCCGCCAGGCCCGCAGCAGCAACCAGCCTCCGAGCAGCACGAACAGGACATAGGAGCCAAGTTCGAGCAATTGCGCGGTCTGGGTGATGGCCATCGCGGTGAGATTGAGCGCCACGGCTGCAATCCCAATCAGAATGACCGCCACCGAGGCCTGCACCATTGCCGCGATCAACGCCAAAAGCGCCCCGCGCCGCGCCGTCGCGCCAGAAGCAAACAGATATGTGGTCAGCACCACCTTGCCATGGCCGGGACCGGCCGCATGAAACACCCCATAGGCGAAAGATAGCCCCAACAGCAGGATAAGCGCTGTCGGGTTATTCTCCACCTGTTTCACCGCATCCTTCAGCGCCAGATAAAATTCGGATTGCCGGGCAAGGATCCAGCCTTGAACCTCGCCCCACAAACCGGTCGTGGTCACTGGACCTGTGGTGTCCGGAATGGCCACTCCAAAGGGCGAAAGCGCAGCAAAGGCCTCTGGCGCAGCCAACAACCAACAGGCCACTGCCATAAACACCACCACACACAGCAAAGACCGTGAATGGAAAGCAGGCGCTGTTACTTGCATGTGAGAATCACCTGATTGGCCATCGTGACCGTCAATTTCATCAATTCTTCGGGCAACTCGCGCTGATCCGCCGGAATCTGAGCCAACGCATCCATCGTGTCGCTGTCGAGATCCTGCGCCATTTTCAAATCCATCTTGCAGCCCTTCGGCGCATCGACCAGCGTGGCGGGTTGCTTGGAGGAGAAGGCAAAATCAACAAAGAAACTCGGGTCATACACCTCGAGCAGAACCTTCTTCTTGGCATCGACCTCCACCAGCACCGGCAAGGTGAAATGCAAGGTCAATTGCGTGTCATCGATCGTCAGGAAATAATCCACCGGATCTCCAAAGATCCGTTCCTTGGTCGCAGCGGTTCCTTCTTCATACAGGTCGGAGAAGAACTCATATTCCTCAAGCGATTCCACATTGACCTGCGCCAGCGGCTGCAACTCGGCCCGCGACAGTTTGCCGTCCCCATCCTCATCCAGCCCCTGCGAGGCAAAGGCGCTGAAGGCCTCATCAAAGGTCCAGTGATGGCGCACAGCACGCACCAGACTGTCTTTCATGATCAGCTCGGTTTTCACCGCCGTCCAGACATGAGGATGAGCCTTGGCCGTCGGGACGGACAACATAACAGACAGCATGGCTGCGAGACTCCAGGCAATCGCGGATCTCGTCATGAATAGCCTCCTGAAAATGGGATGATCTAACTCCTCGAGAAGCAGATTGGACACCGCCCCCTAGCCGGACAGTTCGGCAACAAAATGTCATATCCCCAGTTTGATAGAAACAGGCATTCCTCACCCAAGAGAATATCAAACAAAATTAACGTCAATAAGGGCTTTTACAAGGATAAAAAGACGCATCTTTCTCATAAATCGTCAATAATGAACCCAAAAATGCAATCTGAGAGGAACAAATCAACCTGATTCCAGAAAATTTCAAACTGTCTGCGACATTTGATCACCCCGAGTTTCACGACCATGAGCAAGTGTTGTTTTGCAGCGATGCCAAAAGTGGCCTGAAAGCCATCATTGCCGTGCACAACACCCATCTTGGACCGGCGATTGGCGGCTGCCGCATGTGGGACTATGCCAGCGCTGACGAAGCCCTGACCGATGCTCTGCGCCTGTCCAAAGGCATGACCTACAAGAATGCGCTGGCGGGTCTTCCCCATGGTGGCGGCAAGTCGGTGATCATCGGCAATGCCCATACGGACAAGAGCCCCGCGCTGCTCAAGGCTTTTGCCCATCACGTCAAATGCCTGGCCGATCGCTATGTGACCGCAGAAGATGTCGGCATCACCAGTGCCGACGCAGACCTGATGGCCACCATTGCCCCCAATGTCGGCGGCACCAGCGAAGCAGGCCTTGGTGACCCCAGCCCCTATACGGCGCTCGGGGTCTATTGCGGCATCAAGGCCGCGGCTCATCATGTCTTTGGCAATGATGATCTGACCGGCAAGCATGTATCCCTGCAAGGTCTGGGCAATGTCGGCTTCCGCGTGGCAGAGCATTTGCACAGGGATGGGGCCAAGCTGATTGTGTCTGACGTCTGGGAACCTAGCCTCACCCGCGCCGTCGATGCCTTTGGGGCCACAACCATATCGCCAGAAGAAGCCCATCGGGTGCCATGCGATATCTTTGCACCTTGTGCGCTGGGGGCAGGCCTCAATCGCCACACCATTCCGGACATTCAGGCGGCGATCGTGGCGGGAGCCGCCAACAATCAGCTCGAACAGACCACCGACGGGGCCTTGCTCGCCAGTCGCGGCATTCTCTATGCGCCGGATTATGTCATCAATGCGGGCGGCGTCATCGCCGTGGCAGAACCAGTCAGCGCCAGCGCGCACGCCAGTGTTACGCGCCGCACAGAGGCCATTGGAGACACCCTCTCTGCCATCTTTGCCGAAGCGACACGCACCGGAGAGCCCACCGCCCTGATCGCCGACCGGATGGCTGAACAGCGTTTTAGGGGCTGACAGCCAAACCAATCCTGCCGGATGGTCTCCATCCGGCAGTCAATGCATCAATGGGCGGCGCGCCAGCGCCTCAGCAACAGGGCATTGCTGACCACCGACACCGAACTGAAGGCCATTGCCGCCCCGGCAAAGGCCGGATTGAGCAAGCCAAACGCCGCCAATGGAATGCCGATCACATTATAGACAAAGGCCCAAAAGAGATTTTGCCAGATCTTGCGATAGGTTTTCTGGGCAATCTCGAAGGCAGAAGCCACAAGGCGCGTATCTTCCCGCATCAAGGTCAAGGCAGCAGCGCCGATGGCGACATCCGTACCCGATCCCATGGCAATCCCTAGATCTGCCTTGGCCAAGGCAGGCGCATCATTGAGCCCGTCGCCAATCATCGCCACGGCATGACCCGCATCCTGAAGCTCGGACAGGACTGCAAGTTTCTGCTGCGGAGATACGCCACCACGCACATCATCAAGGCCAAGCGCATCGCCGACACGGGCAACCGTCTGCACTGCGTCTCCGCTCAGCAACATGGTCTTGAAGCCTTTGTCCTTGAGCAGCCGGATCGCTTCGATGGCTTCGGGTCGCACTTCATCGCGGAACCCTAACAAAGCGACCAATTGGTCCCCTTTGGCCACCGCCGATACGGACAGGCCATCAGCAGCCATATCGGCCATTGCGGTTTCGACACCATCCAGCGTCACCCCGTGGCGCTTGAGAAAGTCAAATGTGCCAATCAGATAACGCACGCCATCCACCAGCCCTTCCACCCCTTCGCCCACATGGGCCGTGGTGGCCTCGCATTGGGGCAGAGACAGGGATTGGTCGGCGGCAGCGGTTACACAGGCCTTGGCCAGCGGATGCTCGCTGCCCGCCTGCACGGCGGCCACCGACGCAAGGATCTCGGCGTCTTGTCCGTCGACGAAATAACGTTGCTGTGCAAGGCTCGGCTTGCCCTCGGTCAGGGTGCCGGTCTTGTCAAACACCACATGGGAAACTTTGCCCGCCTGCTCCAGCGCATCAATATCGCGGATCAAAATGCCATTCTTCGCCGCCGCCCCGGTGCCCGCCACCAGTGCCGTCGGCGTCGCCAAACCCAGTGCACAAGGGCAGGCAATGACCAACACCGACACGGAGGCAACCAACGCGCTTTCGAACGAGCCGGACACAAACAGCCAGCCCAAGAAAGTCACCAGCGCCAGACCAACCACGATCGGCACAAAGATTGCGGAAATCCGGTCCGCCAGATTTTGCATCCGAGCACGGCCCGTCTGGGCCTGATCCACCAGCCGGATGATCCGCGCCAGCACCGTATCATCTCCAAGCGCTGCCACCTTGAGGGTGACGGAGCCAACCCCGTTGACCGCCCCGGCAATCACCCGCTCGCCCGCTTTGCGCAACACCGGCACGCTTTCACCCGACAACAAAGCCTCGTCAAATTCGCTCTCGCCCTGCTCGATCACCCCGTCAACGGGCACCACTTCACCGGGCAGCACCCGGATCAGATCCTCAACCGACACCTGTTCAATCGCCACCATCTGGTCGCCAGAACCATCAGCGGCAATCAACCGCGCTTCGCGTGGGCGCAACCCCATCAAGGCCCGCAAAGAATCCGCCGCCGAGCGTCTGGCCCGGCCTTCCAGCCATTTGCCAAAGACAATCAGCGTCAGGATTGCCGCCGAAGCCTCAAAATAAAGATGCCCCGCCGATTGCGCCCCAAGCATAGCCACTTGATAGAGTGAGAATAGAAAGGCCGCCGAGGTGCCGAGCGCCACCAGCACATCCATATTCGCCGCTTTGTTGGCCAACGCCGCAAAGGCTCCGCGATAAAAGCGCGCCCCGACAATCACCTGCACCGGCAAAGCCAGCGCCAACTGGAGATAAGGATTGAGATGCCAATCTAGCCCCACAGCCATACCGATCATCGGCGCAACCAGCGGCACGGTCATCACGGCAGAAAAGAGGAACAAATAGAAGGAATGCTTTTCTTCTTCACTGCGCGCTTCATCGAGCTTTTCGGCTTGCTCTTGCCGCTCAGCCAGAGACCCCTCGCGCAAGGTGGCACCAAAGCCGGTTTTCTCAATGAAGCCCTTGATGGCGTCCGCGTCAAAGTCGCCGCTGACCGCCACATCGGCCCGTTCCAGCGCCAGATTGACCGTAGCACTGACCCCGGCCTTGGCATTCAGCACCCGTTCCACCCGCGACGAACAGGCCGCGCAATGCATCCCCGTCACGTCAAAAACAAAAGTTTGAGCGTCCGCCGCGCCCTTTGACAGGTCAGCAGAAGGAGTGGCAGCAAGATCAGACATGATGATTACCTACTTGGGAGGGAAAGAGGAGCTGGCAAGGGAAGGCGTTGAAGCTCGGCAGCATAAGCAAGGAAGCCATCGACCAAATGATCAAGCAGCTTTTGCCCCATCTCAGCCGTCGCAAGGGAGGCGTCGCCCACCACTCCTTTTGGATTGAGATCGCTTGCTAACCAACCGGTCTGTTTTCGTCCATAGAAGCGAGCATGGTCATTCTGTTCGGCCCTTGCCTGTTGCGCGGAAGGGAAGATGTCTGCCTTGTCCATCGCCACCAGATCGGGGCGTAGAGCCAACATCAGGGCGGTTTCGACCGCGCCCCCATGAATGCCATAGGCAATTTCATCCGCCGTAAACATCCCATCGGGATAGCCAAAGCGCAGCCAGTTGGTGGCCGAGGCCTGCATGCCATGGTGCACCCGCAGATCCTGGATGAGAATATCCATCAAGGGGACATTGCCCCCATGGCTGTTGATCACGACGAGACGATGGATCCCGGCCCGCTTGACCGACAGGGCAATATCGGTCCAGAGCGGCAGAAGTGTTTTCCAACTCGAGGTAACGGTGCCGACCGCATCGAGATGTTCCTCGGACCAGCCCACCTGTTGGACAGGAAGAAAGACCAGCGGCAGACCCTCATCCATCCGTTCGATGCAGTGCTCGACATAGCCTTCCGCCAGCAGCGCGTCGGTGCCCGTGGGCAAATGTGGCCCATGCTGTTCAATCGCGGCAATCGGCAACACGGCAATCGGATCACGCGCAGATAATTCAGCAATCTCGTCGCGGCTCATATCGCGCCACAGATGTTTGATCATGGGACATTTGATCATGTCATGACCTTCCTACAAGGCACGAAACAGCGTGCGACAGACAAAGAGGACAGAGAGCGAGTGCATTCGTGCGAGACGCACCAGAGTGGTGCCTCCCCTTAATGGTAAGGCGGATTTCGAAGGATTCAAGATCTGACGGTCTTTTCCGACATCAATTCACCTTGCAAAGCAATCCCATACTTCCCTCCACACAAGCCCTTAGTCACTTTACCCAAGCCCATTCTGCGCCTATCGTATCGCCAACCAACAAGATCGCCAAGGGAGGCCAATCATGCTTCACCCCATCGCCAATTTCGCCAATCTGGGCGACGAAAATGCCTTTGCCGTCCTCGCCCGCGCCAACCATCTGGCCGCGCAAGGACGCGACATCATCAATCTGGGCATCGGCCAGCCAGATTTCAAAACCCCGAATCACATCGTCAGCGCGGCAGTCAAGGCATTGGAAGCCGGCGAGCATGGCTACTCCCCGGCCAATGGCATCCCGGCCCTGCGCGAGGCGGTGGCTGACGATCTCAAACTGCGCCACGGAGCCGACATAGCCCCGGACCGGATCATGATCATGCCCGGTGGCAAGGTGACCATGTATATGGCCATCACCATGTTCGGCCAGCCCGGGGCGGACATTCTCTATCCCGATCCCGGCTTCCCGATTTATCGCTCGATGATCGAATTCACCGGCGCCCGCCCGGTGCCTGTGCCCCTTCGGGAGGAAAATGGCTTTGCCTTCTCGGCAGACGAGTTGCTCTCCCTGATCACGCCGCAAACCCGTCTGATCATCGTCAATAGTCCATCCAATCCGACCGGCGGCGTCACCCCGAAGGCTGAAATCGACAAACTGGTCAAGGGACTGGCGCAATGGCCCGAGGTGGCCATCATGTCCGACGAGATCTATTCGCGCATGACCTTTGATGACCTAGCCCATCAGAGCCTGACCAGCTATCCCGAACTGGCTGATCGCCTGATTCTGCTGTCGGGCTGGTCCAAGACCTATGCCATGACCGGCTGGCGGTTGGGTTTTTCCGTCTGGCCCGCGCAAATTTTGGATGATGCCCGCAAGCTGGCGGTCAATTCCTATTCCTGCGTCAACAGCGCCGCCCAGTTTGCCGGCATCGCCGCCCTCACAGGCCCGCAAGGAGCAGTCGATTACATGATGGACGAGTTCGACATCCGCCGCAAAGCGGTGGTCGAGGCCTTGAACGACCTGCCCAACGTTTCCTGCATCACGCCAAAGGGCGCCTTCTATGCCTTCCCCAACATCAAGGCGACAGGCTTCAAGGCCAAGGAGCTCTCCTCACGCCTGTTGGAAGAAGCCGGCGTCGCCACCATCGGTGGGCCAGACTTCGGCGTCCATGGGGAGGGCTATATCCGCCTTTCCTATGCCAACAGCCTAAATAACATCCTCAACGCCATTGACCGCATGGGGGATTTTCTCGAGGCCAACGCGCCGAAATAGCATCGCCATCGCTTCCGACCGCATGAGAACAAGGAATGGGCAAAATCACATTCCCTGTCTTGCGGTCGCGTGCCTTTCATTGAATATTGGATACAATTCATCCAGCGATCGCCTTTCAAGCCAAAAAGACCATCATCATGAGCCAGCCTTCTGCCCCTTCCGCCTCGTCTGCCTTTGACATCCCGCCACCGAATCTCAGCCAAGAGCGCCTCCTTGCCCTACTCGAAGAACATTACGGCAAAACCGGCAGCCTCAAGCAGCTGGTCAGCGAGCGGGACCAGAATATGCGCCTTGACGAGAAAGACGGGGCAACCGGCAAGGATCGGCGCTACACGGTCAAGATCGCCAACAAGGGCGAAGACAAGGCCCTGCTTGATCTGCAAATCGCAGCCCTCGAACACTTGCAGGCAGTTGATCCGTCCCTCGCCCTGCCACAGATCCTGTGCAGCAAGACCGGCAACAGCCTCATTCAACTGCCAGAAGCGGATGGTGGCAACTGGATGCGGACCGTGTCCTATCTCGATGGCGTAACCTTTGCCGATTGTGAAAAGACCAAAGAGCTACGCCACGCACTGGGACAGACCATGGGGCGCCTGACACAGGCTTTGCAGGGCTTTGGCCATCCCGCAGCCCATCAGCCGGACTTTCTGTGGAATCTCGACAATGTCGAGGCCTGCCGCGCCTTTATTCCCGACATTGCCGATGAAGCCGACCGGGCGATGGTCGCCCGCTTCTTTGCGCTTTATGACATCATCTCCAAGCCATTATTCGCTCGCCTGCCCGGCGCGATCATCCATCACGACGCCAATGATCTCAATCTGATTGTCGACGAGCAGAAGGGCACTGTCGGCCTGATCGATTTCGGCGACATGGTTTATTCCCGCCGGGTCAACGAGCTGGCCGTCACCTTGGCCTATGCCTTGATGGAGAGCGATGATCTGATCAGCGATGGCAGCGATATTGTCGCCGCCTATTGCGCAGAATGTCCCCTCACAGACCTTGAGATGGCCGTCCTGCCGATGCAAATGGCCATGCGGCTGGTCATGTCAGTCTGCATCAGCTCCCACCGCGCGGCGAGCTACCCGGACAATGCCTATCTGACCATCAGCCAGAAACCCGCCTTTGACCTGCTCGCCCGCCTTGATCGGCTTAATCTGCGCTTTGTTGCCGCCGCATGGCGCAAGGCAGCAGGCAAATGCGCCACCGCCAATGGCGACAAGGTCCTGCCATGGCTGAAGGCCAATCAAAGCTCATTCGCCCCGATCTTTGCCCGCCCACTGAAGCGCGAAGCCCGCATCTTGGTGTCTTACGCCAAGGGCGCAGAAGGCTTGGAGCTGCTGTCCGATGGCAACGCCCATTGGGCCTTCATCCAGCAAAAAATGACTGAAACCGAAGCGACCTATGCCATCGGGCTTTATGCCGAAGACCGCGATTGCTACCGCACCGATGCCTTCAAGAGCCGCGAGGGGTCAGGCTGGCGCAGCACCCATCTGGGCTTTGATGTCTTCATCGACGTGGACACCCCGATCTTTGCTCCGCTCGATGGCGAGGTGGTCTCAGTGGTAAACAATGCCGAATACCAGAATTACGGCCCCACCGTGATCCTCAAACATCAGGCAGGCGACACGGGCAGCCATTTCTTCACCCTCTATGGTCACCTGTCGCTGGCGACCCTTGATCTGCTCAGCCCCGGTCAGCAGGTGAAGGCAGGCGACCCAATTGGCTATATTGGCGACGCCTCGGTCAATGTCGGCTGGGCGCCCCATTTGCATTTCCAGATCATCCTCGATCTGCTCGGTGAGACGGGGGATTTCTATGGGGTAGGCGAACCCAACCGAATGGATGTCTGGGGCGATATCTGCCCCGATCCAAATCTGATCGTCGATTTCCACCCCGCCGCATTTGAGACCGACGCCACCAGCGTCAGCGACCTCAAAGCCCGCCGCGATCACGCCATAGGCCCATCCCTCAGCCTGTCCTACAAACAACCGTTGAAGATTGTCGGCGGCAAGGGGCAGTTTCTGATTGACCAAACGGGTCGGGAATATCTCGATCTGGTCAACAATATCTGCCATGTCGGCCATTGCCACCCTCATGTGGTCGAAGCGCTGGAAAAGCAGGCCCGCAGGCTGAACACCAACACCCGCTATCTGCACGACACGATCATCAACTATGCCGAGCGGCTCGCCGCCACCCTGCCCGATCCGCTTTCAGTGGTTTATCTGACCTGTTCAGGCAGCGAGGCCAATGAGTTGGCCATGCGGATGGCCCGCACTGTATCTGGCAACAGCGACATGATCTGCGTAAATTGGGGCTATCATGGCAACACGGCGGCCAATGTCGCCGTCAGCCCCTACAAATTTGACCGCAATGGCGGCGCAGGCTGCCCGCCCAACACCCAGATTGCCGAAATGCCTGATCCCTATCGTGGCCGCTTCAAAGGCTATGGCAGCGACAGCGGTCGCGCCTATGCGCAAGATGTCGGGGAATGCATTGCCGCGATTCAAACCAAGGGCCATCAAGGGCCTGCTGGCTTCATCGCCGAATCCATGCTTGGCTGCGGCGGTCAGGTGGTGCTGCCAGACGGCTATCTCGCCCATGCCTATGATCAGGTCCGCGCTGCCGGTGGTCTTTGCATTGCCGACGAAGTGCAGATCGGCTTTGGCCGTGATGGTGAGCATATGTGGGGCTTTGAATATCAAAAGGTCATCCCGGACATCGTCACCATGGGCAAGCCAATCGGCAATGGCCACCCGATGGCCGCCGTCGTCACCACGCCTCAGATTGCCCGCGCCTTTGCCAATGGCATGGAATATTTCAATTCCTTTGGCGGCAACCCGGTTTCCTGCGCCGTCGGCATGGCGGTGCTGGATGTCATCGAACAGGAAGGCCTGCAAGACAATGCCCTCAAAATGGGGACCTATTTCCAACAGGGCCTGAAGGCCTTGGCAGACAAATATCCGTTGATCGGCGATGTCCGTGGCCGCGGCCTCTATATCGGGGCCGAACTGGTCGAGGATCGCGAAAGCTTGGAACCCGCCACCGAGAAAGCAGGCCGCATCATCAACTTCATGAAAAACGAAGCCGTGCTGCTCTCCACCGACGGCCCGTTTGACAATGTGCTCAAGATCAAGCCGCCGATCTGCATCAAGGCCGAACATATCGACGAGGTGATCGAAAAGCTGGACCGGGCCTTCGCCACGCTCTGAGTCAATCCGCCTTATATACCCTTGGGACCCACATAGAGAGCGCGCGGACGGATCTGCGCGCCACTCTTATATTGCTCCAGCGCATGCCCGATCCAGCCGACCATGCGCCCGGCACAAAACAGCACCATCCCGGCCCCTTCTGGCAACTTCAAAACCCGTTTCATCAGCGCAAGTGAGAAATCGATATTCGGCGCAATGCCAAACAGGGCCCGAGCATGATCAATCACCTGATCTGCCAGAAGGACGCCCGGATGATCAGGATGTGCCGCCCGTATGGCGTCCATCAGGCATTTGCCTCGCGGATCCGTATTCGTATAAAGAAGATGGCCAAAGCCGGGCAGGTCCTCTGCCCGCATCAATTGCTTCTCAAGCGCCAAGGCCGGATCGGCTTCTCGCACCATGCCTTCAAACCAGTGATCCACCCGTTCGCTGGCAGCTCCGTGTTTGGGCCCCAGAAACGCCCCCATGCCCGCAACGATGGCCGCATGCAAAGGCGCCCCGGTGGACGCAGCCACCCGCACGGCATAGGCGCTCGAATTCAGTTCATGATCTGCAGACAACACCAAAGCCATACTGATCAACCGCCTGTCCGTCGCCCCGTCAACGCCCCAGCCTTTGGCAATCAGGTCTGCAATCGGAATTGCATCGGGCGGGACATTGACCAGCTCCGAGGCAACCAGACGACAAAGATCCACCCCATGGGCCCAGAGAATGGAGGGATGCAGCGCATAGGCGGACCGGTCGACCAACGGCCACGCAGACAACATCACCATCGCCCGCTCGACGGGACGCAAGGCAGCGGGCGCAGAGGCAATCGGACGACGCGGTTTTTCGCGATTGAAGGGATTGACCGCACCACAGTCCCACAAAAGGGTGGCCGTCGCCTCCAATGTGCCATGCTGCGCCAGCTCGATAGCTGATCGGCCACAATAATGCGGCCCGGCCTCGTCAATGTAAGTCAAGCTTGACCGAATGACATCGCCGCTGTCGCGCACCTCGGGTCCCATGGTCGGCACTGCGTCTCCATTGCGCATCCGCATCGCCCGCACATCATCCGATGCATAGAGTCTGGACCGCCCCGGCCCCGCCTGTGACCGGATAAACCCGCGGGATACATAGGAATAGAGCGTCTCAACCCGCACACCCAATTCCGCCGCCGCTTCTTTCGCCGTCATGTAAAGGGCCGCCATGGCCACGCTCCCTACCAAAGTCGTGATATATTGATTGTTTGAATCAAGATTGATCAATGATGACAGGATCGTCAAGTCTAAGGGCAGATACAAACACGAGAAAGGATTTCCAATGAACAAGGTTATGCGCTCATCTGCCCTGTCAAACTCCCTACCCAAGCACCATATGTCCCCCGGCCTCGATGATGTCGTGGTCGCAGAAACAACCCTCAGCCATGTGGATGGTGCAGCCGGAGAGCTCATCCTGCGTGGCCGACGCATGGAGGACGTGGCGGGGCGCATCCCGTTTGAAGATGTTGTCGTTGACCTCTGGTCGGGCTTTACCAAAGAACCCGTCACCAGCATCCGGGATCAATTGGCAGCAGCCAGTCTTCAGGCGATGGAAGTCGTGCATCAGCTGGCTCCCCTGGCCCCAAATCTTGAAGTAATTGAATGGATGCGGGCCTGTCTCGATGCCCTTCCGATCAACAACTCCACATCGGAACCGGTGGCGATCCTCGCGGCCATGCCGGTCTTTCTGGCGAACGGCTTCCGCGCCAAGCAGGGAATGACGCTGGTATCCCCCAATCCGCAGCACAGCTTTGCGGAAAGCATCCTCGCCATGCTGCATGACGCATCCCCCGGCAGCCATGAAGTCGAAAGCCTTGATCGCTATCTGGTGACGATTTGCGATCATGGCCTGAATGCCTCGACCTTCACGGCGCGGGTGATTGCCTCAACGCAGTCGGACATGCGCTCGGCCATTTCAGGTGCCATCGGCGCGTTGAAAGGCCCCTTGCATGGGGGCGCACCCGGCCCCGTGCTTGACATGATCGAAGCCATTGGCAAACCGGACAAAGCGGATGCTTGGATCGCCAAAGAGCTGGCAGCAGGCCGCCGCCTGATGGGCTTTGGCCATCGCGTTTATCGGGTACGCGACCCCAGAGCCGACATCCTGAAAGAAGGTCTGGCCAAAATGGCGAGCCATTCAGACAAGATCATTCATGCCATGGCCATCGAGAAAGCCGCCCTCAAGGCCCTCAAGAAGCACAAGCCAGACCGCACCCTCGACACCAATGTCGAGTTTTACACCGCGATCCTTCTCGACAGCATCGGCATTGATCGCAGCTTGTTCACGCCCCTCTTCGCCGTTGGCAGAACAGCAGGCTGGACCGCCCATGTCATGGAACAGACTGCCAGCAACAAGCTGATCCGACCACAATCCCTTTATGTCGGCCCTACCCCTGCCTGATAGAAAAAAGCCGCATCCAGTGGATGCGGCTTTATCAGGTGCGGGGACGCTTCTTCTTCTTTGTTGATGGTTAGCGCGTGATGGTTTCCGGTCCCATCAAGGCGGTCGGTATGGCCGTCGAGATCCATGGAATATAGGTCACCAAGATCAGGAAAATCATCAAAATGCCGACCCATGGCAAGGCAGCCCGGACCACCTGCACCAACGACATGCCGGTGATGCCCGAGGTGACGAACAGATTGAGCCCGATGGGCGGCGTGATCATGCCGATCTCCATATTCACCACCATAATGATGCCCAGATGGATCGGATCGACACCCAGCTCGATGGCAATCGGGAACACCACCGGTGCAACGATCAGCAACAGACCAGACGGCTCCATGAACTGGCCTCCGATCAGCAGCAACAAATTGACTGCCAACAGGAAGGTGAACCAGTTGAAGCCTGCCCCGATCATCAGATCGGTAATCTGCTGCGGGATTCGCTCGGTCGTCAACACATGGGCAAACAACAGAGCGTTGGCGATGATGAACATCAGCATGATGGTCGTCTTGGCCGAGTTGGTCATCACCTTTTGCGTGTCTTCATGCACCAAAGCGAGCGGGAAGCGGGTCACTGTGAGGTAAAGGTTGCGGATCGCCGCCTCGACAAATCCCTCGCTTGGCCGCCGCCAGGACACCTCGCGCAATGGCCCCATATCACGATAGACAAACAGAGCGATAAAAGCCGCATAGACCGCCGCCACCGCCGCTGCTTCGGTCGGCGTGAAGACCCCGCCATAGATGCCGCCCAGAATGATGACGATGAGGAACAGGCCAAAAGCGGAATCGCCCGCAGCGGACGCCAGCTCGCCGACCCCTTTCCAGGGTTGACGCGGATAATTCTTGCGCTTGGCCACGATATAGATGCCAAGCATCAGCATCGTGCCAGCCAACAGACCCGGAATAATCCCGGCCAGGAACATCCTACCAACCGACACATCGGTCGCCGCTGCATAAACCACCATCACGATGGAGGGCGGGATGAGAATGCCGAGCGTACCCGCATTGGCGATGATGCCAGCAGCAAATTCTTTCGGATAGCCGACATCCTTCATGCCGGCAATGACGATCGTCCCAATGGCGACCACAGTTGCGGGCGAAGACCCTGAAAGCGCAGCAAACAGCATGCAGGCAAACACCCCCGCCATCGCAAGGCCTCCGGGAAAAGGCCCGACCACCGCAATGGCAAACCGGATGATGCGTTTGGCGACGCCGCCGGTCGCCATGAAACTGGAGGCCAGAATGAAGAAGGGGATCGCCAACAAGGTATAATGCTCGGTCGCTTCAAACAGCTTTTGAGCCATTGATGACAGACTGTCATCGGAGAAAAAGTGGATATAAACGACGCTGGACAGCCCCAGCGAAATGGAGATCGGCGCACCAAACAGCAACAGGCCGAGCACCATGCAGAAAAGAAAGAAAGTTTCCATGCCCGTGCCCCTTAAGCCTTGTTCTTGTTTTCTGCGACGAGGTCTTCTGCCTCATGGCTCGCAATAATCATCTTGCGATCGCCAACCACGATCGCCCATGCCGCCTGCAAACAGCGCAGGGCAAACAAGGCAAGACCGATTGGCAGGATCGAATAGGCCAACCAGCGCGGCACTTCATTGTCATAGATTTCCAGCCCGATGGCCGGGGCCACACCATTGGCAAACCAGTCCGGAAAATGCAGATCTTCCATGCCGATGTTGAATTTGTACATCTTGCCGATATAGGTCATCGACCCGTCCAGCAGCATCAGGGCATAGACAACGCCCGTCAGGGCACCAAGAACCGCAGCAACCCGAAACAGGCGATTGGGCAACAGCGCAATCAAGGCATCGACCCCCAAATGGGCACCAATCTTGATGCCATAGGATGCCCCAAACAGGATCATCCAAGCATACATCAGCGTGGTGGCTTCCAGCGCAGCCCCCCAGCCGGAATTGAAAATATAACGTGCAATCACCTGCGAGAAGGTCAGCAGCACCATCCCTGCCAATAGCAGCGAAATGACCGTTTCCTCGAATTTCGTGATGATGCGAGACAGTCGTTCCATACCCGCCCCCATGCCCTGTCTTTGCAGGGTGTTGTCTTGTTGTTCAACGACGCTGAAGGAAGGGAAACCACGCAGTCGGTCGGTGCAGGCCTATCCCTTGCACACAAGCAACCACCTCGGCATCCGCTCGAACAGACACGCATCGAACGCTTCTGGTCGGGAGAAGGCAGCAGACCGCCCTCTCCCTATTGCAATCAAGCGGATTGCTTAGTTGTTGGCAGCCAGAGCCGCATCGATCAGATCCTGACCGATATCGTCCTTAAACTGGTCCCAAACGGGTTTCATCACATCCACCCAGGCCTGACGCTGGGACGCATCAAGCTCACGGATCACGCCGCCAGCTTCGAGAATCTTGGCGCGGTTCTGCGCGTTGATCTCGGTCGACAGAGCGTTCCGCTCAGCGGCCACTTCATCCATGATGGTCTTCAGCTGAGTGCGGATCTCCGGATCCAGGCCATCCCACCATTCGGTGGAGGTGACGACCAGATAGTCCAGCACCTGATGGTTGGTTTCGGTCACACCGTCCTGCACTTCGAAGAATTTCTTGGTGTAGATGTTGGACCAGGTATTCTCCTGACCATCGACAACACCGGTCTGCAGGGCGCCATAAACCTCGGCAAATGCCAGCTTTTGCGGGTTGGCACCCAGTGCCTCAATCATTGCGGCGGCCACTTCGGAGGTTTGCACGCGGAACTTCAGGCCAGATGCATCAGCCGGTTTGATCAAAGGCTTGTTGGCCGAGAAATGCTTGATGCCATTGTGCCAGTAGGACAATCCCTGCAAGCCCTTGCGCTGCATGGAATCGAGCATGGCTTGACCATTGTCAGAGGTCTGGAAACGATCAACTGCCCCCATATCCTTGAACAGGAAGGGCAGATCGAACAGGCGGAATTTCTTGGTATATTTCTCGAACTTGGCAAGCGAAGGCGCTGCCAGCTGAACATCACCGAGCAGCAGGGCTTCGAGCACCTTGTTGTCATTGAATAGCTGCGAGTTCGGGAACACTTCCATGCAGGCCTTGCCGTTCATTTCGGCATTGACGCGTTCGGCCAGAAGCGAGGCGGCTTCACCCTTGGGATGGCCAGTCGCAGCGGTCACATGGCTGAATTTGATGACCATCTCACCGTCATCACAATTGGCAGACGCAGCTGCAGTGCCGAGCAGCAGCGCAGCCGAGGCTGCGGCCAGAACAAGTTTCTTCATCGGGGTCTCCTCCCAGAGAGTCATTTCAGGGCTTTTGCCCATTTTGCGAATGATCTCTTGTATGCAACGCCCGTGCCAAAAGATGCAAAGTCGATGAATTTTCCAGCAAAGCCTTGAATATAGTGCATATCAGACCCAATTGAATTGCACAGCTCGCGCAACACACCCTGCAATCTGTGTGGATTTCGTTACACATCCCCTCCAGTCTGTATCGATTCCCACACACATTTGGATGCAGGATCGCTCCCTCATCCGATCCTATTCCAGGTCATATTTCTTCAGTTTGTCATACAGCGTCTTGCGGCCAAGCCCGAGACTTTCGGCCGTTTTCGTCCGGCATCCTCCCTGCTCCTTCAGGGCTTCGGCAATCAATTGCCGCTCATAAGCCCCGACACGTTCCGCCAAGGTTGCCGTCACACTCTGGACTGCGTCGTCACGTTCTCCGCCCTGACCATCCGCCAGCCCCATCGACAGACCGAGCACAAACCGATCCGCTGCATTACGCAACTCGCGCACATTGCCCGGCCAATCATACGCCATCAGCCGGTCGAGCAAGCTACGGGTTAGATCCGGGATATCCTTGCGATAGCGCGAGCGGGCACCCCGGGCGAGAAAATTGAACAGGTCCGGAATGTCTTCCTTTCTGTCACGCAAGGGCGGGATATGGAGGGTGACAACATTCAACCGATAGAATAGATCAGGTCTGAAGCTCCCCTGCCGTCCGGCTTCTTCCAGATCGGTCTTGGTGGCAGCGATGAAACGGATATCAAGCGCGATCAGCTCGTTGGTGCCCAAGGGTTCAACAGCGCGTTCTTCGATGACACGCAGCAGCTTGACCTGCAATTCCATTGGCATGGTCTCGATTTCATCAAGAAACACCGTCCCGCCATTGGCATATTGCAGCTTGCCCACCCGCTTTGATGAGGCGCCGGTAAACGCCCCCTGCACATGACCGAACAATTCGGATTCGATGATATCCGCAGGCAAACCGCCGCAATTGAGCGCCACAAACGGCGCACCCGAGCGCCGCCCCTCTTCATGCAGGGCACGTGCCACCATTTCCTTGCCGGATCCGGTTTCCCCCTTGATCAGGATGTCCGCATCCGTATCGGACAATGCCAGAATATCCGACCTGAGGCGCTGCATGGCAAGGGACTGGCCAACCAGCCGCCCCTCTAACTTGCTCTCTTCGGCCAGTTCCTGTCGCAGAGCCCGGTTTTCCAGCACCAACCGGCGCTTTTCTGCCGCCCGCATGACCACCCCAACCAGAACCGCCATGGGAAAGGGCTTTTCAATAAAATCATAGGCGCCACGCCGCATCGCTTCCACCGCCAGCGGCACATCCCCATGCCCCGTGATCAGGATCACCGGAAAGGCATCATCCAGCTCGTGCACATGCTGCATCAAGTCAAGGCCATCGTCGGACCCCAGCCGGATATCCGAAATCAGGATGCCTTCCAGATGACGCGAGATGGTTTCAAGGATCCCCTCGCGACTGTCAAACTCAATGACCTCATAGCCAGCCAACTCCAGCCCCTGCTTGAGGGCAAAGCGGACCTCTTCTTCATCCTCGGCCAGCAAAATCTTCGTTTGGCTCGTCATCTTGTCCTCATTCCCCCAGCCACACCCCAGCATCCGGGTGCGTGTTCAGCTCAGTTTCGTCTCTGTTATCCATCGTTCGCCAACGGCAGCGTGATGCGGAAGGTGGTTTTCATCTCATCGGCGGCCGGATCGACCAGCGACAGGGAGCCTCCAAATCCGCTTACCAGATTGCTGGCGATCGGCAGGCCCAGCCCCAACCCGACCCCATGGCCCTTGCTGGTGACGAATGGCTCGAAAATCTCGGCTCGCAAGGCGGGTTCGATCCCCGGCCCATTGTCACTGATCTCGATGATCCCATTGTCGCCATCACGGGCGACCCGGATTCTCACCCGCCCAGCGGCACCGCGCGTCTCTGAATCCTGCTCAGCGATGGCATCAAGCGCATTGGCAATCAAATTGATCAACACCTGTTCCAGCCGCGTATGTCCGGCAGTCACCAGCAACTGGCTCGCCTCGCGCACCACCTCAAGGGTCGCCCCGACCTTGCGGGCTTGTGGCTGCATCAGCATCACACTCTCGTCGAGGACCAGATCAACCGACACCGACTTCAGGTCGACGCCGGGCTTGCGGGCGAAGGTCTTGAGGGTTTTCGACAGATTGGCCAAACGATCGACCAGTTTGCCAATGCGCGAAAGATTGTCCTGCCCTTGTGCATACCGCCCGGCCGAAAACAGCAACTGCGCATTGTCCGCATAGGAGCGAATGGCCGATAGCGGCTGATTATATTCATGGCTTAACACCATCGACATCTGACCGATGGCTGCAAGCTTGGCTGAATGGATCAGCCCTTCCTGCGTCTGGCGCAATTCCCGTGTCCGGTCCCGCACCCGGCGCTCGAGCCATTGACTGGTTGCCAGATCCTTACGCCTCTGGCGCAACTGCATTTGCTGGCGATTGAACTCCACCGATAAGGCCCCCAGCACCAAACCGGAAATCAAACTCGAAATGACCAAAGCAGTGGCCGCTGTCATCACCGGTCGGCGCAAAGGTTCAAGCGCATAGAAGGTCCAGCCCAGCACATGTTCGGTGCGTCTGGCCGCCACATAGTCACCCGCCACATCATGGGCACCATTGCGGCTGCGCACATCGATCAGCAACGGCCCGAACAGACTTGGCCGTTTTTCCAGTGTCCAGGGGTGGGCATGGTCTGTATGACCATCCATCTGGGCATTCAGCCACGCAGTTTGGTTGGTGAGCAGGACCCGCCCCTGTTTGGTTGCCAATATGGGCTGGGGTGATAAGGCCCATATCTGTTCCGTACCACTCAGATCCACATGCACCGACACCACCCCGGCAATCTGACCATCGACCCGGGCAGCGAAGGAAAAGACATAGATCCGCCCCTCCGAGCCATGCCTCAACCAGCGACCGAGCCGCCCCTCAAGCGCCTGCACAATGTCGGGCCGCTTAAGAATATCAGGGTCGCTGGAGACTTCACCTTCCTGCCGCGAGGAGAATGTAGAAAGCTGCAAGCCGTTCAAAAAGGTCAGACGAATATCAACCGCATCGCTCATGCCGCCGATCCGCGCCATCCCTTGCAGGGCCGTCTCCATATCATCGTCATCATGCGTGCTGGAAAAAATAGTCAGCAGATCGGGTCGGCGCGCCAGCAGTGGCGTCAGCAGACGATATTTGTCGAGCGCATTAACCAGCCCCTCCAACTGCAACGTCAGCCGGGCCGTTGCATTGGCCTGACTGTTCAGCAGCGCGCCGCGATAGCTAAGCACCGTTGCGACAACAACCAGCAAGGTCAATCCAAAGGCAAGCCACGCCAGCACCTTGCGATGTTGCCGTACCAGCACTGCCGGCCGTTGAATGGATTGCACCATGAAAGCAAAAGTCCGTCGTCGTTCGAATTGCTGTTATCAAGCCTCAGTCGCATATAAGGGCAAAAGCGTAGACGACGCAAAAAGAAAAGGCCCGCAACTGGGGCGGGCCTTGAACGTGACTGGTTTGAAAAAGGCGCTTTAGTCGGCATGCGCCCGAGGCAAAATGGCATTGAGCAAAATGGCAACCACAGCGGACAGACCAATTCCCTTGATCTGAAAATCACCATAGCCCACTTCCATTCCGCCAATGCCGACCACCAACACAACCGAAGCAATGATCAAATTGCGCGGTTCGGTCAGGGCATCGCCCACCTTGAGCAGGGTGGAAACACCAACCACAGCAATGGCCCCGAACAGAATGACCAGAATGCCACCCATCACCGGCACCGGAATGGTGCTGAGCACCGCTCCAAGCGTCCCAGAGAAGGAGAAGACAATCGCCCAGATGGCGGCATAGGTCATGATCACAGGATTGAAGGCCTTGGTCAGCGCAACCGCGCCGGTCACCTCAGAATAGGTGGTGTTTGGTGGCCCACCCAAAAAGGCCGCAAAGCTTGTTGCCAGCCCATCCCCCAGCAGGGTGTTTTTCAAACCCGGACGGACCAGAAAATCCTTCTTGGCAACGTTGGAGATGGCTGCCACATCACCGATATGCTCGATCGCAGGCGCGATTGCCACCGGCAGGATGAACAGGATGGCTTCCAGATTGAATTCCGGGAAGGTGAAGGAAGGCACGGCAAAGAGTGGTGCCTGTGAGACGGCATCAAAACTGACCAGACCGAAAGCGAAGCTCGTGGCATAACCCGCCAGAATACCGCACAGAATCGGCAACAAACGAAACATGCCGCGACCCTTCAACGTCACCAGCATGGTGACAACAATCGCCACCAGAGCGACGATAATCGACTGGGTCATGGGTGCAAGCTGAATGGCACCATCCCCCGACTTGCCCTGTGCCATATTGACTGCGACGGGGGCCAGCGACAAGCCAATGACCATGATCACCGGACCAACGACAACCGGCGGCAGGATTCGGTCGATGATTTTCTGACCCTGATAGCGCACAAGGAAAGACAGGGCGACGTAAACCAGTCCGGCAGCGATCAAGCCAGACATGGTGCCAGCCACGCCCCAGGTATTCACACCGAAGATGATCGGCGCAATGAAGGCGAAGGAAGAGGCGAGGAAAACAGGTACCTGACGCTTGGTCACCAATTGGAACAGCAGCGTACCGGCCCCGGCCGTGAACAAAGCGACCGACGCATTAAGGCCGGTAAGAATGGGCACGAGAACCAGAGATCCAAATGCCACGAACAGCATTTGAGCACCGAGAATGATTTGGCGACCGACCCCCATTTGGGCAGAATTGTCAGCCGAAGTAGAGCCTTCGGACATGTTATATCTCCTAAGACCAACCGAGCGGGATCCAGCGCAGGCGCGGCTGATCAAGTTGATGTCAGGATAGTGTGGATCGGGACTAACGTCTGCCTGATTCTATAATCGGAAGGGAGATGAAAAAGCCCGCCCTAGTCTTTTATCAGCAAACTGAGGATAACTTGATCTGGAAAAGAGGGCATCTTAAAGCTCACGACACCAAAATGCGCACAAGTAAACTCGATCAATCAAGTTCCAAGTGGAATTACTTAGCCGGACAAAAGTCCGGCTAACTTGCGTGATTGCGGAAAATTTTCCTAGCAGGAAGCGACCCTATTCAAGACGATCCGCGTGCCAGGCGAAGTGATCGGCCAAGAAGCTGGCAATGAAATAATAGGAATGGTCATAGCCACCCTGCAAGCGCAACGTGAGGTCGACGCCCGCCTCCCGGCAGGCAGCTTCAAAGGCCCATGGCTTGAGCTGGCTGGACATAAAGTCATCCGCCAGACCCTGATCGATCAGAATGTCACCATCCCATCCTTGTTCCTTGATCAGCGCACAAGCATCATGCTGCGCCCACTGGCTCTCATCCGGGCCGAGATAGGCATTGAAGGCTTTCTGCCCCCATGGACAATCAACAGGATTGGTGATCGGGGCAAAGGCTGAGACGGAATGGAACAGATCGGGATGGCGCAAGGCCAGTGTCAGCGCTCCGTGCCCTCCCATCGAGTGGCCAGTGATACCAATTGCATCTTCATCAACGGGCAAGGCATCAATCAACAGATCAGGCAACTCGTCCGTCAGATAGCTTTCCATCTGGAAATGCGGAGCCCATGGCTCTTGTGTTGCATCAAGATAAAAGCTGGCGGCCTGTCCCAGATCATAGCCATCATCATTGGCCACAGCCTCGCCCCGTGGGCTGGTATCGGGTGCGATGAAAATCATGCCATGCTTGGCCGCATGCATCTGCGGCAAGCCCTTGGTCGTGACATTTTCCCATGTACAGGTGAGACCAGAGAGATAAACCAGGCTCGGGCAAACGAAGCCGTCCAAAGCCGCACGCGGCAGAAAGACCGCAAATTCCATGTCGGTGCCAGTTGCCTTGGATTTATGTTTATAGACGCGCTGCTCACCGCCGAAACATTTGGTGCTAAAAACTTGCTCCATGGCAAAATCTCCCTGCTTGATTGTCTCTGGCCGCCAATCTTATGAGCAAGATCTGTCTGTTCGATGACAACGGGCCAATCGCGAAGAGCCCAATCAAGCAGGCTACCCGTTGTCATGCAAGTCTTATGATGGCTATTTGCGTTTTTTACCCAGCAGCTTCAGGCGTCCGGCAATCGCCGCATCACACCGGCCTTTGGCGCGCCTTACGACAATTTCCTGCGCAAAGGTGACATGCTGCCCGATTGGTCCGCCGGAAAAAGAAGGCGTGCCTTGCGGCAGGATCTGCAGAACCCCATAATCGCCCCCCGCATCGGTGAACAGAGCAAAAGGCGTCCCGCCAACGGACAGGCCAACTTGACCGGTGCGCAGCGACTGCATCGAGATCGTCTGCTTCTTGCCCGCCAACTCCAGCTCGGTTTCACTGAGCTTCATGCGTTTCTTCTTGTCACTGGCCAACACCCAGCTGCCAAGCAGATCCTTCATTTCCGTATCCACCGCGAGGCAGGATTTGTCGGCATTGGGCACGCTGAGGCGATGGGCTTCACCCTGCTCGATGACAGTGCCATTGGCGCTCATGCGGTAAAGCATCTTTTGATCGTCAACGCGGGCCACTTCCACCAACGCCGCAGACAATCCATTCACTGAAACGCGGCGCGCATGGAAGGTATAACGGACACCCGGCACAGAATCCGAGCGCATATAAAGCCAAGTATTCGGTAGTTTCTTGTCGAAAATCAGCCAGTCACTCATGACCAGTGGCCGTACACCATTCGCATCACGCAATTCCCAAACCCCTGTAAAGAATGGCGTGTCACCTGCTGCCTTGCCTCCAACGACGCTGACAAGCGTCATCATCGAGGCGACCACGACCAAACGCAAGATCTGAGCGCTTGTTGCGAAAAATTGCATCGTCTTCATTGCTTCACCCTCTGGATCCTCAAGCGCCCCGCCAACTGCAAGCCGCCTGATCCTGGATTAACCCCATTGGTCGGAGAAGAGGATCCGACTAGGATCTGCAACTCCATACCCGTCACTGATCCGGATCGATGCGCGAAACGCACCTCAGGAAGGCCACCGCTCCCCCTATCCGTGGAGGGTAAAGTGTCACCCTGTTTTGTTTCTTTGGCAATCCCCACGATGAATAACATTGAAAAATATGGGGTTTTCGGACCCATTATGGTTAACAAAACCTTCTGGTTGTACTTCTCAACTTTGTCCAAAAGCGGTCGAGTCGAGCCTCTATCCCGCCCATCTACCGAGCAACCCCATTCAGACGCTTCAAAGCTGGTCTGGAATATGCACAATGGGACATCACAGATGTAATGTCGGCCTGCCGACAAACCAGATCGTTAAGGACCAATCCAGTGTTGCGTGCCCTTTTCCATTTCCCTCGGCTCCTCGTTCTCCTGTCGACCAGCCTTGCAATGCTGGCCATTCCCACCCGTGCCGACGAGAACAGGCTGACAGTTTTCGCAGCAGCCAGCCTCACCAACGCGGTTGGTGAAGCGGCCAAACGCTTCGAACAGCAAACCGGCATTGCTATCCGTCTGTCCTTTGCGGGCTCATCGACCCTTGCCCGGCAAATCGAGGCAGGAGCCGATGCCGATCTGTTTCTCTCGGCCAACGAAGCATGGGCTGACTATCTGCTCGATCGTGGCCTGCTCGATCCGCAACACCAGAGCCGCTCCTTGTCCAACGACCTTGTACTCGTCGGACCATTTGGAAACGGACAGAAGTCTCTCCCCCATCTCAGCGAAAAGCATTTGTTTTCTCGACTTGGAAAGGACGGTCTGATCGCCATGGGAGATCCCGACCATGTGCCCGCTGGGATCTATGGAAAACAGGCGCTAGAGGCGTTGGGCCTATGGCAAGCAACATCCAGACGCATAGCACGCACAGACAATGTTCGGGCAGCCGTGGCTTTGGTATCACGCAGGGAAGTTCCGCTCGCCATTGTCTATAAAAGTGATATGGTCGGTATAGAGGATCTGCAGATCCTCTATGTCTTTGAAAGAACGGGGCCTCCTATCCGCTATGTCTTCGCAAAGACCACAAACAGCCAATCCACTGCCGCAGAGCAATTGCTTTCCTTTTTGTCAGGCACTGAGGGCATGGCAATATTCCGGCGCTATGGATTCTCGACCGCAACAGAAAAGTAGGACGACGCGTTGAGGCAAAGGCATCAACAAGGCAAAGGCAGCCGATGATGGATCTGATCACCACCGCAGAAGCAGAAGCATTAATCCTGAGCTTCAAGATTTCAGCAACCGCTGTCTGCTGCGCCTTGCCCTTAGCGATCATGACCGCTACTTTGCTGTCTCGCCCCAGATTTCCCGGCAAGATCATTGTCGATGGAATCACCCATTTGCCATTGATCCTGCCCCCCGTTGTTATGGGCTATCTATTGTTGGTTACCCTTGGCACCCGCGCACCACTGGGCGCTTTTCTCCAGGACACTTTTGGCATCAAGTTTGTGTTCAGCTGGACCGGAGCGGCATTGGCTGCAGGCATCGTAACCTTTCCCTTTCAGGTGCGTGCGATCCGATTGGCAATGGAAGCAATTGACCCCGGCCTAATAGCCGCTGCCAAAACGCTTGGCGCGGGACCGATCGATCATTTCACATCGATTACCCTACCCCTCGCCATGCCGGGCATTATCGCTGGCGCCATCACGGCCTTTGCCGCCAGTCTGGGTGAGTTTGGAGCCATCATTACCTTTGTTTCCAACATACCGGGTGAGACAAGGACGCTGCCACTTGCCATCTACACCGCCATTCAAACCCCCGGAGGTGAAACGATAGCGGCAAGACTGGTTACCCTTTCCATCGCTCTCGCATTTTCAGGTCTGGTTTTATCGGAAATAGCCAACCGCCGCATCAAGAGGCATTTGAACCGATGAGCCTTGATATCGCCTTGCATCACGCATTTGGAACATTCGAACTGGATCTGAGCTTTTCACAATCGGACAAGGGTGTAACGGCCCTGTTTGGCCCTTCAGGTGCTGGAAAGTCCCTGACGATCAACATGATTGCTGGTCTCGAAACACCCCTGAGCGGACATATCAGCCTCAACAATCGGGTCCTTTTCTCTACGCGCGACCGTATCAATATACCATCTTACAAACGCCGCATTGGCTATGTCTTTCAGGACGCCCGTCTCTTTCCTCACAAGACCATCAGGCAAAATTTGCTGTTTGGCGCCAAGCGCACGTTCCCCAGACCCAGCCACACCGAGATTGAAGACGTAATCGCCATGCTCGACATCGCGCACTTACTCGACCGTTTTCCTTCAAAGCTGTCTGGCGGGGAAAAACAACGGGTCGCGATTGGACGCGCTCTGCTTAGGCAGCCAGATCTTTTGCTGCTTGACGAGCCTCTGTCCGCTTTGGATCATCGTCGCCAACATGACATTCTCTGCCATCTCGAGACGATCAAGGCTGACAGCAAAATCCCGATACTGCTGGTCACGCATTCAATGAACGAGGTCTCCAGATTGGCTGATGATGTAATATTGTTGAAGGACGGCAAGTTGGCAGCCCAAGGGTCCGTCTACGACATTACATCGCGCATAGACCTATTGGCATTAACGGGGCAGTTCGACGCGGCAAGCACCCTGAACGGCATCGTCAAGGCCCATTTACCTGCTCAGGGCATGTCGCTTATCAATCTGGAAGGCAACAAAATCTATGTGCCGCAATTGGACAAGCCCCTCGGTTCCATGGTGAGAATCCGGATCAAATCCCGTGATGTCATGTTGTCGAAAAACAGCCCAACCGACATCAGCGCAAACAACATTCTGCCAGTGACAATTCAGAACCATAAACAATCCGACCAAATGCATGTCGATGTTCAGCTTCGTCTCAACCGCCAAATTTTTCTGTCGCAGATCACCACCAAGTCCTGGGACCGCTTGAACTTGCAAGAAGGCATGAGCCTTTATGCGGTGCTTAAAAGCGTACAGCTACTATGATTTATGTATTATCTTTTAAGAATCAAAAAACCCCGGTGTCTGGTGAACACCGGGGTTTTTTTTATGATTTGCTTTTAACAGGCCTGGCGGCGACCTACTCTCCCGCGTCTTAAGACGAAGTACCATTGGCGCGGAGGCGTTTGACTTCCGA